>CAYZQP010000219.1:0-6748 GCA_964480545.1 uncultured Mesorhizobium sp. | reverse complement strand
TTTCCGGTGTGGTCACCGTGCAGGGCGTGCAGGGCCACTCGGCCTATCCGCAACTGGCTGACAATCCGGTGCGCGGAATGATGACGCTGTTGAACGCGCTGATGGTGCCGCCGCTGGACGAGGGCACGGCGAATTTTCAGCCGACCAATCTGGAGGTCACCACGGTTGATGTCGGCAACCCCGCCGCCAATGTCATTCCGGCGCGCGCCAAGGCCAATTTCAACATCCGCTTCAACGACACCTGGACGGACGAGACGCTGCAGGCCGAAATCCACAACCGGCTGGACAAGGCGTCGGGCAAGAAGACCTGGCGCAAGGGCCGTAAGGACCCGATCCAGTATGAGCTGGTGTGGCGTGACCGGCCGAGCCATGTGTTCCTGACCAAAGACGAGAAGCTGGTCGAGACACTGACAAAATCCGTCGACGCGGTGGTTGGACGCAAGCCGAAACTCTCGACCTCCGGCGGCACGTCAGATGCGCGCTTCATCAAGGATTACTGCCCGGTGGTGGAGTTCGGTCTGGTCAACAGGACGATCCATCAGGTCGATGAGCGCGTCGATATCGCCGACCTCGAAACGCTGACCCAGATCTACCAGCGCTTCCTGAAAGACTGGTTCGGCTGATGCCATCGGCGGAGGCGATCCAGCAATATGTTGCGGCCGCCTGGCGGCTGATGACGGGCAAGCCCGACGGGATGCGCCAGCTCGATCTGAGCGTCGATGGTTTCTGGACGTCCTTCTACGCCATACTGGTTGCGCTGCCGCCGATGCTTCTGATGTGGATAGCGCTGGCCAACGAGCGCCTTGCGAGCGGGACCTATGCCGGCACCCGCACAACGCTGTTGATCGCCTATGCCATTGTCGATCTCGCGGCCTGGATACTCCCGCTCGTGGCGCTTGCCTTTGCTGCGAAGCCAGCCGGCCTGGGCGACCGCTTTGTCGCCTATGTCGTCGCCACCAACTGGGCTTCGGTACTTGTCGCCTGGATCATGCTGCCGATGGCCGTCCTGTCACTGCTGTCGCCCGGCTCCAGCCTGCTGGACCCGCTTTTGTTTGCGCTGTTCATCCTGACCTGCGTGCTGATGTGGCGGCTCACCAACGCCGTCATAGGCAAGGGCCCGGGTGTTGCCAGCGCGGTTTTTGCCGCGATGCTGATTGCCTCGCTGATGACCGTGTCGCTCCTCAGCGCGCTGCTTGGCATCGGTCCGGAGACCAGCGGTGGCTGATCCGGCTTGCGCCCTGCAACTCTCTGCAATAACGCTGTAACCCTGCATCGCGCTGCTGGATTGATCCATGAGTTTGCCGATCTCAAACGACCTGCCGACTCGCCTCAAGGGCCATCCATCGCTGGCTGCCGCCCTGCAAATCTCTGCAATAACTCTGTCACAACTCTCTGCAATAACGCTGTAACCCTGCATCGCGCTGCTGGATGAGCCATGAGTTTGCCGATCTCAAACGACCTGCCGACTAGCCTCAAGGGCATCCATCGTTGGCTGCAGACCCAGGCCTGGTACATGGGCATGGTCGGCCCGTTTCGCGAGCAGTTCCGTGCAGCCTTGCGCCGGTCACGCTATCGTCCTGCAGTCAGGGCAACGGACGACGCCACGCTGACGCTCGTCCAGGCCGCAACGGCAGCCCCCCGTGGTAATGTCATGGCGGTACTGACCGCGCGAAACGAACTGCAACGTCTGCCGGTCTGGCTGGCGCACTATCGTAGCCTTGGCGTTGGGGAGTTCAGGATCATCGACAATGGTTCCGTCGACGGCACCTTGCAGTATCTGTGCGAGCAGCCTGATGTCACAGTCTACTCCACCACGCAAAGCTACCGGCAGTCGCTCTACGGCATTGGCTGGGTCAACCGGCTGATGCATGAGCATGGCCGGAACAAGTGGACTCTGTTTGTCGACGCAGACGAGTTGCTCTATTTCCCGGGAATGTCGGAGCCGGGCTCCATACAGTCGCTGGCTGCCAATCTGGATCGCGCCGGACAAACCTACCTCTATGCTCCTCTGATCGATCTCTACAACTATGACGATGAACTGGTCTGGAGTGCGCGTTCTCCCTCAGAGATTGAAGCCGCACTGCGCGTGGCGTCTCATGATCTTGCCAGCTACACGCTGGGTGAGCGGCTGCCAAACGGCTATGCAGAACTCGGCGGTGGGCCGAGGTGGCGCATGTCCGGCGGGAAGGCAACCTCCAGACTTGTGAAATATCCGATGGTTCGCCACCGCGCCGACAGGTACTTCACTGGCTCCTCGCACGAGTTCTTGCCCCATGCATTCGAGAACCACGAGATCAGTGGATGGCTGGTTCATCTGAAGCTCGGTAGCTCCGCTGCTCGGCTACACGCCGATCCCGCCATAGAGCGCGAGCACTACCGTCGGGGGCAGGAGCGGGGCTGGATAGCCAACGGTGTAGCTGCGGCAGATAGCGGCTCGATCCGGTTCGAGGGCGTCGAAGGCCTGCAGAGGATCAGGCTGAAGCAACAGCCAGTCGTGTAGCTCTCCACCTAGTGCCCGCCGCCACCACCGCCAGCTGGTGCGGGTTTGGCGATGATCATGGTGAGCGGTGCCAGAACCAGGAACAGCACCGTCAGCAGAAAGAACACGTCGATGAAGGATTGCAGCGTGGCCTGCTGCTGAACCAGGACTGCGATGCGCGACATTGCCAGCGCATTGGCATCGACGCCGGGATATCGCGAGAAGTTCTGCGTCAGGCCCTGCAGCATGTTTTCCGCTGCCGGATTTCCCCACTGCACATTTTCGGCCAGTCGCTCGTAGTGAAATGCGTTGCGGTTGATCAGGATGGTGTTGATGACCGCAAGGCCAACCGCGCCACCAAGGTTGCGGGTCAGGTTGAAGAGACCAGCCGCATTCTTGATGCGCTCTGGTGGCAGCGTGCCCAGCGCGATGTTGTTGATGGGAACCATGCACAGCATCATCGAAACGCCGCGCAGGATTTGCGGAACAAGCAGCTCCCAAAAGTCCCAGTCGGCGGTGAGGTGCGTCATGCGCCAGGTGCCGGCGGCGAAACCGACCAGCCCTATTGTCATCATCAGCCGCAGGTCCATCTTCCGCGACAGGAAGCCGGAGATCGGCGCGGTGAAGAACATGGCGAGACCGCTGACGAACAGGGCCTCGCCGATCATCAGCGAGTCGTAGCCACGGATGCGACCGAGGAACACCGGATAGAGATAGGTGAGGCCATAGAGGCCGATGCCCATGCAGAAGGAGAACAGCGAGCCCAGGCCAAAATTCATGTTGGCGAAGGCGCGCAGGTCGACAATCGGCTCCTCGCGTGTGAAGGCGCGATAGAAGAATATCACTGCGCCGGTGACCATGACGATCGCGCAGATACGCACGGCATCATCCTGCAGCCAGTCATTGCCCGGGCCTTCCTCCAGCACAAATTCCAGGCAGCCGAGCATCGCCGCCATCCCGGCCAGACCCCACCAGTCGAACTTGTCGAACAGCTTCCAGTTCGGCTTGTCGAAGTCGATCAGTGTCCAGGCGGCAATGCTGACCAGGATGCCGGGAATGACGTTGATCAGGAACAACCAGTGCCACGACATGGCATGGCTCAGATAGCCGCCGACGGTGGGGCCGATGGTGGGAGCCAGCGTCGCCACCAGGCCGATCATCGGTGAGACGATGGCGCGCTTCGACGGCGGGAAGATCGTGAACGCTGCCGCAAAGACTGAGGGGATCATGCCGCCGCCGATAAAGCCCTGCAGGGCGCGATAGAGGATCATCTGGTCGATATTGGTAGCGGTGGCGGCGAGCGCGCTGGCGGCGGTGAAGCCGGCGGCGGAGATGGTGAACAGCACACGCGTCGACATCATGCGCGACAGGAAGCCCGACAGCGGGATCATGATGACTTCAGCGATCAGATAGGAGGTCTGCACCCACGGGATTTCATCTGAACTGGCGGACAGGCCGGCCTGGATTTCGGCCAGCGAGGCCGAGACGATCTGGATATCCAGGATCGCCATGAACATGCCGAACACCATGGCGAAGAACGCCAGCATGCGGCGTGTCGAGATCGTGTCTTCGGCAGGCGCAGCCGCTTGCACCGGAGCCGTGCCGGGAGACCCTGCGGTGATTGCCTGGGCAGCCATGGCCGTTGTCCCTGAGCCAGGCCCTAATTGCCTGGCGCGCCTGGTGCGGTACGGGTATCGACATCCACCACGGTGGACAGGCCGGCGCGCAGGTGGCCGGAAGCCAGTACGTCCTGCGGCAACTCGATGCGCACGGGAACGCGCTGCACCACCTTGGTGAAATTACCGGTCGCGTTTTCGGGCGGCAGCATGGAAAATTGCGAGCCGGTCGCAGGTGCGAGCGACGACACGGTGCCGTCAATTGTCTCGCCGTCCAGCGCGTCAATCGTGATGCGCACCTTCTCGCCGGGCACGATCTGGGCGAGCTGGGTCTCCTTGAAGTTGGCGACGATGTAGAGCTTGTTGAGCGGAATGATCGCCGCAAGCTTCTGGCCGGGGCTGACGAGATCGCCTGCCTCAACAGAGCGGTTGCCGACGACGCCGTCAAACGGCGCCTTCATCACCGCGAAAGACAGGTCGCGCTCTGCTTTAGCCTTGGTGAGTTCCAGCGTGGCGCGGGTCGAGGCAGTTTCGGCACGCTGCGCCTCGAGCACGCCGATGTTGGCGGAGGCGGCCGAAATCTGTGCGTCGGCTGCAGCGAGAGCGGCGTTGGCCTGTGCCACCGCCGTGCGGGCGTCGTCGGCCTGCGACTGGGTTGCGACTCTCGTTTTCAGAAGCTGGGCGATGCGGTCCTGCGTGCGGCCGGCATTGTCGGCTGAGGCCTGCGCCGAGGTTTTCTGCGCATTGGTCTGCTGCAGCGCCGCCTGCGCGGCAAGGGTCTGGGCGTCAATGCGGGCCAGCGTCTTGTCCAGCGTGGCGATCTGGGCGGAAGCCTGATCGACGGCGATCTGGTAGTCGCCACCATCGATGGTGAAGAGCGGTTCGCCCGCCTTGACCTGCTGGTTTTCCTGAACGTTGACCGCCGAAACATAGCCGGAAATCTTCGGCGATACGTAGCTCATGTCGGCCTGAATGTAGGCGTCATCGGTTGACACCATGAAGCGGCCGTCGGTCCAGTACGCATGGCCGTACCAGCCTGCAGCGCCAAGCAATCCGAGCACCACGATAGGCAGAACGAACGAGCGCGCCGAGCGCTTCTTCTTGGTGGCTGTTACAGCAACTGCGGGTTCAACCGTGGCAGGGGCCTCGCTGACCGCCGGCTGTGGATCAACTGGCCCGGTCGGCGGCGACCGCTCCAGCACCGCGCCAGCCGAGTCGTCATTCGCCGTCGGGAGGGCGCGAACCGTCGCGCTGTTCGAGTTGGCCGATGCCATTGCCGTCGCCTTCAAGAAGAATTGAACTGAACCGTTCGGTTCGATTTGACATAATCCAGTCACGAGGTCATATCAAGAACAATCGAACCGTACGGTTCGATTTAAGGTTACGAAGGATAAAATGACGCAGGCTGCCGAGATCACTCTGGACGAGACTCCTCGTGGACGCCCTGCTGCAGGGCAGGATCCGGCCAAGCGCAAGCAGATACTCGACGGTGCGCGCGCGGTGTTCCTGCGCATGGGTTTCGACGCGGCGTCGATGAACGACATCACGCGTGAGGCCGGGGTCTCCAAGGGCACGATCTATGTCTATTTCGCCAACAAGGAAGAGCTGTTCGAGGCGCTGATCGAGGAAGAGCGCGGCGACGCGTTCAACAACCTCTACGAGCTGTTGAACAAGGGCGACCTGCGCTCGTCGCTCATCGCCTTTGGCGTACAGCTTGTCACCAAACTCTCATCGGTGCGCGTGGTGATGGCGCAACGCATCGTGATCGGCGCCTGCGAACGCATGCCCGAGCTTGGCGCGCGCTTCTATCAACGCGGGCCCTATCAGGGGCACAACCGGATGATGGCGTTTCTGGAAGGAGCCGTCGCACGCGGCCTGCTCGAGATCGACGACCTCGATCTCGCCGCCTACCAGCTCTCGGACCTGATGCTGGCCGGTGTGCTCAGACAGCGGCTGTTCAGCTTCCGCCCCGAGCCCCCGCAGCAGGACGAGATCGAGCACATCGTGCGCTCCGGCGTTGAGGTGTTCTTGCGGGCTTACGGGAAACGTCCCGCTTAGGGGTGACTACAGCCCCTGCACCGCCCGATTGATGGCAGCCTGCAGTTCTTCCACACCCTCGGATTTTTCCGAAGAGGTCGCCAGGATCTCGGGAAAGGCTGCCGGGCGCTTTTTCACCTTCAGCGCTGTTTCCTCGATCAGGCGCGGCACGCCGGCCGCCTTGACCTTGTCGGTCTTGGTCAGCACGATCTGGTAGGACACGGCCGCCTTGTCGAGCAGACCGAGCACCTCGTCATCCTTCTTCATGATGCCGTGGCGGGCGTCGATCAATACATAGACGCGCTTGAGGGTCGTGCGGCCCCGCAGGTAGTCGAAGACGAGTTTGGTCCAGGCATCGACCTGATCCTTCGGCGCCTGCGCGTAGCCGTAGCCCGGCATATCCACCAGCGCGAAGGGCGGCAGGTCACCGGCCTCGCCGGAATAGCCGTCCGGCACGAAATAGTTGAGCTCCTGGGTGCGGCCCGGCGTGTTGGAGGTGCGGGCAAGGCCCTTCTGCCCGAGCAGGGCGTTGATCAGCGACGACTTGCCGACATTCGAGCGGCCAACGAAGGCAATCTCGGGCGGTCCCTCGGGCGGAAGGTGGCCAATCGACGGA
>CAYZQP010000218.1:0-6754 GCA_964480545.1 uncultured Mesorhizobium sp. | reverse complement strand
GCAGCTTGACCGCCGTGTAGCCAACCAGCGTGGTCTGCTCGGCAGGCTTGGCGATCACCGCGTTGCCGGCGACCAGCGCAGCGGCCACCTGACCGGCGAAGATCGCCAGCGGGAAGTTCCACGGGCTGATGCAGACGAACACGCCACGGCCGTGCAGATGCAGCTCATTGGATTCACCGGTCGGTCCCGGCAACTTTTCCGGCTGACCAAACAGGCGCCGCGCCTGCTGCGCGTAGTAACGCAGGAAATCGATCGCCTCGCGCACTTCCGCCACGCCATCGGCCAGCGTCTTGCCCGCCTCGCGTGTTGCCAGCGCGAAAAACTCGACTGCATGCGCCTCGTAGAGATCGGCTGCTTTCTCCAGGATCGCCGCGCGCTTCTTCACTGGCAGTTTGGCCCAGCCCGGCTGCGCCTTGACCGCAGCGCCCACCGCCGTAGCCACATCCCTGGCCGACACCTCGCCAACCCTGCCGACGACATCTGAGAGCTCGGCCGGATTGATCACCTCGCGCGCGCCAGATGCCTTGCCTGCCTTCCACTGCGCCTTCTTCGCAAAACCCGGCTTTGCCTTGTCGAGCGCGGCCAGCGTGTTGAAATCGGTCACATCCCAACCCTGCGAATTCTTGCGCCCCGCACCAAAGATGGCAGATGGTTTCGGGATCGCCGGATTGGCCGCAGGCCCCTGTCCCGCCACCACCTCAAACGGATCGCGCGCAATCGCCTCCGGTGGCACGTCCTCATCGGTCAACTGGTGCACGAAGGAGGAATTCGCGCCATTCTCCAGCAGGCGGCGCACCAGATAGGCCAGCAGGTCGGAATGCGAGCCGACCGGGGCATAGATACGCGTGCGCGTGCCCTCGGCCTCGCGCACCGCCTCATGCAGTGCCTCGCCCATGCCGTGCAGGCGCTGGAACTCAAACGAGTCCCGGTCATCCGCCATGCCAAGGATCGCGGCCATCGTATGCGCATTATGCGTGGCAAATTGCGGATAGATGCGGTCGCGAAAGCCCAGCAGTTTTCGCGCACAGGCAATGTAGGACACATCCGTATTCGGCTTGCGCGTAAACACCGGATAGCCGGCCAGCCCTAGCGTCTGTGCGCGCTTCACCTCGGTATCCCAATAGGCACCCTTCACGAGGCGTACCATGATCTTGCGGTCGAGCTTTTCGGCCAGCGCATGCAGCCAGTCGATGACAAAGGCGCAGCGCGGACCATAGGCCTGCACCACGATACCAAACCCGTCCCATCCAGCGAGCCGCTTGTCGGACAGCACCGCCTCAATCACATCGAGCGAGAGATCGAGCCGGTCGGCCTCCTCGGCGTCAATGTTCAGACCCATGCGGGCATCCCTGGCGGCCAGCGCCAGCGACAAAATCCGCTCGGCCATCACCGGAAGCATCGCCTCGCGCTGCGACACCTCATAGCGCGGATGGATCGCCGAGAGCTTCACCGAGATGCCCGGGTTCTTTCGGATGTCGTCGCCCTTCGAATGCGCCTTCAGCGATGCAATCGCATCCGCATAGGCCTTCAGATAACGCAATGCGTCAGCCCCGGTGCGCGCCGCCTCACCCAGCATGTCGTAGGAATAGAGGTAGCCCTTTTCCAGCATCGGCTTGCCGCGCTTCAGCGCCTCGGCAATCGTGCGGCCAAGCACAAACTGTTCGCCCATCTCGCGCATCGCTGCCGACACCGCCGTGCGGATCACCGGCTCGCCAAGCCTGCGCACCATGGCGCGCAACGTGCGCTCGACAGTGCCTTCGCCCTCGTCCAGCACGCGCCCGGTCAGCATCAGCGCCCAGGTTGAGGCATTCACGAAGATCGAGCTCGATTCGCCCGAATGCGCCGACCAGTCATGCGGCGCGATCTTGTCCTTGATCAGGTCGTCCATGGTCTCCGCGTCGGGCACGCGCAGCAGCGCCTCGGCCAGACACATCAGCGCCACGCCCTCCTTGGTCGAGAGCCCGTACGCCGACAGAAACGCCTCCATCAGGCGCGGGTCGGTCGAGTCGCGCACAGCTTTCACCAGATCTGCCGCGCGGGCCGAAATCGCGGCGCGCTCGGTCGGTTTCAGGTTTGCCAGCTTGATCAGGCGCTTCAGCGCCGCGTCTTCGTCGGGCCAGACATTGGCGCGGATTTCGGTGCGGATCTGGTCGAGCTTGGTCACGGACAACTCCACGGCGCAGGAGCAATATGAAACTGGCCGAGGGAGTAGCACAATCGGCAGAACCGTTCGGACCAACGATCTGGTCAGGTTACCCCAAACGATCTAATATCATGCGCCAGGAATATCTCTTTGGACCACGCACATGATAGAAACAGATCATCTGGACCGCATAGACAGGAACATCCTCGCAGCGCTCGGGCGAGATGGCAGGCTTTCCATGGCCGAACTCGCCGAAAAGGTCGGCCTGTCCAAAACGCCGGTGCAGGCGCGCGTGCGCAAGCTGGAGAAAGACGGCATCATCCGGGGCTATTCGGCGGTCATCGACCGCGAGCGCATCGGCGAGGGCCATATCGCTTTCGTGCAGGTGAAGCTGTCCGACACGCGCTCGGCAGCGCTCGACGCCTTCAACAGGGCGGTGCAGGCAGCACCGGAGATCGAGCAATGCCACATGATGGCGGCAAGCTTCGATTATCTGCTCAAGGTGCGCACCCGCGACATCGCAGCCTATCGCCGCGTGCTGGGCGAGCGCATCTCCGCCCTGCCCCATGTCGCGCAGACGTCGACCTTCGTGGCTATGGAAACCGTGAAGGACAGGTAGCGTCTAGTTCGCCCGCGCGCTCAGCGCCCGTTCAACATCGGCGAAACGGTAGTGACCGCGACCGGCTGCCTTGACCTCATAGAGCATGGCGTCGGCCTGGCTCAGCATTGTCTCCAGCGAGCTTGCTCCATTCCGGTCAACCGTGATGCCTATGCTCGCACCAATCGAGATGATGTTGCCCGAGACAAAGAACGGGTCGCTCATGCGTTCGATGAGGCGGGCCGCCAGCAGGCTGGCGCGCGCCGCAACGTCACCGCGCTGGTGCATCAGGATGACAAACTCGTCGCCGCCAACGCGCGCGATTGTGTCTTCTGCCCGCAGCGCTTCCCGCAGGCGACCGGCAACCTGGACCAGCAGTTGATCACCAACCAGGTGGCCCTTGCTGTCGTTCACAGCCTTGAAACCATCGAGATCAACGTAAAGCAGCGCGACTTCCTCGTCGGAACCACCTTTCAGGACAATCGCCTGCGCCTGCTCGGACAGATGGCGACGGTTCGCCAGCCCTGTGAGCGCGTCATGATGCGCAAGATGGCTGATCTGCCGCGTCATGTCCGCCAGCTTGATCTCGCGCGACCGCGCCTCGATCAGTTCCATTGCAGTTGCCGCAAGGTTGGCGAGAATCGCGCCATCCTCGGCGGTAAACTCGCGGGTCAGGCGATGGTCCAGCAGGCACAGAGTGCCGATACGGTGATTGTCGGGCGTGATCAGCGGTGCGCCGGCATAGAACCGAATGTTTGGTGCCCCCGCTACAATTGGCGCCTCATTGAAGCGCGAGTCGAGAGTTGCATCCGGTACCACCAGTACGTCGTCACCACGCACAGTATAATCGCAGAACGACATGCTGCGCGGCAACTCGCTAACCTCGATGCCGTAGTGCGACTTGATCCAGAGCCGCTCGGCGTCGACCAGGTTCAGGGTGCAAAACGCCGTGCCGAAAATGACGCCCGACAGATTGGTGATGCGGTCGAAATTCGGCTCGGGCGGCGTGCCCAGAATTTCGTATTGCTGAAGCGCCAACAGGCGCGATGCCTCGGTGCTGCTCATATCAGGCCCCCAACGAAAACAGCACATTCTACCGCGGGTGCATTAATGCTTGGTGTGTCTGCGCGGGATGTGTAAGCGTAACCTGAGCGGGGGACATTTATTCCATGACATTGAGTGTTGCGGCGATTGGCGAGTGCATGATCGAGCTCTCGGCGTCCGGCAAGGAGGACGGGCAGTGGAAGCTCGGGTTTGCCGGCGACACGTTCAACACATTGTGGGCCATTCGCGGCCTCGTCCCGGACCGCAGCGTCACAGATTACATCTCCGCCTTCGGCGATGATCCCTTCTCAAGCGACCAGATCGCCTTTCTGAAAAAGTCCGGGATGGGCATCGGAGCAAGTCCGATCATTCCGGGCGCACGCCCTGGCCTCTACGCCATTACCCTGACCGGAGCCGAGCGCTCCTTCACCTACTGGCGCAACGACGCCGCCGCGCGGCAACTCGCTTCCGACAAGGATGCCCTGACGAGGAGCCTTGCAGGGCGGTCGATGATCTACTTCTCCGGCATCACACTGGCGATCCTCGATCCGGCTGCGCGTCGCGATCTGATCTCGGCGCTAAGGGTAGCACGCAACGCCGGTGTCTGGGTTGCGTTTGACCCCAACTATCGACCGCGCCTGTGGCCCGATATTGCCACGGCGCGCGCCGCAATAGACGAGGCACTCACGGTAACCGACATCGCCCTGCCGACCTACCCGGACGAGGAGATGCTGCATGGCGACACCAGCCCCGACGTGACAGCCGCCCGCATGGCCTGGCGCGGTTTGAAGGAAATCGTCGTCAAGAATGGCGAAAAGCCCAGCCTGGTTGTCTCCGAAGGCGACAGCCGCGAAATTTCGGCGACGCGCGTCAACGCGGTTGACACGACCGGCGCCGGTGACGCGTTCAACGGCGGCTACCTTGCCGCCCGTCTGCTCGGGCATGAGCCGTTCACGGCCGCACGCAAGGCGCACAAGGTGGCCGGCGCCGTAGTGCAGGTGCGCGGCGCGCTCGCGCCTTTCGATACAATGCGCACCGTGTTCAGGGATTGATCGAACCAGCTTCGTCGGGGGAGCCAATCGGGTAACGATCTGCGGATTCTACCCACATCTGAACCGGTATTCCGTCGCCTGCCGGTACGTCTCACCCGGCCTCAGTATAGCCTGCGGAAAATACGGCCGGTTGGGTGAATCCGGCCAAACCTGCGCCTCCAGACAGAACCCGGCATAGGGTTCGTAAGAAATGCCGTCGAGACCTGGCGGGATACCCTGTTTCAGCTTCTGGCCAATGTAGAGCTGCACCCCCGGCTCGGTGGTCCAGCACTCCATCTCGACGCCGGATGACGCGCCTTGCGCCCAGGCAGCGCGCGTAAGCGCGCGCCGGCCAGAGGCAAGGCAAAAATTGTGATCGTAATCGACGCCTCCTGCACCGATCTCCTGCGCAAATCTGAGGTCGAACGGGGTGCCTTCCACCGGCTGCACAACTCCGGTCGGTATAAAGGCGTCATCGACAGGTGTGTATGCGGCGGCATCGATCAACAGGCGATGATGCTTGATGTCGCCAGCACCACCATCATCAAGATTGAAATAGCTGTGATTGGTCAGGTTACACAGCGTCGGCGCATCGGTGGTAGCAGTCAGTTCCATTGCCAGCACACCGCCGGGTTTCACACGATAGGTAACCGAAGCGTCGAGATTACCCGGGAATCCCATGTCGCCGTCAGGCGAATGGATGGTCAGCGTGGCGAAATCCGGTCCGGTCTCGACGAACCGCCAGACGCGTTTCGAATACCCTTTCGCGCCCCCATGCAGGCTGTTCTCGCCATTGTTTCGATCCGCCTCGTAGCGCTCGCCGTCGATAACAAAACGCCCCTGGGCGATGCGATTGGCATATCGCCCCGGCACTGCACCGAAATGCGATGACCACACGGGGTAATGCGCAAAATCCTCGAACCCGAGCACCAGCGGCGCGTTATGGCCGTCGAGGCGCAGATCCTGCAGCGCGGCCCCCCAGTTGATGATCTTGGCCGTCAGCCCGCCACCGGAAATGGTCGCGCGGAAGATCTCGCCCTGGTCGCTTTCGCCAAAACGTTCCAGACTCATCCGCGCTCCAAAAGTTTACGCTGCCACCTCGCGCAGGGACTCTTCGAGAATGTCCAGCGCCTCGCCGAACACTGCATCATCTATGGTGATCGGCGCAAGGAAGCGCACGACATTTCCATAGACACCGCAGGTCAGAAGGATCAGGCCCTTCGACAGTGCGACCTCACGCAGCTTGTTGGCGAAAGCCGCGTCCGGTGCCTTGCTACCCGGCGTCGCAAATTCGACGGCGTTCATGAAGCCGGGACCACGGATATCGACGATCTGCGGCACGGCATCGGCCAGCGAGGCCAGCCGCTGCTTCAGCCGCGCGCCCAGCTGGTTGGCGCGGTCGCACAGCTTCTCTTCGTCGATCACGTCGAGCACTGCGTGTGCTGCAGCGATGCCAATCGGGTTGCCGCCATAGGTGCCCCCGAGCCCGCCGGGCTGCGACGCATCCATGATCTCGGCGCGGCCCGTAACAGCAGCAATCGGGAAGCCGCCGCCCAGACCCTTGGCCATCGTGGTCAGGTCGGCGACGACGTTGTGATGCTCCATCGCAAACATCTTGCCGGTGCGGGCAAAGCCCGTCTGCACCTCGTCAGCGATTAACAGAATGCCGTGCTGGTCGGCGAGCTCGCGCAGCTTTCGCATCAAAACCGCAGGTGCCTCGTAGAACCCACCCTCGCCCTGCACAGGCTCCAGGATGAAGGCCGCGACGCGCGCCGGATCGACATCAGCCTTGAACAGCTTGTCGAGTGCTGCCAGCGAATCCTCAACCGTCGTGCCGTGGAGTTCAGTCGGGAACGGCACATGGAACACATCCGGCATCATCGCGCCAAAGCCTGCCTTGTAGGGCTGCACCTTGCCGGTCAGCGTCATGCCCATAAA
>CAYZQP010000217.1:0-6788 GCA_964480545.1 uncultured Mesorhizobium sp. | reverse complement strand
CCGCCCAGCGCGAAGCGCCATCAATTTTGGCGGCCTGATAATAGGCGTCCGGGATAGACACGAGGCCGGCATAGCAGAGCAGCACGACGAGGCTGGTCCAGTGCCAGACATCCATGATGATCACGGTGCCCCAGGCATCCACCGGGTCGTTCACGTAGTTGTAGTCAAAGCCGAGCGCATTCAGAGTGTAGCCAAGCAGGCCGATATCGACGCGGCCAAACACCTGCCAGATCGTGCCAACGACGTTCCACGGGATGAGCAGCGGCAGTGCCATCAGCACCAGGCAGACCGGCACGCCCCAGCCCTTGCGCGGCATGTTGAGCGCAATGAAAATACCGAGCGGAATTTCGATCAGAAGGATGATGCCGGAGAAGGCAAGCCCACGCCAGAACGAGGCCCAGAACCGGCTCGACGTCAGCATCTCCTGGAACCATTCAGCGCCCGCCCAGAAGAACTGGTTGTTGCCGAACGTGTCCTGCACCGAATAGTTCACCACCGTCATCAGCGGGATCACCGCCGAGAAGGCGACCAGCAAAAGCACCGGCAGGACCATGAACCAGGCGCGGTTGTTCCACGTCTTCTCCATCACGCCCCCTTCCCCGGCTCGACGCGCCAGCTGTCCTTGTAGAGGTTGATGCCGGCGGCATCGAAGCGCACGCGCGGCGCAGCTGGCACCTCCTCGTCCTCACCGAGGATCGCAGAAATCTCCCGGCCCTCGACGGTCGCGCGCACCACCTTGTGGCGGCCGATATCCTCAACCTTGCGGATCTGCGCCGGCATGCCGAGCGAGCCGATGCGCACAAATTCCGGCCGGATGCCGAGTTCCAGCGCGCCCTCGTGGCCGGCCGCAGCACCGGGCGGCAGCTGGATCGTCTGGTCGCCCAGCCTGGCGTCGCGGCCCGACACCTGCACCGGCACGACATTCATGCCGGGCGAGCCGATGAAATAGCCGACAAACGTGTGCTTGGGCTTCTCGAACAGCTCCTTCGGCGTGCCAATCTGCACGATCTGGCCTTCGTACATCACCACGACATGGTCAGCGAAGGTCAGCGCCTCGGTCTGGTCATGCGTGACATAGACCATCGTGTAGCCGAACTGGCCATGCAGCTGCTTCAGCTGCGAGCGCAGCACCCATTTCATATGCGGGTCGATGACCGTCAGCGGCTCGTCAAACAGGATCGCGTTGACGTCCGAACGCACCAGCCCGCGCCCAAGCGAAATTTTTTGCTTCTGGTCGGCGGTCAGGCCGCGCGCCCGGCGCTTCGCCCAGTCCTCGAGATCGATCATCTTGATGATCTCACGCACCTTGGCATCGACCTGGGCTTCAGGAACGCCGCGATTGCGCAGCGGGAAGGCCAGATTGTCGTACACGGTCATCGTGTCGTAGATCACCGGGAACTGGAACACCTGCGCGATGTTGCGCTCCTGCGTCGAGAGCTCCGTCACGTCCTGCCCATCAAACAACAGCTTGCCGTGTGATGGCTGCAGCAGGCCAGAGATAATGTTGAGCAGCGTGGTCTTGCCACAGCCGGATGGCCCGAGCAGCGCATAGGCACCACCGTCCTCGAACACGTGGTTCACTTCGCGCAGCGCATAGTCCTGGTCCGATTTGGGGTTCGGCCCATAGGCATGGCGGATATGGTCGAGGTCGATGCGGGCCATCAGGCTGCCTTCCTCTTGCGAACACCCACCGCTACCCCGTGGCCATCGAAGACCATCATGTGGCGCGGATCAAGATAGACCGTGACGTTTTGGTCTGGCTCAAGGCTCAGGATGCCATGCTCCAGCATCACCCAGCGGGCCTCGCCAAAGGCCAGATGCACAAAGCTCTCCGAGCCGGTGATTTCGGTCACCGTCACCCGCGCCTGCAACGCAATCGCCTCATTGTTCTGCCGCTTCAGCGACAGATGGTGCGGCTGGAAGGCCAGCGTGTAATGCGCATCCGGAATGCGCTCGAACTGCACCGGCACCGGCATTCGGGCGCCGCCCTCCAGCACAAAATCACGGCCCTCCTTGTCGAGCCGAATCGTGTTCAGCGGCGGGTCAGCAAAGGTGCGCGCGGTGACCAGGTCATGCGGTTGCCGGAACACCTCGATGGTCGGGCCGAACTGGGTCACCCTGCCCTCGCTCATGGTCGCGGTATTGCCGCCAAGCAGCAAAGCCTCATGCGGCTCGGTCGTCGCATAAACGAAGATCGCGCCGGTCGCTGCAAAGATGCGCGGCAGTTCCTCGCGCAACTCCTCGCGCAGCTTGTAATCCAGATTGGCCAGCGGCTCGTCCAGCAGCACCAGCCGGGCATTCTTGACGATGGCGCGGGCAAGTGCCGTGCGCTGCTGCTGTCCACCGGACAGGTTCAACGGTGTACGATCCAGAAAGGGCGTGAGCTTCAGAAGGTCCGCCGCACGGTGAACCTCGCTGTCGATATGCGCCTTGTCAGCACCGGCAACCCGCAGCGGCGAGGCGATGTTTTCATAGACCGTCATCGCCGGGTAATTGATGAACTGCTGATAGACCATCGCGACGTTGCGGTCCTGCACGCGCACTCCGGTGACGTCCTTGCCCTCGAACCAGATCGAGCCGGTCGTCGGCTTGTCCAGCCCCGCCATCAGCCGCATCAGGCTGGTCTTGCCCGACAGCGTCGGGCCGAGCAGCACGTTGAGCGAACCCTGCTCAAGTTTCAGCGATACATCGCGGATGTGAGTTGCTGCACCGACCTGCTTCGAGACGTTGCGCAGCTCCAGCATCAGCTTGCCCTTCTCTCGGACTTCGCCGTCGCCGAGGCCAGACCACCCCGGAAACCGCTGAGATAGAGGTCAAGCGCCTCAGCCTGCTCCTTCGAAAGATGCAGGCCGAGCTTGGTCCTGCGCCACAAAATGTCATCGGCAGTCAGCGCGAATTCGTGCTCGACCAGATAGCGCACCTCGGCCTCGGTGAGATCAGCGCCGAAATTCCGGCCAAGATCGTCAAGGCTTTTCGCATTGCCGAGCAAGGTGCGCGCCTTGGTGCCGTAGAGCCGCACCAGCCGGTGCGCCAGCGGGTCTTCGAGGAACGGGAAATCAACGCGCAACGTGCCGACTTCCTGCGCAAAACCGTGCACGCCGAACTCGCCACCGGGGAGAACGGCAGTTGCCGTCCACGGCTTGCCGCGCGCGCCGATCAGCGCTTCGATCTTCTCCAGCATGTGCTCGGCCAGACGGCGGTAGGTAGTGATCTTGCCGCCAAAGCTGTTGATCAGCGGTGCCATCCCGCCCGTCGTGTCTTCCTTCAGCACGTATTCGCGCGTGGTCTCCTGCGCTTTCGACGCGCCGTCATCATAGAGCGGGCGCACGCCGGAATAGGTCCAGACGATATCTTCACGCTTCACCGGATCAGCGCAATATTCGCTGGCGGCGGCGCAAAGATAGTCGATTTCCTCGTCGCTGATCTCTGGCTTCGTCAGTTCGCCATCATAATCGCGATCCGTCGTCCCGATTAGCGTGAAATCCTCCTCGTAGGGGATCGCGAAGATGATGCGGCCATCCTTGTTCTGGAAGAAATAGGCGCGCGGATCGTCGAACTTCTTGCGCACCACGATGTGGCTGCCCTGCACGAGGCGCACATTGTGCACGTCATTCTTGTGGATCGCCGTTGCCAGCACATCATCCACCCATGGCCCGGCGGCATTGACCAGCAAACGCGCAGAAACAGTCTCGCGCGCACCTGTCAGCACATTCTCGACCGTCACCTGCCACTCATCCTTGTTGCGCGTGGCCTCGACAACCTTGGTGCGCGTGCGGATCACCGCGCCACGATTGGCAGCATCGACGGCATTCAGCGCGACGAGGCGCGAATCCATCACCCAGCCGTCGGAATATTCGAACGCTTTTGTGAAAAGCGGCTTGAGCGGCCTGGCAGCAGGATCGGTACGCATATCAAGCGAGCGCGTTGCCGGCAGCAGCTTGCGCCCGCCAATATGGTCATAGAGGAACAGCCCCAGCCGGATCATCCAGGCAGGCCGCTGACCGCCTGGGAAGAACGGCAGCACGAAGCGCATCGGCCAGATGATGTGCGGTGCCATCTTCCAGAGGATTTCGCGCTCCATCAGCGCTTCGCGCACCAGCCGGAACTCGTAGAACTCGAGATAGCGCAAACCGCCATGAATAAGTTTGGTCGCTGCCGAGGACGTCCCGCTTGCGAGGTCGTTCATCTCGGCCAGATAGACGCTGTACCCGCGGCCCACCGCGTCACGCGCGATGCCGCAGCCATTGATGCCGCCTCCGATAACAAAGACGTCGTAGTCGGCCAGCGCTGCCTCCTCCCAGAAGTCGCGATGCACGCGTATTAGCGAAAGATGATGCGATTATTTCGAAAACGGAACGCGTGTCAAACGAAATACAGGCACTATACGCGTCTAAATTGCCGTCGCCGTCTCGATCAGCTGAACACCGGCATTGGCGCAGATCTCGCGAACACCTGCAATGTCGCAATGATCGGTGATGAACGTATTGACCTGCGACAGGTGGCCGATGCGCACCGGCGCGGTTCGCTCAAACTTGGTCGCATCGCAAACCAGGATCACGTGGCGGGCATTGGCGATGATCGCCTGGGCCACTTTCACTTCGCGGAAATCGAAATCCAGCAGCGCCCCGTCATGGTCAATGGCCGAGGCACCGATAACCGCATAGTCAACCTTGAACTGGCGGATGAAATCGACTGCAGCCTCACCGACAATACCACCATCCGAGGCGCGCACCACGCCACCGGCAATCACCACCTCGTTGTCAGGGTAGACCCGCATCTTGTTGGCAACATTGATGTTATTTGTGATGATCATGAGCCCCTCATGATCCAGTAGCGCACTGCCAACCTCTTCCGTCGTCGTGCCGATATTGATGAAGAGTGAGGCGCCGTTCGGAATGAGCTCGGCTGCCGCGCGGCCAATAGCCTGCTTTTCATCCGCCGCAATCTTGCGCCGCGCTTCGTACTCCATGTTCTCGACGCCGGACGGATAAAGCGCACCGCCATGGATGCGCTTGAGCATGCGCTGATCGCACAAGTCATTGAGGTCTTTGCGAATTGTCTGGGGCGTCACACCAAAATGGCTGGCGAGGTCATCGACCAGCACCCTGCCCTGATCCTTGGCGAGCTGAATGATTTCGGTATGCCTTGGAGAAAGATACATCATTATGCTTTCGTTTTCTCTGCAATAGCTGAAAACGAAAACCGTGGGAAGCGTCAGCCTCGTGTCGAAATGGTAGCCTTTCGTTTGACGGCGGCGGTCTTGCCGGGCGAGCGGATCATCTGGAACGTCCCGCCCCAATTGCCGAAGATGATCCAGTGGCCGGAGATTTCCGTGGCATCGGCGTTGATCATCCCGTCATATTCGATCGGCTCGCGCTCCTCACCAATATCGTAGCTTTTGACAAAGGTGATGTGCTGACCGTCGCGGTGCCCGCTGATGCTGGCATAGGCCATTGATCCCTTTGCACCAATCGACCCGCCCGGCTCGTGCGTGGTGCCCGTCACGCTGTCGCCGATCTCGATCAGCGTCGCTACGAAATCAACAGGCGCAAGCTGCGCCGGATAGTTGAAACGGCCCTGCCAGACGCCGGTGAGGCTCTCGCGCTTGCCGCCTGCCATCAGATCACTCCGGAAAATCGGGAAGCCGGGTGAAGGCTTCCTTCAGGGCTGCCGACCAGCCGCTCGACACGGTCTGGTAATACGGGTCATCGGCACCGATGCGCTTGCGCATGCCGACCTTCAGCGCACCTGCATGATAATGCAGAATGTCGAGCGGCAGTCCCACGGAAAGGTTCGCCTTGGCCGTCGAATCAAACGACACCATCAGAAGCTTGGCAGCCTCGGCAAAGCTCATGGCTTTGTCATAGGCGCGCACGATGATCGGGCGGCCATATTTGGTCTCGCCGATCTGGAAGAACGGGCTGTCCTCGCTGCACTCGATGAAATTGCCTTCCGGATAGATCAGGAAAAGCCGTGGCTCGCTGCCACGAATCTGCCCACCCAGAATGAACGAGGCGTTGAAATAGGAATCGGCTTTCTGGCCAACCGGCGAGGAGTCCAGGATCGTCTCGCGCACTGTGTTGCCCACCAGCCGCGCCGTCTGGAACATGGACGGCGTGCCAAACAGCGTCGGCACGCGCTCGCCTGCCACCTTGGTGCGCTCGTCGAGAATGCTCACCACCGCCTGCGTGGTGGCGAGGTTGCCCGCCGACATCAGCACAATCACGCGCTCGCCCGGCTGCTCCCACACATGCATCTTGCGATAGGTCGAGATGTTGTCGACGCCCGCATTGGTGCGGGTGTCCGACAAAAATGCCAGCCCGGCATCAGTTTTCAGCGCAACACAGTAAGTCATTGGACCCGCAAGCTATCACAAACGGCGCTTACTGCTCTACGGTGATCCGAACATCAAGACGTTCATCCGCCGCACCCAGCCGGATACCAGACACTGGCATGGCATCGCGGTAGTCGCGGCCAACCGCTGTGCGCACATAGCGCTCATCCGGCGAAATGCCGTTCGCCGCATCAAACGCCACCCAGCCGAGCCCCTTCACATGCGCCTCCGCCCAAGCGTGGCTGGCGGCCTGCTCGACCCGGTCATCCATCATCAGATAACCGCTGACATAACGGGCCGGAAAGCCCATCTGGCGCGCAGCGGCGATGAACACATGCGCGTGGTCCTGGCAAACGCCGCTGCCCTGCGTCAGCGCCTGCTCGGCCGCCGTCTCCGGTCCGGTCGCCTACACGATTGGCGCGACCGGACCGGAGACGACGGCCGAGCAGGCGCT
>CAYZQP010000216.1:0-6843 GCA_964480545.1 uncultured Mesorhizobium sp. | reverse complement strand
ACGCCGGAGTTCCGCAACCGTCTAGATGCGATCATTCCGTTCGGCTCGCTGCCTGTGCCGGTGATCCATCAGGTCGTGCAGAAGTTCGTCATGCAACTGGAAGCTCAACTCGCCGACCGCGGCGTCACCTTCGAGCTCGCGCCGGAAGCCATCGAGTGGCTGGCCGACAAGGGTTATGATGAGCGCATGGGCGCGCGTCCGCTCGGCCGCGTGATCCAGGAGCACATCAAGAAGCCGCTTGCGGAAGAGCTGCTGTTTGGCTCGCTCAAGAGCGGCGGCGTTGTGAAAATCTCCGTCGAGAAGAAGGAGACTGGCGAGAAGGGTCTGAAGCTCGAGACGCTGGCCGACGAGACGCCGGTCAAGCCGAAGAAGGAAGAGATCGAACCGCCTGCCAAGAAGACCGCGAAGAAGCCTGCTGCAAAGAAGGCAGCGGCGACCAAGCCCAAGCCCGACAAGCCGGTAGCGGCCAAGAAGAGCCTGGTTCCACAACTGCCCCGCAAGGGTTGAGATCAGAAGGGCGGCCTTGAGCCGCCCTTTTGCTATGCGGACAGGATGCCACCGACAATCTCGCCGATGATGCCGGGGCAGATCGCCAGAACCGTGCCGATGCCAAGCCCCACGGTGCCGAGTGCCAGGGCGCCACCAGGACCGGACCACGCCCAGCCCAGGGCGGCGCCGATTCCAGTGCAAGTGATCATCGCAGAACCCGCCCATATCCTGCGGCCAGGAGAAGTCGGGATGAAACTGCTGTTGTCCATTCCACAGATCTGGGAATGACCTGCGCGAACTCAACTTCGTCACCGGATTAACCCTAACGATTGCGCCTGGTGTGTTGCGCTGCACCATGCGCTCCGCTAATCGTCTGACAAATGTCTCCGCTTGTCGAAACCATCCTTTTCGTTTTTGCATTGATCGCACTCGGCTATCTGTCGGGCGTCACGAAGTATCTGAAACCGGAGACGGGCGAGGGCGTGGCCGAGTTCGCCGTGAATGTGGCGATGCCGCTGCTGCTGTTTCGCACCATGATTGGCGCGGATTTTCACGGCACAGCGCCCTGGGGGTTCTGGGGCGTGTATTTTGCGGCGGTCATCGTGACATGGACCGCAGGTCACCTGATCACCACGCGGGTGTTTGGCCGCACCAGCCAGGAGGGCGTGGTTGGCGGGGTCTCGTCGGCCTTCTCCAACCTTGTGCTGATCGGCATTCCGTTCACGCTTGGAGTGTTCGGGCAGGCTGGGTTCGAGATACTGTCGCTGCTCATTACTATTCATCTGCCGACGATGATCATGGCTTCGATCATATTGTTCGAGGTGTTTGGCCGCGCCGGGCAGGGGCTGAACATCGGCCACATCGCGAAGGTG
Organism: uncultured Mesorhizobium sp.; assembly: GCA_964480545.1. GTDB lineage: Bacteria > Pseudomonadota > Alphaproteobacteria > Rhizobiales > Rhizobiaceae > Mesorhizobium_G. The sequence goes on along the minus strand of CAYZQP010000216.1, from coordinate 5,482 downwards.
TTTTTCTCAAAACTGTCGCGTAACCCGTTGATTTACGGCATTCTTGGCGGGTTCCTGTGGCGTCTGACCGGGTTGGATATGCCAAGCCTGCCGATGCGTCTGATTGATGCGCTGGCCAATATTGCGAGCCCCATCGCGCTGTTTTCGATGGGGCTGAGCCTCAGCCGCTTCGGGCTCTCCGGCAACATCAAGCCGGCGGTCGTGCTGTCCATGGCCAAGCTGATGCTGATGCCCGGTGTGGTGCTGGTGCTGGCCTGGGCGTTCGGTCTGCCGCCGCTGACGGCAAAGGTCGCAGTGGCAGCGGCAGCGCTGCCGTCAGGCGTCAACTCCTATCTGATCGCCACACAGTTCGGCACCGGGCAGGCGCTGGCGACCAACCAGATGACCATCGCCACCGGCATCGCCGTGGTTACGACGGCGTTCTGGGTGTACGCGGCGCAACTGGTGTTTGGCTGACCTGGCTCTCGATCAGTTTGGCATGCACGACATAGCGCATGTCGTTCTGGAACTTCCCGTCCAGCGGCCAGCAGGTGGTCAGCGCCAGGCGTTTGTCTGGATTGTCATTGGTCAGGCGTGATTGATCCCAACGAACGACCTCATTGCCTGTCACCTCGTAGGCGAAGCTTTTGCCGTCGGTGCGGGTCACCTCGATGCGGTCGCCGGTTTTCACATCGCGCAGGAAGGTGAAATGCGTGTCGCGATGCGCGGAGAACACGGCGGTGCCGGTTTCGCCGGGCTGCGCTGACTGCTCGAGATGGCCGGGGCCGAAGGCCAGCGCCTCCATGCTGCCGCCATGCAGCACAACGGCCGAGGCATTGATGCGGGGAACCGTGATGCGTGCGACCGGCCAGGTGTCGGCCCAGTTCCAGGCTTTGACCGGCTGGCCCGTGGCGAGGCTCTGGGTGAAGGCGCGGTCCAGCAGCACCTGCGCCAGCAGCGCCTTTGCGTGGATGTAGCAGGCATTGCCGACCAGCCCGAGGCCAAGGGTAGCGAGGGCGAGAGCGGTGAGTTTGAGGCGGAGCTTCCCCCCACTCCGTCCCGGCTTCGCCGGTCCAGCTCTCCCCCCATTGGGGGGCGAGGAAGAGAGCCAGGATTGGCGGCCTCGCGTCTTTCCGCTCCCCCCGCACTCGGGGGATCCGAAGGACGGGCGAGACCCGTGGCTTGCCCCGGCAGGGTGGTTTGCGCAGCAAACCGGAGTGGGGGTCGATTGCTCCAAGTTGTTCACGCCAGCCTCCGGGCGCGGAAGTAAAGGAAGGCGGCGCTGATCAGGAACCCGAAGCCGAACAGTGTGAAGAGTTCCGCCCGTGTTGCGGTCTGCGGCAGGATCATCTGCCGGGCACTGTGGGCAGTGGTCACGGGTGCCAGCGAGGTCTTCAGCGAAGCAAGCTGCACATTGTCCAGCGAGGCCTTGCGCTCGATGGCGGGCTTCTCGCCGCCGAACACCTTGTCGAAGTCCCAGCCTGCGGGCAGGTTCAGCGGAATGTCGGCGCGGGTCAGGCGCTGGCCTGCGGGGCGCGATGGCGTTTTATCCACGGCAACGAGACTGGTCATGCGGCTGACCAGATGGTGCTCGGTCGCCAGTTGCAGGATGCGCGCATCGGCCAGCATGGATGGCACGCCACGCAGGCTTTGCGACACCTCGGCATCCTCGATGCCACGGCGCGCCCAGAGTTTGGCGATGCCAGAGCCGGAGGTCGGCTTGTCGAGCGCGACAGTCTGCGTCCAGGCCTGACCGGCGACATAGCCAGAGACGGTGATGGTGCCCTCAAGCTTTGTCGTCTTGATCAGCATGGTGAGCGGCTCGCCCTTGTAGAGGTCGGGCAGGGTGTTTGGCGTCAGTTCCACGCCTGTTGCGCTTGCCTGAGCGTTCAGGCCAGTCACCACCGGATTTTCCAGCTTGGCGAAGAGGTCGCGCATGCGCTCCTCGACCTGATTGCCCTGGCCGATCTGGGTGAAGGTGCCGCGGCCGAGCTCGGCCATGCGGGTCATCAGGAAGGAGTTCGGGGCAGAGCCAATGCCGACCATGAAAACGCGCGAGCGGCCACGGCCCTTGCCGATCATGTCGAACATCTGCTGCTCGTTGCCGATGGAGCCGTCCGTCAGGAAGATGATCTGGCGCAGGAAACCATTATCGTCTGGCGTCTGATCATTCAGGGCTGCCGCCAGCGGAGCCAGCATTTCTGTGCCGCCATTGGCATCCAGCCGGCTGACGAAGGTGCGGGCAAAGTCGATGTTTTCGCGCGTCGCCTCAACCACATTCGGGAACACGAGGTCCATCGTGTTGTCAAAGCGGATGACGTTGAAACGGTCGCCAGGCTGCAGGCGATCCAGCGCGTAGATCAGGCTGGCCTTGGCCTGGGGCATGGAGTCCCCGCTCATGGAGCCGGAATTGTCGATGACAAATATGGCCTCGCGCGGCAGCGGCTTCTGTGCCGCTTCGACTGCCGGTGGTGTGACCTGCACCATCGCGTAGTCATTGGCGTTAACGCTCTCGGCAAACACCGAGACAGTCGGCTGCTTCTGGTCCTGTGCGGTCCACAACAGCTCAAAGTCGCGGTCGGCAAATGCCGGATAGGAGAGCTGCACCTTGCGGGAGTCTGCATCGCCGGCCTGCTGCACCTCGTGGTAGCTGCTCTTGACCTGACCGAGATTGAAGCCGGGTTCCAGATTGACGGTGACGGTGATCGGGTTCACCGGCGAATTGGTGCGCGGGTCAAGCACCGGCGGCTCGATGCGGGCGCGATCCGGCACGGGATCGTTGACCACGAACATCTCGGCTTCGGTTGGACCAGACACGGCTTGCACGAGCCCCGGCGCAGGATTGTAGCGCGGGCCGACGACCATCGGCACGCGCAGGCTGAACTCGCCGGAGGTCTGACGCACCGGCTGCTGGTACTCGATCTGGACGACCACAGACTCGCCCGGGCCGATATTGGCGATGGAGTTGGTGAAGATGTTCGGGCGCTCCTGCTCCAGCAGGGCAGCCTTCTGGCCGGACGCCTTGGCCTGCTCGTAGATTGCCTTGGCCTCCTGCTTTTCCTTGATGTCGCCGACGATGACGCGCTCGCCGATCACCATTTTCAGCGTGTCGACGGCAGCGTTTTCGGGCAGCGGAAACACATAGACGCCTTCGACAAAGGCCTGCGCCGGGTTCTCGAAACGCTGGGTGACGCGGGTGCGGGCAATCTGTCCGGTGACGGTGACCTCGAAATCCGTATCGAGGCGCGGCGCCTGGATGAACTGTCCGGGCTGCTTGCTCTCGAAGAGCAGGGCACCGGTGCCCATGTCGTTCGGCCGCACAAGCGAGGAGGCCAGCGCGGTTGAGGCCATTGCAGCCAGTGCTGTCATGCTGATGAGTAGGCGTTTCATGATCTGCTCCCGTGGCCGCCAGGGGAAGCGGCGTTCTTTTCCGATGGGAGGCAAAATTCGCGAGTCGCCTGGCTAAATCGGGCCGGAGCGGTGGAGTTTTTCTGCAGGACGTGCACAGTTCCTGCACAGACGTGCGGCAGGTAGGCCTGTGGACCAATCGCTTATGCCACTGGCTCAAATTGATCGGTTGCCGCCGCCCAACTAGAGAACTGCCCAAAGAAACATGTGGAGGCCCCCGATGCTGCAGAAATTCAGCCAGTTCATGCGTGAAGCCAATCTCATCGGCGGGGAGTGGGTTCAGGCCGACTCGGGCAAGACAATCGATGTCACCAATCCGGCCACGGGCCTGAAGATGGGCACAGTGCCGGCATCCGGGCAGGCCGAGACACGCCGCGCCATCGAGGCCGCGCAGGCCACATTCCTGACTTACCGCAAGACCTCGGCACTGGAGCGCTCGAAGCTTCTGCGCAAGCTGCATGATGCGATCATGGACAATCAGGAGGCGCTGGCGGTGCTGCTCACCACCGAGCAGGGCAAGTCGCTGTTCGAGGCGCGCGGCGAGGTCGGCATGTCGGCGGCCTATGTGCTGTGGTTTGCTGAAGAAGCGCGCCGCACCTATGGTGATACAGTGCCCTCGCCCTGGGCTGACCGCCGCATTCTGGTGACCAAGCAGGCGACCGGTGTCATTGCCGCGATCACGCCGTGGAACTTCCCGTCGTCGATGCTGGCGCGCAAGCTGGCACCTGCGCTCGCTGCCGGGTGCACCACGGTGGTAAAGCCTGCGACGCAGACGCCATACTCGGCGCTGGCCTGGGGTGTGCTGGCCGAGGAGGTTGGCTTTCCGAAAGGCGCCGTCAACATCATCACTGGCGCACCGGGGCCGATTGGCGACGAGCTCTGCACCAACCCGCTGGTCAAGAAGATCACCTTCACCGGCTCGACGCCGGTCGGCAAGATGCTGATCGAGAAGTCAGCCAGCACGGTCAAGAAGGTCTCGATGGAACTCGGCGGCAATGCGCCGTTTATCGTGTTCGACGATGCCGATCTTGAGCGCGCCGTGGCAGGTGGCATCCTCGCCAAGTACCGCAACTCGGGCCAGACCTGCGTGTGCACCAACCGCTTCTTCGTGCAGGCTGGCATCTACGACAAGTTTGTCGAGAAGTTCGCCGCTGCTGCGGCCAAGCTGAAGGTTGGCTCGGGCGTTGAGGATGGCGTCGAGCAGGGGCCGCTGATTGACGAGAAGGCTGCCACCAAGACCGAAGAGTTTGTCGCCGACGCAAAAGCCAAAGGCGGCAAGATCGTCACCGGCGGCAAGCGTCACAAGCTCGGCGGTTCGTTCTTCGAGCCGACTGTGATTGCCGACGCCAAGCCCGACATGATGTTCATGAAGGAAGAGATTTTTGGGCCGGTCGCGCCGGTGTTCAAGTTCGAGACCGAGGAAGAGGTCATCAAACTCGCCAATGCGACCGAGTTTGGCCTCGCTGCCTATTTCTACACGTCTGACCTCGGGCGTGCCTTCCGCGTCATGGAAGGATTGGAGTACGGCATGGTTGGCGTCAACGAAGGCCTGATCACGACGGTGGAAGCGCCGTTCGGCGGGGTCAAGGAATCTGGCCTTGGCAAGGAAGGCGGACATCAGGGCATCGAGGATTATCTCGACACCAAATATGTCTGTCTGGGTGGCCTGGGCGTTTAAGCAATTACGGTTTGGAGGAAACCATGCTGAACTCTGAAATTGCCGCCCGGCGCGGCGAGGCGCTGGCGCGCGGCGTTGGCGTCACCACGCAGGTCTATGCCGACAGGGCGGAGAATGCCGAAATCTGGGATGTCGAGGGCAAGCGCTATATCGACTTCGCCGCCGGCATCGCGGTGGTGAATACCGGCCACCGCCATCCGAAGGTGATTGCTGCGGTGAAGGACCAGCTCGACCGTTTCACCCACACCTGCCATCAGGTTGTGCCTTATGAGAACTATGTACGGCTGGCCGAGCGGCTGAATGGACTGGTTCCCGGCGATTTCCAGAAGAAGACAATCTTTGTGACGACCGGCGCTGAGGCTGTCGAGAACGCGGTAAAGATCGCGCGCGCGGCGACCAAGCGTTCAGCCATCATTG
>CAYZQP010000215.1:0-6894 GCA_964480545.1 uncultured Mesorhizobium sp. | reverse complement strand
GAGATCAGCGACGCACCGAAGCCGAGTGATACGAGGCCATCGATAACCTCGCGGTCATCAGCGAACATGCCCCATGCGGTGGTGAGCAGCATGTAGTAGACAGCGACGCCGAGCAGCGCCAGGCCAGCCACCAGCATGCCGGTGATTGCGCCCGACTTGAAGGCGATGTCGAGGCCGGCAGCGAGGCTGTTGGAGGCCGCCTGTGCGGTGCGCACATTGGCGCGAACAGAAACGTGCATGCCGATGAAGCCGGCAACGCCCGAAAGCACAGCGCCAATCAGGAAGCCGAACGCCGCATAGCCATTCAAAAGCCACCAGGCCAATACGAAGACGACAACGCCGACGATGGTGATCGTCATATACTGGCGGGTGAGGTAGGCCTGCGCACCCTCGCGGATGGCAGCAGAAATTTCTTGCATGCGGGCATTGCCCTGATCGGCTGCGAGAACCGAGCGCGTGGCCCAGACCGCATAGACAATCGAAAGCAAGCCGCAAAGTATCACAATCCAGATCAGCGGCATTTTCGGGAATTCCTCACGAAACGGCCCGGACTACTCCTCCCCGGACCTGATGATAACGCAGAGCCGACCCCTCGTCGGACTGCAATCACTGCGGGTTATGCGAAAGCGGCTTCAAAAGGTCAAGGTTGCTGACGTGCCGGTTCGCGTGCTTTCACATGCCTAATCGGTTCAGGCCGCCGCCAGATCCTTCGGATCGACGGAAGATGCGGTGAAAACCCGGTCCGGACGGGTAATCGTGGCAATCCATGTGAAGCCACCGTAGAGGACCGTGCGGCCAGATTCGCAGCCGTGACGCGACGCCAGGTTATCGCAAAGCTCAAACAGGTCGCCGCGCGGTGTGACATGGTACCAGCGCAACCAGGTGTAGAGGGCCGACTTGCGCCAGGCCGACTGCCCCTTCATGTCACCGAAATCAACGATGTGCAGCGAACCGCCGGGTGCCAGCAGGTCTATTGCCTGTTCCACCACGCCCTGCCAGGCCGGGATCATCGAGACCGCATAGGAAATGTACACGCGGTCGAATTTCTCGCGGCCAAAGCTCTGTTTCGGGTTGAAGGCCTCGGCGTCGGAGAGTGCCAGCCTGCAACGCTCGGCGATACCGGCTGCCGCGACCGCCTGCCCGGCAGCCGCCAACATCTCACGCGAGATATCCATGCCGAAGAGGCGCGCTGTCGGGTAGCGTTCCGCTACCTTCACCAGATTGCGCCCGGTGCCGCAGCCAATCTCCAGCACCGACCCGTTCACTGGTACTTTCAGGCTGGCAATCATCGGGTCGCGCCCGAGCAGATAGTATTTTCGGGTCGCATCGTAGAAGCCGAAGCGGCGCTGCAGCTTGTAGACGCGGTCCATCAGATTGGCATGGGAGGCGCTGCTCATAATCTCGCATCCTTCAGGACGTAAAGGTGAAACGCGCCATAGATCGCCGAGCGGTCGCGACTGTGCAGGTGTATGGACTCGCCCTCGCGATAGTGCCAGCGCTCCAGCGTTGCGGGCTCAACCCTGCCCGGCAGCAGACGCTCGTCAGCGGCAGTGCGGAATATGACGCGCGCGCGGGGTGCAGCCGTGCGGGTGATCTCGCGCCAGAGATCGTTCAGTTGCCAGTCGTTCATCCAGTCTTGCGCATCGAGCAGGATGAAGCGGTCAACCGAGGCCGCAGGCTTTGACGCCAGCAGCTCGGTGTAGGATGCGTTGATGATGGTGTAGCGGTCGGCACGCGCCTTCACGGCCTCGTAGTTTTGCGCCTGCAGATACGGCGGCAGCGGCCCTGCCCTGTCATAGCCCCGGCCAAAAGCCTGCCAGGCGAAATAGTTCTCGCCGATAGGGAAATCGCAGGTCAGCTTCTCCAGACGTTTGCGCAACACGCCGGCCATGCCCTGCCCGCCAGCCAAAGCCTCATATTGCTGAGGCGGTATGCCGAGCCCGAACAGGGTCGACTTGCGCGCTGTGAGAAACCGGATCAGGCCGCGCTCGAACAATGGCGCAAGCTCGGTCTCGAAAATCTGGCGCTGCTCGTCCAGAGAGCGCGCCTTGATAATGCGCGACGGATCGACGCCGTGCATTCGCGACACCATGTGCCCCGCCGAGATGAAGCGGCCAAGCAGGCCGTGGCGATAGACATTTCTGGCAAAGATCGAGATACGCCGGCGGCCGGCAAGGTTGCGGCCATCCCAATGTGCCCGTGTGGTTTCATCCAGCAGCGGCCGCAAGGTCTGATCGTAGGTCGAAATATTGTCAGCCGCATTCGCCTGACCGACGAAGCGAAAGAATGCGTCATGGTCTGGCAGCGCCTTCAGTGCCGCCAGTTTCAGCCGGTTGAAGGCAACGTGGGCGGGGTTCAGGTCAACCGCCTCAACCCGGGCCGGGTCTGATGTCAGGTAGGACAGCGCATTGCAGCCGCCCGAGGCAATCGTCACGACGCGATGGCCCGGCCCAAGCTGCATCGCCTCCATATCGATCTCGGGATCTTCCCATATCTGCGCATAGACCAGTCCGGTGAAGAGCTTTGCGAAGAGCCGCTCGTTCAGGCCGGCAAGCGACCAGTTCCGGTTCTGGCGGACGGAAGCGTTCAGCCGCGCGCCGATCTCGCCGCGAGACTGCCCCTCTGCCCAATCAGTTGATACACTCATGGTGCCTCCTCAAGCCGCAACACGGCGTCGCCAGCCAGGCACCGCAACCGCGGGCTGGCGGTTCAGCGTCTCGCTCTTCACAGTCCAGTCGATGACTTCCATGCGCCCGTCAAAATGCTCGACCACCGCCGTGCAGCTTTCGACCCAGTCACCGCAATTTATGTAGGTGAGGCCGTCCATCTCGTGGTGCGCGGCCGCATGGATGTGGCCGCAGATGACACCGTCAACGCCCTGCTTGCGGGCTTCCGCCGACAGCGTTTCCTCGAACTTGCCGATGAAGTTTACAGCGCGCTTCACGTTGACCTTGGCCCAGGACGAGAAGGCCCAGTAGCCGAAGCCGAGCTTGCGGCGCAGCCAGTTCACCTTCATCGAAAAGGCGAGCGCAATCGCGTAGGCCCAGTCGCCGAGATAGGCGAGCCAGCGCGCATTCTGCACAACGACATCAAAGAAGTCGCCGTGAATGACGAGATAACGCCGGCCGTCCGCCGCCTGATGGATGGCGGTCTCGCGTACCTCGATGCCGCCGAAATGCGTGCCGTAGAAGTCGCGCAGGAACTCATCGTGATTGCCGGGCAGGTAGATGATGCGCGCGCCCTTGCGCCCTTTGCGCAGCAGCTTTTGCACCACGTCGTTATGGGTCTGCGGCCAGTACCAGCCCTTCTTGATGCGCCAGCCGTCCACGATATCGCCTACCAGATAGATGGTCTCGGCGTCGTGGACTTTCAGAAACTCCAGCAGCGCCTCGGCTTGCGCGCCCTTGGTGCCCAGATGCAGGTCCGAAATGAACAGCGCGCGGTAGCGCTTGGCATCGTCTTCGGGAAAAGAATCTCTAAAGCTCGACTGGTCCATGGCGGCTTTTGACCAAAAAGCCGCGACAGGTGGATGACGCTTTTGCTTGACCTTTGTGACAGGCCGTCAGGAGCGAACCGGTGTGCGCGCATGCATCAGCAGCCAGCCGAGTGCGACAAGGCAAACCGCGCAGACCGGGAAGATGATCCAGTTCAAGAGGTCCCAGCCGCCGCTATTGTAGCTAACGCCAGCCATGAGCGAGGCAAAGGCGGTTGATGAAAACAGCACAAGGTCGTGGAACCCTTGCGTGCGCGCCTTCTCGGACGGGCGGTAGGTGTCGGCGACAATGGCGGTCGCGCCAATGAAACCAAAATTCCAGCCGAGGCCGAGTAGGATTAGCGAGGTCCAGAACTGCCAGAGCTTGATGCCAGACAGCGCAATCAGCCCGCTGGCGATCAAGATGATGAGGCCCAGCGCAACGATCTTTTCCACGCCATAACGGGCGATCAGTTTGCCGGTGAAAAAGCTCGGCGCAAACATCGCCATCACGTGCCAGGAAATCCCGAGCGTGGCCTGATCGGTGGTGAAGCCGCAGCCGACCATCGCCAGCGGCGCGCCGGTCATCACGAACACCATAAGCGCAAACGACCCGACGCCGCAGGTCAGCCCGACAATGAAGCGTGGCTGCGCGATGATCTCGCTCAGTGGTCGGGCAGTGGACGTATCGATCACGCCCTGCCCCTTCATCTGGCGTGGCAGTTGCGACAGGATCAGCGCGCCCACCAGCGCCACGACCGGAATGGCCGCAAAGCTGCCGGCAAACATGTAGGGTGCCAGCAATTCGCGGGTGAAAATGACAATCTGTGGCCCGAGGATAGCGGTGATCACTCCGCCGGCCAGCACAAACGAGATGGCGCGCGCCTTGAACTCGGGCGGCGCATTGTCGGCTGCTGCAAAGCGGAACTGTTGCACGAACGAGCCGCCGACGCCGATCAGCGCCATGCCCAGTGCAAACAGCCAGAAATTCGTCTGGTAGATGGCAAAGGCCGCCAGCGCGCCGCCCAATGCGGTGACTAGCGTGCCGGTCATGAAGCCGTTGCGCTGGCCGGCCGCGCGGATGATGGCGGCTGCCGGCAGCGCGCCAAGTGCGACGCCGACATTGTAGCCGGTGACGGGAGCAGTCGCGAGCGACTTGTCAGGCCCGAGCAGATAGAGCCCGACCAGTCCGCCGATGGAGAGCGCAATGGGTGCGGCAGAGCCGACAACCGCCTGCGATGCGGCAAGGATGATGGCGGTGCGACGGGCTTCAGTCTCGGAGGTCATGGCGGACTCACTTCCGGAGTTGCGCCTGCCCCGTGCCTGTTATGGCCGGGAAAGAAAATCCGCCTCGCCCCGACAAAGCCTGGGCCAGGTCAGGCAGTCTTGCCCTTGCCCTCACCGCGAAGCCGGCGCGCGACACGGTCGAGCACGGCATTGACCAGCTTTGGTTCGTCCTCCTCGTAGAAGGCCTTGGCGATGTCGACATATTCCGAGACGATGACGGCAACGGGAACATCATTGCGCTTCATCAACTCATAGACGCCGGCGCGCAGGATCGCCCGCAGCGTCGAGTCGAGCCGCGACAGCGGCCAGTCCTCGGTAAGCGAATCGTGGATGACCGGATCAACGAACTTCTGGTTTTCCACCACGCCGGCCAGAATGGCGCGGAACCACTGTGCATCGGCCTCGCGGTAGAGCGCACCGTCGACTTCCTTGCCGAGGCGGAAGCTCTCATATTCTGCGGTGATCTCGAGCAAGCCGGTGCCGCTCACATCCATCTGGTAGAGTGCCTGAACGGCAGCCAGACGGGCTGCGCCGCGCTTGTTTGCGCCGCGCGGGCCGTCCGATTTGGCAGGCTCGCTCACGCTTCCACCTCGAAGCGCTCGCGGATAGCGATCATGGTCAGCGCCGCCTTTGCAGCGAAGCCGCCCTTGTCGCCTTCCGAGCGCCGGGCGCGGGTCCAGGCCTGCTCCTCGTTCTCGGTGGTGAGGATGCCGTTGCCGATGCAAACACCGGCCTGAACCGACAGGTCCATCAGGGCGCGGCTCGACTCGTTGGCAACGATGTCGAAATGATAGGTGTCACCGCGGATGACTGTGCCGAGTGCGACGAACCCGTCATAGAAGGTGCCGCCTTCGGAGGCTGCATCGGTGGCGAAAGTAATGACGGCGGGGATTTCCAGCGCGCCGGGAACGGTCACGACCTCAAAGGTTGCGCCGGCCTCGTTGATGGCAAGCCTTGCGCCCTCAAGCAGCGCGTCGGCCAGCGCATCGTGGAACCGCGCCTCGATGATCAGCAGATGTGCCTGTTGCTTAGGCTTCAGAAAGGCGTTGGCGAGATGTTCGGCCATGGGTCACTCCGGGAAGAGCGGTCGTTTAGGCCGAACCGGGCCGAACGGCAAGCGGTGAAGTTACAACCGATCCTCACGACCATGCCAGATGCTCAGGATCAGAATGTCAGCCGGACGAATTTCATACCTGATTTCGTAGTTGCCTACCAAAATCCTGCGCACCTCCTGGCTCGGAAACTGTTCCAGTTGCAGCCCAAGGCGCGGGTGCTCTCGCAGCCGCTCCGGTGCAAGGGTCAGTTGATCAATCAGCCGTGCTGCAGCCAACTGATTTTTCGGCGCGAGAAAGTTGTACAGCCGGGTCAGATCGGCAGAGGCAGTTTGCGACCAGACGATATCCAGCATTCTCGCCATCACGGTTTTGGCGGAGGCAACGGGTCATCTGTTTGCAGGCTGAGTGCCCAGGCACGCATCCGGTCGTGCGACACCACCAACCCCGCCTCGCCCTCGGCAATAGCCACGCGAGTCAGGCGATCCCGCTCTTCTGCGAGTTCTATCCAGTCGGCCAGCGCCTGCTTGACGATCCAGCCGCGTGGGCGGTCCATGAGCGCGGCAAGTTCGTCAACCTTCTCGGCCATTTCGACAGGCACATGGGCGGTGAGGACACGCGTGTTCATCGGCTTCTCCAATCAGTTCCAATCATAGCGATTAAAACTGACTAAGTCGAACAGCGATCTGGTTCGGGCTCTACAGCCCCTGCTCTGCGGCCTGTGCAAGCCGCGCCGCATAGCGCGCCATCGTGTCGATCTCGATGTTCACCCGGTCGCCTTGCTGGCGCTCGCCCCAGGTCGTCACCTGAAGCGAGTGATGGATCAGGAGCACATCGAAGCGCACGCCATCCACCTTGTTCACGGTGAGCGAGGTGCCATCGAGCGCCACGGAGCCCTTGGGTGCGATGAACTTCGCCAGCTCACGCGGGGCTTCAAGCGTGAACCGCATAGCGTCACCCTCATCCTTGCGCTCGATGATGGTCGCCATGCCGTCGACATGGCCGGAAACGATGTGGCCACCCAGTTCATCGCCGATCTTCAGGGCGCGCTCCAGGTTGAGCCGCGTACCGTCGCGCCAGGAC
>CAYZQP010000214.1:0-6902 GCA_964480545.1 uncultured Mesorhizobium sp. | reverse complement strand
GAAGCTGCGCAGATTCCTGGACAGCTAGGAGATCAAAGCCCGACCATCGCGCCGGGCTTTTCGTTTGAGGTTTACGTGACCACGCCCGAGCTCACCGTCTGGTACAACACGAAGTGTCCGGTCTGCGATGCTGGCATCAACCACCAGAAGCGGCGGCTGATCGAGGCGGTGAAGGCCGGACGCATCGAATTCAAGGACATCAATTTCGAACCCGACGCGCTGGCGCAGTATGGGGCAGGGCTGGAGGATATCCGCCGCAGCCTTCATGCCGTCGATGCAGGTGGCAAGCTGCTCACGGGCGCGGATGTCGCCGTTGCGATCTGGCGTGCGACGCCGGGGGAGGGCTGGCTGGCCAGCATGTTCGGTAACCGGCTGATGCTTCCCGTCACGCGCTTTGCCTATAACCGTTTCGCCGATCTGCTCTACGCCTGGAACCGGCGCAAGGGGCATTGGTAGCGCGCTGTAAGATCGCGCGCGATTGTGCTAGCTTGCATTCATGAACGAGGTTGCGCGCCTTAAGGACCCCTGGTCGCCCGTCACCACGCAGGCTGCGGACGGCATGCCGCGCCGTGCCTGGACGCTCGCTGATATCGAGGCGATGCAGGCGGCCGGTATCATTGCCGAGCACGAACGGTTTGAGCTGATCGGGGGGGAGGTCGTTCCGATGCAAGCCAAGGGTGGCCGCCACGAGATGGTGAAGGTCGATCTGAACGAGCATTTTCAACAGACGAAATCCGCTGACATCAGGGTCGCGCAGGAAACCACGCTCAGACTGGATGAAATGACATTCCTGGAGCCGGATTTCTGCGTGTTTCCGCGCACGGTTCTGCCGGGTGATATGCGCGGCTACGACGTGCTTCTGGCCGTTGAGGTCTCGGATTCCAGCCTGTCCTATGATCGCGGGCGCAAGATCAGCGTCTATACCGCCTTCGGCATCCCCGAGGTGTGGGTGATCAACGCGAATACGCTGGTCACCCATGTGTATCGCAGCCTCGGCGTTGAGGGCTATCGCTCGATCAGCGACCACGACCCAGGGCAGACGATTGTCGCGCAGCGCGCGCCATCGGTTTCCATGTGCCTCTCGGCTCTCGGGCTGACGCCGCTGGCGACGTAATGTCCGCCTGAATTGTGCTAATGGGGTGAGCCATGAACGAGCATACCCGCATAGAAGTTCTGCTGCATCCGGCGACCACGCAGGCCGCTGAAGGTCTGCCGCGCCGTCCGTGGACGGTTGCCGAGATCGAAGCGATGGTTGCCGCCGGTATCATCGAAGAGGACGAGCGGTTTGAGCTGATCGGCGGGGAGGTGGTGCCAATGCTGCCCAAGGGCGGACGCCATGAAATGGTGAAGCTGGATTTGAACAGGCATTTTCAACGGACTGCTGATGAAGCGCTGACCATCGCCCAGGAGACCACGCTGCGGCTGGATGAGAAGAGCTTCCTCGAGCCGGATTTCTGTGTGTTTGCGCGCGGTGTCTTCCCCGGAGACTTGCGTGGCCCGGACGTGCTGCTGGCCGTCGAGGTCTCCGATTCCAGCCTGTCCTATGATCGCGGGCGAAAGATCAGTGTCTATACCGCCTTCGGCATCCCCGAGGTGTGGGTGATCAACGCGAATACGCTGGTCACCCATGTGTATCGCAGCCTCGGCGTTGAAGGTTATCGCTCGATCACAGACCACGGCCCGGAGCAGACGATTGTCGCGCAGCGCGCGCCATCGGTCTCCATGTGCCTATCTGATCTCGGGCTGACGCCGCTGGCGTGAACCGGGGCGGGCCCGCCTTGGCTTCAGGGGTTTATCTCTGCGGCGCGAGGGGTTAAACTCTGTGCATCCAACAACAATGGAGACTTCGCTCCGCGCCGTGGCGCGCGGGTTTTCTGTAATTTTATTGAAAGGACTGTCGCACGATGGACTTCGTCCCAGGTTCGACCGCCAACCCGAGTTTTGATCAACATGGCAAGCTGACGCTGGACCATGTCTACAACCAGCCCGATCCGAGGGCCTATTTCTCCACCCTGCAACAGCTCGACTATTGCGTGCCCGAACAGGCCAGACCGGTCTTTCAGGGTCTGCTGGAAGCGCGCCGCGAGGCAATGGGCGAACGCTCCGCCAAGGTCGTCGATGTCGGCTGCTCCTATGGGGTGAATGCGGCACTGCTCAAGCATGGGCTTACGATGGATGAGCTTTACCGGCTCTACGGCCAGCGCGCGCCGGTTGACCCTCGAGCCATGCTGCTCAGGGATCAGTCACTGTTTGCCGAACCTGCTGATGAGGACCTGACCATCGTCGGGCTGGATGCTGCGGACAAGGCGATTTCCTACGCGGTCGCGGCAGGGGCACTGGACGGCGGGGTTTCTGCCAATCTGGAAGAGGAGACACCGTCGCCAGCCGATCTGGAGGTCATCGGGGACAGCGATCTGATCATCTCGACGGGCTGTGTCGGCTATGTCACCAGCGCGTCGCTGGAACATCTGGTTGATGCAAGCAATGACGCCTGGATGGCCAATTTCGTGTTGCGCATGTTTGACTATCAGCCTGTCGAAGACATGCTGGCGGCGCGGGGATATGTGACCGAGAAACTGGAAGGCGTACAGTTTCCGCAGCGCCGGTTTGTCTCCGCCGAAGAAATGGCGCACGTGCTCGGCAATCTCGACGAACTTGGCCTGCAGCCTGAACCTTCTGAAGAGGAAGGGTGGTATCTGGCGGAACTCTATGTGTCACGGCCGCAGGACCAGGCGGATATCCCTTTGCCAGATTTGTTGCCACGGCTCACAGTTAGTCCCCCGGCGTAGCTTGACGGCGAGCCAATGCTGGCTAGGCTCGGCGACAACGGGGGTCTCTCGATGTCGCCTGAGTTTCTCATCACAACGCTGATCATTGTCGCCTCGCCGGGAACCGGCGCGGTGTACACCATCGCCGCCGGGCTTACGCGCGGGGCGCGGGCCAGCATCTGGGCGGCATTTGCCTGTACGCTCGGCATCGTGCCGCATCTGATTGCGGCACTCACCGGGCTTGCGGCGCTGCTGCATACTTCGGCGCTTCTGTTCGACATCGTGAAATATGCCGGCGTTGCCTATCTGCTCTACATGGCCTGGGCGACGCTGAAAGAGCGCGGGGCGATGAAGATCGACGCGCAGGTCAGCCCGCGTGGTGTGTGGCAGGTGATTGTCGATGGCATTCTGCTCAACCTGCTGAACCCGAAACTGTCGATTTTCTTCGTGGCGTTTCTGCCGCAGTTTGTGTCTGCCAATGACCCGAACATGCTGTTGCGCATGGCGGAACTGTCCGGCGTATTCATGCTGGCAACCTTTGTGATCTTCGCGATCTACGGGCTTTTTGCAGCGGCAATGCGGGACCGCGTGCTGGGCAGCCCGACAATCATGGCCTGGATGCGCCGCACTTTTGCTGCCGCTTTCGTCGCACTCAGCGCAAAGCTCGCGCTGACGGAGCGCTAGTGCATATACAGGAAACGCTTTCAATCCAGACCTCTGGAGCCGGGCTCTATGAGTTCACGCGCGAGGCGGCCGAGTTTGTGGCGCGGACGTCGCCGCTGCCCGGTCTGTTGACGCTGTTTGTGCAGCACACGTCCTGTTCGCTGCTGATCCAAGAGAATGCCGACCCGGATGTGAAGCGTGACCTCAACGCGTATTTCCAGCGGCTGGCGCCGCCTGCGGATCATCCCTCGATGGACTATCTCGTGCATCGACTGGAGGGCCCGGACGATATGCCGGCCCACATCAAGACCGCGCTTACCGCCGTTTCGCTGACGATCCCGGTGACGAAAGGCCGGCTGGCGCTTGGAACCTGGCAGGGCATCTATCTGTTTGAGCATCGTCGCGCGCCGCATAGCCGGCGGGTGGTGATGCATCTGGCGGTCTGAACTATGTTCAATGCAGCGCTGATGTGCTAGGATCGTCCGATTCAAGGCAAGGTGATTGCATGGCGCTGGATAAGGAAGAGACAGGCGCGCGGGTTCTGGAGATCGCGCATCGGTTGCTGGAAGAGGGCGGGGCACCCAACCTCAAGGCCCGCACCATTGCCCAGGAAGCCGGCATTGCGGTCGGCTCCATCTACAACATGTATACTGATCTGACCGGCCTGCATCGGGCGGTCAATGTGCAACTGCTTGACGAACTCGGCCGGCGCGGCGCGGCTGCGATGATCGGGATGCACAAGAAGGGCGAGACGGATGTGCGCTCGCGCCTGCTGGCACTTGCCCATGCTTACCATGAATTCGTGCAGGACCATCCGGGTGCCTGGGCGGCGGTGCTTGCCTATAATCGCGGACGGGTGAACTCAACCGAGCCCGACGAATATGTGAACCGGCTCGACATGCTGTTCGACATTATCGCCCAGGTGATCGCCGATGGCTATCCGGACATGCAGCCGGAAACCCGGCGGCAGGTGGCGCGGGCGCTGTGGTCAAGCGTGCACGGCATCGTCACCAGCGGCTATGCCTCGCGCGGCGGCGCGCGCAAGATCGACCAGATCTGGGAACAGGTGGACTTGCTGGTGACAACTTTCCTCGCCGGGCTGAAGCAGCGCGGTCCGGCGTTGACCGGTGCGTAGTTATTCTGCCTAGTCGGCAGCAAGGAGTTCGCTATGTCATTTCTGAAGAAACTGTTTGGGGTCGGCGGCGGCTCGGAGCCGGCGACCGCGAAGGTGGAAGGCGAGGCCGAGCACAAGGGCTTCAGGATCGTCGCCACGCCGTTCAAGCAGGACGGGCAGTACCAGACCTGCGGCGTTGTCTCCAAAGAGATCGACGGCGTCGTGAAAGAGCACCGGTTCATCCGTGCCGACCGCTTTGCCGGACTTGAAGATGTGGTTCAGATTACGCTGAACAAGGGCCGGCAGCTGATTGATGAGCAGGGCGAGCGGATGTTTGGTTGATCGGAATACACGGTCGTCATTCCGGGACCGCGACAGCGGGACCCGGAATCCAGAGCGGCAAGGGCTGAATGTCCAGCGAAAATAGTAGTTTAGACGGCGGTCGAGCGCGAGCATCCGGGTTCACAACTCTGGATTCCGGGTTCGCTGCGCGCCCCGGAATGACGGCCTCCGGAGGTGCCGCAGCTACTCCAGCCGCAGCCTGAACACTGCATAGACGAAGAGGATCGCGCAGCCTGCGGCAGCGAGCAAAAATGGCGCGCGCAGTGCCAGTTCGCGCCCAAACTCCGGTTGCAGCAGCGAGACCACCAGCCCGCCCGCCAATGCGCCGAGCGGCAGGGAGCCTGAGCCGAAAAAGCGGTAGATGCTGTTGACGCGGCCGAGCAGTTCGGCCGGGATGCGGCGCTGCCGCCAGGATACGGTGATGACGTTCCACACCATGGATGTCGCCATCGACAGGAACAGGGCGGTGGCGACAACCACCGGGCTCGAAGACAGCCCCATGGCCGCGTAAGTCAGTCCCCAGCCTACAAAGCACAGGATCAGCGCTGTTTGCGGGCTGATCCTGCGCGTGACCATCGGCGCGCCAAGGCTGCCAACCACCGCGCCGATGGCTGCAATCGAGAGCAGGATGCCGTATCCCGCTGCCGTCAGGCCGAGCAGTTCCTGCGCGAAGATCACCAGTATGGTGATCGCCATAATGTCGAGGAAATTGATCAGGCCAAGCACGATGGCGAGCCGCAGCAGCGGCCTGTCCTGGCGCATCCATTTCACGCCGGTCACGAGTGCCGGCCAGAAACGCGTCTTCTGGCTGATCTGCGGGGGCAGGGTAATCAGCCAGACCAGCCCGGCGGCAAAGACGAGCGCTGCCGCGTCAATGCCGAAGGGCAGGGCGATGCCTGCGGCAATCAGCAGGCCAGCCAGCGGCGGGCCAATGAACTGGCCGGTGATTTGTTCGGCGCTCCACATCTGGCCATTGGCGGCCTCCAGGTCGGCGGGGGCGACGATGGCAGGCAGGATCGTCTGGGCGGCATTGTCGCGCAGCACCTCTGCGGAGCCGAGCAGAAAGGCCAGCCCGGTGAGCAGCCAGACCGCATTTGGAACAGGCGCGCCGAGCGCCAGGCCCATGATGGCTACGATGATCGCGGCACGCAGAAGGTCGGCGCGGGCGATCATTTTGCGTCGGTCTGCCTGGTCGATGATGACGCCGGCGGGCAGCGCAAACAGCATCCACGGCAGGCGCAGCGCGGCCGCAACCGTCGCGATTGCGACGGGATCGCGGGTCATTAACGTCGCCAGCCAGGGCAGCGCCACCACCATCAGGCCATCGCCCAGATTTGTCAGCGCACCTGCCGAGAACAACAGGCGGTAGTTGCGGTTGCGGAGCAGGAGAGCTGATGACATCTCAATCAGTGGACGCGAACGCAGCCACTACTGTCAAGCATGCGCGCACCGGTCAGCTGTGCTTTGTCAAAAGAATAGGGATGGTTGCCAGAACCAGCAGTGCTGCGACCGTCAGATTGAAGATGGTTGCATAGCGGGGCTGCGAGAGCCATTGGCGCAGTGCTGCTCCGAAACCTGCCCAGACCGACATGCAGGGAACGGCGATAATCGCCAGGATTAGCGCCGCAATTCCCAGATTGGCGGTGTAGTTCTCGACCGGCAGGTAGGCGCTGGCAGCGCTCGTGGTGATTGCCCAGCTTTTGGGATTAATCCATTGAAACACCGCCCCGCCGAAGAAGCCGAGCGGGCTTCGTTCATCGGTGCCGGAGATGGGTCCGCTGGTTGCGATCTTGTAGGCAAGCCACAGCAGATAGAGCGTTCCAAGCACCTGGAGCACCGTGTGCAGCGCCGGATAGCGCGAAAAGATCGTGCCGAGACCCAGCCCCACCGCGAGCATCAAAATGGCAACGCCGGCGGCAATGCCGAGGATCAACGGCATCGCAGGCCAGAAGCCTGCCCGCGCGCCGGCGTTGCCATTTTGATGCTCGCGGTGGGGCTGGGTCTCGGCACGATCT
>CAYZQP010000213.1:1321-6903 GCA_964480545.1 uncultured Mesorhizobium sp. | reverse complement strand
CCGGCCTCTCCAACGCCAAACGCATCACCTTCGAGTATGTGATGCTGAAGGACGTGAACGACTCGCTCGATGACGCCCGCGCGCTGATCAAGCTGCTCAAGGGCGTGCCGGCCAAGATCAATCTGATCCCGTTCAACCCCTGGCCCGGCACCAATTACCAGTGCTCGGACTGGGAGACGATCGAGAAGTTTGCCGACTATATCAACAATGCCGGCTACGCCTCGCCGATCCGCACGCCGCGCGGCCGTGATATTCTGGCCGCCTGCGGCCAGCTGAAATCCGAAAGCGAGCGGCTGAAGAAGCATGAGCGCCTGGCGCTTGAGGCGATGATGATCGCCGGGCATGGCGACGAGTGAGCGAGAGCGAACCGGCGCAATCTCGCCCCGCATCTCGCCCCCCACCCCGCTGGGTTGCGGCGGCCATCAGTTACTCAATCGCCTCGCTTGCTGCAGGCATTGTACTGGCCGCCATCGAGAGTCTTGGCGACATGATCGGCCCCGGACCAAACCTGACCACCCTGCTCAACACCGCATTCACGGCATTGCTTGCGGGCGTCGCCGCCGGTGTGAACTGCGCCCTGCCCACTGCTCTTGTCGGCCTTGCCTTCTGGTGGTTCCGGATGGACAACCTCGCAGCCTATGTAATTGCGGCGCTGGCAATTGCCGGCGGGCTGATACTGGCGGGCCTCAATGTCGGGTATGACGAGATTGGTGCCCTGCCCGCCGCACTGGTCGGCGCTCTGGTGATGTGGGCATGCATGCGGCTGGCGCGCTGAGGTGACTTCAGACCTCCATCTCCGGCCATCGCGAGAAACCGCGGCAAGCTTGACTCCACGCGCCTTCCTCCTGTAGGAGCCAGCCAGCATTCGGCGTGGAGGCCTCTCCGCGCCGGTTTTGCTTTGGCCTGAAAGGGCCGTTGAACCCGTAACGACTGACAAAAAGACGGCGCGGCAGCCTCTGGCCGCTGACAGCCGGACGAACAAAGCGAAAGGCTAGAAAAATGTTCGCAGTCATTAAAACGGGCGGCAAGCAGTATCGCGTTGCCGCCAATGACGTACTGAAAATCGAAAAGGTTGCCGGCGAAGTTGGCGACATCATCCAGCTGGGCAGCGTTCTCGCGCACGGCGAAGGCGACAATGTCACCATCGGCGCGCCCTTCATTGATGGCGCCTCGGTTGCCGCTGAGGTTGTCGAGCAGGGCAAGTCCCGCACCGTGCTGGCGTTCAAGAAGCGCCGCCGTCAGAATTCGCGCCGCAAGATCGGTCATCGTCAGTTGCTGACAACTGTCCGTATCTCGGAGATCCTCATCGGTGGCGCCAAGCCGTCGAAGGCTGCCGCTGCAAAGCCGGCCGCCAAGGCAGAAGCTGCGCCAAAGGCAGAAGCCGCACCCAAGGCCGAAAAGCCTGCAAAGAAGGCAGAGGCCAAGGCTGAGCCCAAGGCAGAGGTCGTCGATGACATCTCGCTGATCGGCGGCATTGGTCCGGTTCTTAAGGAGAAGATGACAGAAGCCGGTTATCCGACCCTGTCCTCGATCTCGAAGCTGAACAAGAAGCAGATCGCCGAACTCGACGAAAAGCTGTCGCTGGGCGGTCGCATCGAGCGTGAAGAATGGGTTGAGCAGGCCAGGGAATTGCTGGCCGGCAAGCCACCTCGCGCAAAAGTTGATAAAGCTGCTGCATCTGCAGCGGAATCAGAGTAAGAGATCGGTCAAGGAGTCTGAACCATGGCACATAAGAAAGCTGGCGGTTCGTCGCGCAACGGTCGCGACTCAGCTGGTCGCCGCCTCGGCGTAAAGAAGTTCGGTAGCGAGAACGTCGTTCCCGGCAACATCATTATTCGTCAGCGCGGGACGCAGTGGCATCCCGGCGCGAACGTTGGCATGGGCAAGGATCATACCCTTTTCGCCCTCGAAGCCGGCGTTGTCGCGTTTGCCAAAAAAGCCAACGGCCGAACCTACGTATCGGTACAGCCGAAAGCAGAAGCAGCGGAATAAGCCGGATCCGCACCACAACACCGGCGCCCCATCTCGGGAACCGGTGTCTGGACAGGCCAGAAATTTGGATCAGGGGAGATGGGTCGCCATCTCCCCTTTTTCTTTGGCCCGGAGGGACTGGTCATGGTTGCACAGGAAACGAGTGACGACAGATTATTCAGCATCGAGGCAAAGGAGCTGAAGACCGAGCGTCTTGTACTGCGTCCGCCGGTGCAGGCCGACATTGCGCAACTGGCGGCGCTGGCCGACAATCTCCGCGTGGCCGAGATGCTGGCACGTGTGCCGCATCCCTATACGCCCGACCATGCGCGCAGCTTCATCGAGTTCGCCACCGGCACAACCGGCGCAATCTACGCGCTGACCCTGGCCGAGCCCGGCCAGCGTCCAGGGTCAGGTGCAACCTCTGGTCAACTCGTCGGCGTCGCCGGCCTGGAGCCGCGCGATCATGGGCTCGAACTCGGCTACTGGATCGGCGAGCCATACTGGAACAAGGGTTATGCAACAGAGGCCGCGCATGCACTGGTTGATCACGCATTCCGCTCAACGACGGCGAACGCCCTGCATGCAGCCTGCCGCGTCATCAACCCGGCTTCGCGTCGTGTGATTCACAAGTGCGGCTTTCAGTATGCCGGACAGGGCATGTTGAACTCGCTCGTCGCCGGCAAGGTGCCGATCGAGCGCTACCGGCTGGACCGCCGCACCTGGGCGAGCCTGAAAGCCTGGCGGAGTGTGTGATGGCTGAGGCCTGGCAGATTGTTCCGGCAACCCTCGATCACCTCGAGGGGTTCCATGCTGCACTCGACGCAGTTGCGCGCGAGCGAAAATACATCGCTCGCTTCGAGGCTCCGCCACTGGAGGAGTCGCGCCGGTTCATGGGACTTCTCATCGAGGCCGGCCTGCCTTTTGTCGTCGCGCTCTCCGGCGGCAAGGTAACAGGGTGGTGCGATATAGCCCGGCGTTCAGACCGGGAGATTTTCCGCCATGTCGGCGTGCTCGGGATGGGGGTTGTGTCGAGCCACCGCGGCCGCGGTATTGGCACCGCCCTGATCAACACGACACTCGACAGCGCCTGGCAGGCCGGGCTGAGCCGCGTGGAGCTCACCGTGTACGCAACCAACGAGCCCGCCATCCTGCTTTACGAGAAGGCCGGTTTCACGCTGGAGGGACGCGCCAGGAATGCAGCGCGGCTCGACGGCAGCTATGTCGACCTGCTGCACATGGCGGTTATCGACACCGACAGGCCAGACCTTCAGACCCCAGGCAGCGCCGGTATATGAGCTCTTAATCCCCATAGTTAAAGCTCGATTAACCTGCGAGCCATAGTGTGCCGGAATCGGCCCGCCTTGTGTGGGCCTGTCCGGTTTTCGTGGGGAATGGAATGCAGGCAGGGTCTTCACCATCGATGACACTGGAACAGGGCCGGGGCCTGAAGGGCCTGGTTCTGCGCGGCGTTGGCAGGTTGAGCGGACTGGTCATACTGGCGCTGATTGGCGCCGGCGTTGGCGCCCTCGCAACATGGAATGTTGCTGACCCCAGTTTCAGCCACGCAACCGGCAACGAGGTGTCAAACGCCCTCGGCTATCCCGGAGCCGTGTTTGCCGACCTCGCCATCCAGTTTCTCGGGCTGGCTTCCGTTGTGGCGCTGGTGCCTGCCGTGATCTGGGCACTTTTCCTTGCCGCAGGAACGCGGATCGGCCGTACCTGGAAACGCGCACTTGCCTGGTTTGCCGCATCTGTGCTGATCGCGGGCATAGCAGGTTGCTTCTCCACACCTCCGACCTGGCCGCTCAAGTCCGGCCTGGGCGGTGTTCTCGGCGATATGGCGCTCCAGCTGCCAAGGGTCATTCTGGGCGAGTACCCTGCCGGCTGGAAAGGCATGCTCGTAGCCTCGCTGCTTGCGCCGCCAGCCCTCTGGTTTTTCGCCTACGCTTCCGGCCTGATCGGTCGGGGCGAGGCACCGGTGGTCGAGAAGGCGAAGCCTGCCCGGCAGGCGGCAAGCATTGAGGATTTTGCAGACGACCTGGATGAGGATGATGACCGGCCCGGCGTGATGACGGCTCTTGCCGGGCATGCGACGCATATGTGGCTCTCGGCTCAGGCCTTCATACGCCGGCGCCTGGCTCCGCTCAACGGCGTCAGCACCGGCGATCCCGACCGCCGCGCCGGCTGGCGTCATGCCGCTGCGCGCGTCGAGATGGCCGAAATGGAGGAGATGAAGCTGAGCCGCGACGGGCGCGCCCGTGTCGATCCTGAATTCTTCTCTGACATGGTCAGCACCGGCCAGCGCCGCGAGCTGCAAATCGACGAAGAATACGAGGAAGATTACCAGGACGCCGCTTCATACGAGGCGGAAGACGACACTATCGCCTACGAAGAGGATGAAACGCCTTTCGACCTTGATGATCCGCATATGCCGGACCTCGATGCACCTGTAAGCGACTATCGCACGCCTGCAAGCGTCGCCGCCGCGCGTCGCCAGCCTGCCGCTCCTGCACCGGTTGCCCGTGCTGCCGAGCCCGCCGCCCGACCGCAGCCCTCGCGCGTGCAGCGCGCTCCGGCCTCGCGTTCCGGCGAGTTCGAGATTCCGTCGCTGGGCTTCCTGACCGCGCCAAAGAAAGAGGCGAAGGACCCCTCCCTCTCCAAGGATGCGCTGGAGCAGAATGCGCGCATGCTGGAAAGCGTACTCGACGATTTCGGCGTGAAGGGCGAGATCATCGCGGTGCGTCCCGGCCCTGTCGTGACGCTCTATGAACTGGAGCCGGCACCTGGCATCAAGTCGTCGCGCGTGATCGGCCTGTCTGACGATATTGCCCGCTCGATGAGCGCGATCTCCTGCCGTGTTGCCGTTGTGCCTGGCCGCAATGCCATCGGCATCGAGCTGCCGAACACGAAGCGCGAAACCGTTTATCTGCGCGAAATTCTCGCCAGCAAGGATTTTGAGGAAACCAAGTTCAAGCTGGCACTGGCGCTCGGCAAGTCGATCAATGGCGATCCCGTCAGCGTTGACATCGCCAAGTTCCCGCACGTGCTCGTTGCCGGTACCACCGGTTCGGGTAAGTCGGTTGCCATCAACACGCTGATCCTGTCGCTGGTCTACAAAATGACGCCGCAGCAGTGCCGCCTCATCATGGTCGATCCGAAGATGGTCGAATTGTCCGTCTATGACGGCATTCCGCACCTGCTGACGCCTGTTGTGACCGAGCCCAAGAAGGCCGTGGTCGCGCTGAAATGGACAGTGCGTGAGATGGAAGACCGCTATCGCAAGATGGCAAAGCTCGGCGTGCGTAATCAGGAGGGCTTCAACGCCCGTATCGCCGAGGCCGCCGCCAAGGGCGAGCAGATCACCCGCACCGTGCAGACCGGCTTCGACCGTGAAACCGGCGAGGCGATCTATGAGACCGAAGAGCTGAACCTCGAGCCGATGCCGTTCATCGTGGTCATCATCGACGAGGTCGCCGACCTCATGATGGTTGCCGGCAAGGATATTGAAGGCGCT
The DNA here is from genome assembly GCA_964480545.1 of uncultured Mesorhizobium sp. Taxonomy (GTDB): domain Bacteria; phylum Pseudomonadota; class Alphaproteobacteria; order Rhizobiales; family Rhizobiaceae; genus Mesorhizobium_G. The sequence continues at coordinate 1,415 of CAYZQP010000213.1, read as the reverse complement.
GTGCAGCGTCTTGGCCAGATGGCGCGTGCCGCCGGCATCCACGTGGTCATGGCAACGCAGCGTCCGTCTGTCGACGTCATCACCGGCACGATCA
>CAYZQP010000213.1:0-1311 GCA_964480545.1 uncultured Mesorhizobium sp. | reverse complement strand
CCATCCTGGGTGAACAGGGCGCCGAGCAGCTGCTGGGCCAGGGCGACATGCTGTTCATGGGCGGCGGCGGGCGCATCCAGCGTGTGCACGGCCCGTTCGTCTCCGACAATGAGGTCGAGACGGTTGTCAAACATCTGAAGACGCAGGGCGTGCCGGAATATCTCGACGCGATCACCCAGGACGATGAGGAAGACGAAGACGGCGGTGGGGATGCACCTCGCAGCGGCGGCGGCAACTACAAGGACAGCGATGATCCCTACGATCAGGCCGTGTCCGTGGTATTGACGGACGGCAAGGTGTCGACCAGCTACATCCAGCGTCGACTCGGCGTCGGCTACAACAAGGCCGCGTCACTGATCGAGCGCATGGAGCAGGAAGGCATCATCAGCGCTGCGAACCATCAGGGAAAACGTGAAATCCTGGTGCCGACCGAGCAGGACAAGATGTAGGAGGCGGGGCGCGCGCAAATCGCGCCTTGCATGAGCCAAACTTCGGCCTAACTGACAGGTTAGGCATTGAGCAGGCGGAGCAAAATGACATGAGCACACTCGCAATCAGTTCACGGCGCAGTTTTCTGGGTGCAGCGGCTACCGTTGTCGCGATCGCCCTCACGTCGCCTGCCCTGTCACAGGGGTCGAGTGCAAAAGCCCAGGAGATCGCGAATCACTTCTCGTCGATCCGCACCATGACCGGCGAGTTTGTGCAGTTTGGTCCGCGTGGTGAGCAGACCGGCGGCAAGTTCTTCCTCGAGCGCCCCGGCAAGATCCGCTTCAACTACGAGGCGCCGTCCAGCATCAGGGTGATGTCGGACGGCAAGACCGTGGTGCTGGAGAACACGAAGCTGAAGACCGCCGACATCTACCCGCTGTCGCAGACGCCGCTGAAGCTCTTGCTGGACGACCGCATCGACCTGTCGGGCAACAAGGTGCGCGGCGTCAAGGAAGAGACCGACCTGACCACGATCCAGCTTGCCGACAAGACCACCTTCGGCAATGCCACCATCACCATGATGTTCGACCCGTCCTCCTACGAGCTGCGCCAGTGGACCATCACCGACGCCCAGGGCAAGGACACGACCGTGATGGTGTTCAACGTCGAGGAAGGCGTGCGCTTCGACCCGTCGGTGTTCGCCATCGACCATCGCCGCGTCCAGGAGATGCAGGCGCGCGGCCAGGGCGTCGCCGACCGCTGACGCCGTTTTTTGTGGAATAGTCGCGAGGAAGGCGCGCGCCGCGTCGCGCGCCTTGTCTTGCGGCGCGCGGGCATGGCAGGGTCCCGCGCGTCCTTTCCCACGCGCGCGGATCTCCTGCC
>CAYZQP010000212.1:0-6943 GCA_964480545.1 uncultured Mesorhizobium sp. | reverse complement strand
GTCGCGCTCGGCGTCTTCCGCTTCGAGAAACAGCATCTGCGCGATCACCAGGTTGGCGATGGCGTCGTCGATCGGCGTACCGATGAAGATGATGCTGTCCTTCAGCAGCCGCGAGAAGATGTCGTAGGCGCGTTCGCCGCGGTTGGTCTGCTCGACCACCATCGGGACCAGATTCATATATGTATCGTGCGGGTCTTTCATGAGTAACCTTCGGGATGGCAGCCGTGAAGCAGAATCGCTTCAATGGGGTTGCTATATAGATAGGACGCCCCCTTGGCCCTGTGCAAGGGTGCGGCGCCTGGCTCGCGACCTTAACCTTGCCGCTTAACGACGATCGCCAAATTCGCTTTTCAAAACAGAAGCCTGGACTAGTGTCGCGTGCAATCACAAGTTGGCGGGAGTGCGCGTGATGTTGAAGAGATTGGTCTCAATTGCAATTTCGGGGGTGGTGGTCGCAGGTTCTGTTGCCCCGGCCTTCGCAGGTGGCAAACCGGTTGCCTGCTACGAGCCCTACCGGACGGCTCCGGTCTATGACACGATCATCGAACGGGTTCAGGTTCGTCCTGGCTATACCGACAGGCAGGTCGTGCCAGCCGTTTATGGGACGCGCCAACGCACCGTGATGGTGTCGCCGGAGCGCGTCGAGTATCGGTCGATCCCCGCTCGCTATGGATATGAGAGCGAGAAGGTGTTGATTGAGCCGGCCCGCACGATTACGCGCCGCACCGCCCCGGTTTATGAGACGCGCTACCGCACCGTGCAGGTCTCCGAAGGCGGTTACTCCTGGGAATGGCAAGTCATCAACGGGCGCAAGGTGCTGTGCAAGGTAAAGCACAAGCCCAAATTCAGCCAGGTTGCCGAGCGCGTGATGGTGTCGTCAGGCAATGTTTATCATGAGACGATCCCGGCACGTTACGGCTACCAGAAGCGCAAGGTCGTCATTTCACCCGAAAGCACACAGAGCTACGTGGTGCCGGCGCAGTACAAGACCATCAGCGAGCAGGTGGTGATCCAGCCGGAGCAAGTTCGCAAGGTGCACGTACCGGCGTCATACGAGACCCGCCAGCGTACGGTGATGGTGAGCCCCGGCCAGAGCGGCTGGAACAAGGTTCGCATCAACAACCACTGCAAGGGCTGATAGCCCAGGCCATTTCTCAAACGGCGGTCGAAGGGCCGCCGTTTCTGTTACAGCTCTGCCCGTAGCCAGGCCTTCAGCGCAGCGCCATCGCTATCCTCGACAGCTTGCGCGACACGCCGTCCGACTGCTGCACCGAACTTGTAGCCATGACCGGAACAGGCTGAAATTACGAGACATTTTCCGGCCTCATGCGCAAAGAACCTCTCGTCTGCCGTAAACGTGTAGGCGCAGCTGAGAACGTCGGTCACACGATATTCGTCAATCCGCGCCAAAGGCGGCGCAAACAGGTTCCGCACGATCTCACCCTCACCCGGTACGACCTCGCGATTTTCATCAGCATCGACGTTTGGACGCTTGTGCAGACCCGAGCCGAATTTCAGCCCGCCTCCCCCGGAAGGCGGAATGATGTAGCCATCCGTCGTGCCGCCCACATCGAGAATGACAGGCGCGGCATCCCACGCCTGCACCAGATCGGCTGGCGGCTGCAGATAGACCACTGCCGTGCGGTAGGTGGTCAGCGGACCGACTATCTCGGGAAACAGCTTCGTCACCCAGGCACCCGCTGTGACCACGACCCTGTCGCGGGTGAGCATCTCGCCATCGGCCAGTTGAACCGAGCCCTCGCCTGGATCCACCGAGGCAACGCGCGTGTGCTCGCGCACATCGGCCCCGCTGCCCCGTAACCAGGCAGCCATATCGGTTGCGATGCGCTTGCAGTGCAGCGCGCCGCCCTCTGGCGAATAAAACCCGTAGCGGATCGAGCTCGCATCAAACATCGGCCAGCGCTCAGCGACCTCCCGAGCCGAAAACTGCTCTATTGGCCAGCCACCCTCCTGCATGCCGTCGCGGTAATCTTCCGCCTCGTCGCCCTGTTCACGTGACACGGCCATGAAGCCGCGCTGTTCGAGATGCGAGTGTCCGAGGTCGTGCCACATCTCGTCCCACGCATCATAAGCCTGGCTGATCAGCCGCCCGTAACCAGAAGCCTTGCCATAGGCGCGGCGGATGATGCGGTGATGGTCACCAGATGCCGACATCGGATTGGGGATTGGCCCCTGCTCCAGCAGCGTGACCTGATGCCCGGCCTTGACCAGCGCCCAGGCTGACGAAAGCCCCGCAATGCCTGCACCGACTACGATGATTTTCATGCCCGGACTCCATTGGCTCAAGCATAGCTCAAACCAGCCGTCTGGCGCGAGACACCTGCTTCAAGCTATTGAACCAGGATGAAAGCCACGCTCAGCCGCAGCCTCAATCCGCGCGATCCGGCCTTTGTGCAGGACCCCTATGCCACCTATGCCACCCTGCCCCCGGTGTTTTTCGGGGAGGAGCTCGGCATCTGGTGCTTTGGGGCCTATGACGACGTGAACCGGCTGTTGCGCGACCGTTCGCTCGGCCGTCAGAACCCGGCAGGTGTGCCGGGCAGTGCCGGCATTTCGGCTGGCCGCGCGCATCTGGCAGCCTTTGATGCGGTCGAGGCAAACTCGATGCTGGAGCTCGAGCCCCCCGCGCACACGCGGCTGCGCACTCTGGTCAATCGCGCCTTTGTCTCGCGGCAGGTGGAGCGGCTGCGGCCGCGCGTCGAGGCGCTGGCCAATGAGTTGATCGACGCATCCCCGAGGGACGAGGCGTTCGATCTGCTCACCGCCTATGCAGCGCCGCTGCCCATCACGATCATCGCGGAAATGCTTGGCGTGCCCGTCGAGATGGGGCCGAAGCTGCTCGACTGGTCGCATGCGATGGTCAAAATGTACACGCCAACGCGCACCGAGGACATGGAACACGAGGCCAACCGGGCTTCTGCCGAGTTTGCAGACTTCCTGCGCGCCCACGCGGCCGAACGGCGCAAGAAGCCAGGTGACGACCTGCTGTCGCTGCTTCTGGCAGCGCAAGAGGACGGCCAGAAGCTGAACGAGGACGAATTGATTTCTTCCGTTATCCTGCTGCTCAATGCCGGACACGAGGCGACGGTCCACCAGACAGGAAACGCCGTGCGGACCATCTTGCTGGAACGCAAGAGAGAAGACATTCCGGCCCTGTTCGGCACCCCGGAAGCAACTGCGGCGACAGTGGAAGAATGCCTGCGTTTTGATGCGCCACTTCATATGTTCACGCGCTACGTCTATGCCGACACCGAATTCGCACCTGGCATCGAGGTGAAGGCAGGCGGCGAGATCGGCCTGTTGCTCGGCATGGCCAACCGCGATGCCAACGCCTTCGCCAATGCGGGCAGTTTCAGGCCCGGTCGCGCAGACCAGAAGAATGTCTCCTTCGGTGCGGGCATCCATTTTTGTATCGGCGCACCGCTCGCGCGGCTGGAATTGCAGGTTTCACTCAAGACGCTGTTTGATCGGCTGCCGGAGCTGGAGATTGTTGAGGAGCCGCGCTTTGCCGACACCTGGCATTTTCACGGACTCGAGAAGCTGATGGTGCAGGCGTGAGCGGCAAAGACGACGCCACCATCGGCTTCTACGCGCGCGAAGCCCAAGCCTATGCGACACGTGGGATGGAGGCGCTCACACCGTGGCTGGAGCCGTTTCTGACGCTGGTTCCGAGCGGAGGCAAAATCCTCGAGCTCGGTTGCGGGGCTGGTCAGGACAGCGAGGCGCTGCTGGCTGCAGGTTTCGACGTCACCCCGACAGACGGCACGCCCGAAATCGCAAAACAGGCAGAACAACGGCTTGGCAGGCTGGTACCGGTGCTGTTGTTCGAGGATATCACTTTCGATGCCGAGTTCGACGGCGTCTGGGCCAATGCCTGCCCGCTGCATGTTCCGCGCGCCGGGCTTGGCCCTATCCTGCAGCGCATTCGCGGGGCGCTGAAGCATGGCGGCGTTCTCTACGCCAGCTTCAAGGCAGGCAGCGCCGAAGGCCATGATGGCTTTGGTCGCTTCTTCAACTATCCTGATGAGACGTTCCTGCGACAGGCCATCGGTGACGGCTGGCGATCCGTCGACATAAGCGCAGGCGAAGGCTCTGGGTATGACAAACCGCCAACCGCTTGGCTCTATGTGCTGGCCATTAAAGCCTGATCACATATTCCTTGCGTGTGGTTTCAAGCACTTCCCAGGTTCCCTTGAAGCCGGGGCGGATGACAAAACTATCGCCGGGCTTCACCGTGCGCGCCTCGCCGTCATCGCTGGTGATGACCGAGAGCCCTGCCAGGATGTGGCAGAACTCCCACTCATCATATTCGATGCGCCACTTGCCGGGCGTCGCTTCCCAGATTCCGGCATAGACCCCGCCATCGGCCTCCTCGACATTCCACGTGCGGAATTTCGGCGACCCGGAAATCAGCCGACCGGCAGCGGGTGCCCCCGCCTCCGGCTCGACTGCATCGACGTCAACACTCAAGATCCCCATGCCAATCCTCGCATAAACTGAGGCGAGGCTACACTTTCGACAGCGCCTGATCCAGATCAGCGATGATGTCTTTCGCATCCTCGATGCCGACCGAAAGACGGACCGTATCCGGACCAGCACCGGCCGCAACCTTCTGCTCATCCGTCAACTGCCGATGCGTGGTCGAGGCCGGATGGATGACCAGCGATTTGGTGTCGCCGAGATTGGCGACATGCGAGAACAGCTCAAGCCCGTTGACCAACCCGACACCGGCATCATAGCCGCCCTTCAGCCCGAAGGTGAAAACAGCACCTGCGCCCTTCGGCGAGTACTTCTTTTGAAGCGCATTGTTCTTGTCGCCCTTCAGGCCGGGATAGGCGACCCAGGCAACCTTCGGATGCTTGGACAGCCATTCGGCCACTTCCAGCGCGTTGTCCGAATGCTTCTGCATACGCAGCGGCAGCGTCTCCAGACCGGTGAGGATCAGGAAGGCATTGAATGGTGAAATCGCAGGACCAAAATCGCGCAGGCCAAGCACGCGGGTGGCAATCGCAAAAGCGAAATTGCCAAAAGTTTCATGCAGCTTGATCCCGCCATATTCCGGACGCGGCTCCGACAAGAGTGGGTATTTTCCGGATTTCGACCAGTCAAATGTGCCGCCATCGACAATGATGCCACCGATCGAATTGCCGTGGCCGCCGATGAACTTGGTCAGCGAATGTACGATGATATCGGCGCCGTGCTCGAATGGCCGGACCAGGTATGGCGAAGCCAGCGTGTTGTCGACAATCAACGGAATGCCGGCCTTGTGGGCGACTGCGGCGATTTTCGCGATGTCGACAAAGGTGCCGCCTGGGTTCGCAAGGCTCTCGATGAAGATTGCCTTGGTGTTCTTGTCGATCTGCTTCTCGAAACTCGCAGCGTCCTCGGCATCGGCCCAGCGCACCTCCCAGCCAAAGCTCTTGAACGCATTGCCGAACTGGTTGATCGAACCACCGTAGAGCTTGTTCGCAGCAACAAAATTGTCACCCGGCGAGAGCAGCGTATGGAAAACCAGCAACTGCGCGGCATGACCTGACGCGACCGCAAGTGCTGCCGTACCGCCTTCCAAAGCCGCAACGCGCTCTTCCAACACCGCCTGGGTCGGGTTCATGATGCGGGTGTAGATGTTGCCGAACGCTTTCAGGCCGAACAATGAAGCCGCGTGATCCGCGTCTTCAAACACGTAAGAGGTGGTCTGATAGATCGGTGTTGCGCGTGCGCCGGTCGCCGGATCGGGCTTGGCTCCTGCGTGAACCGCCAGCGTTGAGAAACCGGGCGCTTTGGACATGATATTCCTCCAGATGGGCTATTCTTGAAATGCGCGCGCAATCTGCCCCAGCGCGACAGCGAAGCAAAGGAAAATTCATTCCGCAATTACACGGGTTCCCGGTCAGCCCTTGCGCTATTTGTCACGCACGCCGAAACTCTGGACGCCGGGGCGCATGACCGGCTTCTTCGAGCTCACGATTCCTGAGTTTACGCCGGTCCAGCCGAGCTCGCCGGAGAGACGGCCATACTCGATCTTCGGGCAGCGATTCATGACAACCTGCACCCCAGCCGCCTCCGCCCTGGCTGCGGCCTCGTCGTTGCGCACACCGAGTTGCATCCAGATGACCTTCGGCAACGGGACGAGCGCAAGCGCCTCATCGACAATTCCACCTGCAGCCTCCGAGGCACGGAAGATATCGACCATGTCGATGGCTGTGGGTACATCGGCCAGCCGGGCATATGTCATGCGCCCAAGTATCTCGTTGCCGGCATGGCCCGGATTGATCGGATAGACGTCAAAACCTTTGGCCAGCATGTACTTCATGACGAAGAAGCTTGGGCGGACTTCATTCGCAGATGCGCCAACGATTGCCACCGTGCGTACCGAGTTCAGGATGCTGGCGATCCTGGAATTGTCATAGGCATCGTGATTCATCTGATCAATGTGGGGCGCAGCCAACCGGACAGCAAGCGGCCAAACGAAAGCGCCGGACTTTCGCCCGGCGCTTGCAAACTAAAAACAGCAGTCAGTCAGCGGCCAAATCAGCCTTCAGCGGCAGCATCGTCCACGCCATCCTGATCGCCAGGCCCGCCATTCTCAAGGAACTTGTCGGCGATCAGGCCTGCGCTCTGGCGCAGCGACGTCTCAATCTCGAAGGCCACATCGGGATTGTCCTTGAGAAACTGCTTGGCGTTTTCACGGCCCTGCCCGAGACGCTGCGAATTGTAAGAGAACCAGGCACCGGACTTTTCGACGACACCAGCCTTCACGCCAAGGTCAACCAGCTCGCCGGTCTTGGAAACGCCCTCGCCATACATGATGTCGAACTCGACCTGCTTGAAGGGAGGCGCAAGCTTGTTCTTGACCACCTTGACGCGGGTCGAGTTCGACATCATGTATGGCGAGGGCGTTTCCAAGACCGGCGAGCTGGTT
>CAYZQP010000211.1:0-6967 GCA_964480545.1 uncultured Mesorhizobium sp. | reverse complement strand
CAAACGCCGCTGCCCTGCGTCAGCGCCTGCTCGGCCGTCGTCTCCGGTCCGGTCGCGCCAATCGTGTAGGCGACCTTCTGACCGATCAGTTCCTTCAGCCCATGCAACCTGTCGAGATCGGAGCCGGCATCGAGACCCTTGACCAGCGCCTCCACGCCATCACCTGCCTCGGTTAGCGCGGTCTGCGGCGTGTAGAGCCAGAGCGGCGCAAAGCCTGCCCCCTGCCCGATCACACCAGCAGTGTCTTTGGTCTCGACCTCACCGCTGGCAGTTACGCTGGTGCGGCTTGCGCCATGCACGCTGACAAGGCGGGTGTCATTGGTGAACTGGTCCTCGAATGCGACCTCTTCGGTCGCGCCCTCAATTGTCAGCGTCCAGTTCCGCACTGTCTGCGTCGGGCCGTTCTTCGGCACGAGACGCAGCCGCTGAAGCGCGTAGGCGACGGGCTCGCCATAGCTGTATTCGGTGTGATGTGTGATCTTCAGCAGCATGGTGCGCTCACGCGTTGAACTTGTAATCTTCGGCGATCTGCGCACCGAGCCGGTTGTTGCCGCTGATGTAATCGCTGAGGAACTCGTGCAGGCCCGCATCAAACACCTGCTTGATCGAGCCTTTCAGCCGTCCGCCGAGTTCATCGGCTGTGGCGTGACAGGCGTGGCGCTCGCCATAGTCGCGCTCGAGAAAGCCCAGATGCTCCGAAATCATGCGATTGCAGAAGCTGAGCGAGCGCGGCATGCGCCCGTTCAGGATCAGGTAGTCGGCAATATTGGCCGAGCTGTATTCCGCATCATAGACCCAGCGATAGGAGCGATGCGCAGAAACCGAGCGCAGGATTGATTCCCACTGCGACGTATCGAGCGTCGAGCCGACCCACGAGATCGACGGCAGCAGCACATAATACTTCACGTCGAGAATTCGCGCCGTGTTGTCGGCGCGCTCGACATAGGTGCCGGCCTGCGCAAAGTCGAAAATCTCGTTGCGCAACTGCGTGCCGTAGATGGCACCACGGATCTGCGCCGTCTCGCGCTTGATGACATCGATAATGCGCGGAATGTCGCGCTCGTCGATCTTTCGGGTCAGCGCCTTCTTGATGATCATCCAGCCATCATTGATCGCCTCCCAGCTTTCGCGGGTCAGCGCCGTGCGCACCATGCGCGCATTGATGCGGCCATTCTCGATGGACGACATCACGCTGGACTGGTTGTCCTTGTCGCGCAGCACATAGTCAGCCACCGTCTCGGCGGTGAATGTGTCGTGCTTCTCGCGAAAGCCTGCGTCAGCACCTGCCGACGCGATCACCGACGCCCATTCTTCAGCCGCGCTGCTGGTGCGGGTCAGCGCCATGCGCAGACCGGCGTCGATCAGGCGCGCCATATTCTCCGTCCGCTCGATATAGCGGCTCATCCAGAACAGGCCGTTTGCGTTGCGCCCTAGAAGCATGGGAGCTCCGCTCCCATCGGTGAATGGTGAATGGTGAATGGTGAGTGGCAGGACGTGCCTGACTTGTCGCTGGATGTTTGCTTCATCTTGCTTTCTTCGTACTCTTCACCATTCACTATTGACCATTCACCATTCACAGCGCGCCTAGTCATCGAGCACCCAGGTATCCTTCGTTCCCCCGCCCTGAGACGAGTTCACAACGAGTGACCCTTCCTTCAGCGCAACTCTGGTGAGTCCTCCCGGCACGATTTGAATGCGATCCGACACCAGAACGAACGGCCGCAAATCCACGTGCCGTGGTGCGAGGCCTTTCTCGGTCATGATCGGGCAGGTCGACAGCGACAGCGTCGGCTGCGCGATATAGTTGCTGGGCTTGGCTTTCAGCTTCTTGGTGAAGGCCTCAATTTCCTTCCTGGAGGCAGCCGGGCCCACCAGCATGCCGTAGCCGCCGGAACCGTGCACTTCCTTGATGACCAGCTCGTCCATGTGCTCCAGCACGTATTTCAGGCTGTCGGGCTCGGAGCAGCGCCAGGTGGGCACGTTGGGCAGGATCGCCTTGCGGCCCGTATAGAACTCCACAATCTCCGGCATGTAGGAGTAGATCGCCTTGTCATCGGAAATGCCGGTGCCCGGCGCATTGGCAATCGTGATGTTGCCGGCGCGATAGACATCCATGATCCCCGCCACGCCCAAAGCCGAATCCGGCCGGAACGTCAGCGGATCGAGGAACGCATCATCAACCCGGCGGTAGAGCACGTCGATCTGCTTGTAGCCCTGCGTGGTACGCATCGCGACATGGCCGTCGATGACGCGCAAATCCTGCCCTTCGACCAGCTCGATGCCCATCTGGTCAGCCAAAAACGCATGTTCGAAATAGGCCGAGTTAAAACTGCCGGGCGTCAGCACCGCGATGGTCGGATGGTCGGGCGCGCCCTTCGGCTTCACGGCCGCCAGTGACTGCCGCAGCAGTTGCGGATAGTTCTCGACCGGGCGCACACGCACCTGCTGGAACAGCTCCGGAAAGAGCTGCATCATCGTCTCGCGGTTCTCCAGCATGTAGGATACGCCGGAAGGTGTGCGCGCATTGTCTTCGAGCACGAAGAACTCGTTCTCGGCGGTGCGGACGATATCGACGCCGATAATATGGGTATAGACGCCACCCGGCGGACGCACGCCGATCATCTCTGGCAAGAATGCCTCGTTGCCGGCGATCAGCTCGCGCGGCACGCGCCCTGCCCTCAAGATTTCCTGACGGTGATAGATGTCATCCAGAAAAGCGTTCAGCGCCTGCACGCGCTGCTCGATACCCTGGGTTAGCCTGCGCCACTCGGAACCCGAGATGATGCGTGGGACAATATCAAAAGGGATGAGCCGCTCGGCGGCTTCTTCCTGGCCGTAGACGGCAAAGGTGATGCCGGTCTTGCGGAACACGCGCTCCGCATCACTCATCTTTTCGTTCAGTCGCGCAGGGTCTTGTTGCTCAAACCAGCGATTGTAGCTGGAGTAAGGATTCCGGACGCCGGATTGCTCCAGCAACATCTCATCAAACGCAACCACACAAGTCTCCCTTTGCGTGGTGCATTTCAAAGGCGTTGTGCAACAAAATCAAGCGTATTCGCCAGGATTAGGCGCAGTTTGCCGGCTTTGCCCAAAAAGCGGGCGGCTATGCCACACATTGGGCAGTGATTGGCTCAGAATGCCCGGAACGTAACCGTCGTGAACGTGTCGCGAATGCCAGGAATGATCTGGATCTTCTCGTTGACGAAGTGCCCGACATCCTCGGAATCATCGATGTAGAACTTGGCCATCAGGTCATAGTCGCCAGCGGTCGAATAAATCTCCGAGGCGATCTCGGCTTCAGCCAGCGCATTCGCGACCTCATAGGCCCGACCGAGTTCGCATTTGAACTGTACAAAGAATGTCTTCATGCTGGTCACCCGTTCGCCCGGTTTTGACAGAGCCGATCCTGGCTTTCAAGGGATGTCTTGAACCGCGACCCGCCGTGCAGCGTATAGTACATCAAGACAATGAGAGGCAGGCATGAAGCGATTTCTGGTTGTTTTCACGATCATCCTGTTTGCTGGCCGCGCTTTTGCCGGTGAGGCCGAAATCAAGGCCGCGCAGCAGTCAATCGAGGCGCAGTTGCGAGCCTTTCAGGCGGGAGACCGTGTTGCGGCTTACAGCTATGCTGCACCCAACATTACGCGGATGTTCCCGACGGCTGACATCTTCATGAACATGGTCGAGACGGGTTACGCACCCATCGGCCAGCCACAGAGCTACAGCTTCGGAACGGTCACCGAACCCGCTCCCGGATCTATCATCCAGGAGATGACGATTGTGGGTAAGGACGGCCGGGTGTTCGAAGCAAACTACACACTCGAATTGCAGCCGGACGGCGCGTTTCGTATCACGGGTGTCAGGCTGCGTGAGGCGATCAGCGCCTAGTGCCGCGATGCCTTGTGCTCCGGCAAGCCCTTGTGACTGGTCTCGGCAAACTCCTCGAGTTCCTTCTCAGTCATTGAATCGTACATCTCCCTGGAGGCGCCGACGAGTTCGCTGACTTTCGCTTCCCCGCGCCTGGCGGCGAGTGCGGCTCCTGCCGCTTTCTGCTGCGCTCTGGACACTGCTGGCATGACTGTTCTCCTTTCCAGGAACCAACGTTTCAGCCTGCCGTGAGTTCCGTTCAGGCTGCGGTCAATCCAAACCCCTGGATCAACCGGCGCATACCGGGATCGACCTTGCCGGAGGTGAAGACCGCAATGTCCTGCGCCTCCGGAACCTTGATGTCGGGGTCGTGGCGGTCAGGCTCGCCGAGAATTGAAAGGATGCGCCGCGCAATCGCCTCACCGGAATCGATCCAGTCAACCGGCCAGGGCGCAGTCTTGCGCATCCGGTTGACCAGAAACGGGTAATGCGTGCATGCCAGCACGACAATGTCGGTCCGCTTTCCGTCCTGTTCCATAAAACAGGGTTCGATCTCCGCGCGCACTGCGTCCTCGTCGACAAAGCCCTCTCGCATGTAGATCTCGGCCAGACGCGCCAGTTGGGTCGACCCGACCAGCCGCACATGGCATTTCGTCGCCCATTTCTGGATCAGGTCGCGCGTATATTCCCGCTTCACAGTGCCAGGCGTTGCCAGCACTGAAACCAGGCCGGACCGGGTGCGCTCGGCTGCCGGTTTGATCGCCGGGACCGTGCCGACAAACGGGGTATCGGGGTAAGCGCGGCGCAGCGATTCAAGCGAGAGCGTTGATGCTGTGTTGCAGGGGATCACGGCGATCTCCGGCCGGTAGGTCTCCAGCAACTGCCCGAACAGCCTGATCAGGTGTGCGTCCAGGGCACCTTCCTCCCAGTCGCCAAACGGGAAAGCAGCGTCATCCGCCACATAGATAAACCGGTGTTCGGGCATCAGCACGCGTGCCTCGCGCAACACGGTCAGACCGCCGACGCCGCTGTCGAACATCAGGATGGATTTCTGCATAGGAGTTTTCTTCAGTGAGCAGTGCGGCGCAAGCGTGGCCGATCATCAGCCATCCTGCACCTGGCATGGATAAGAATGGGTTAGCGCCAGGTCGAACTGCACTACTCCTTCACCGGCTTGCCCTGCTTCGCCAGAGCCGCCTTGCCACGCGGCGAACGCGGTGCAGGTCCCTCGCCATGCGCTGCAGCGTCTGCGGCTGCCTTGCGGTCCGGATAACCCGCACCGCGCGGGGCCTTCGGCGAAAAATAGTCCAGCGAGGAAAGCACGCCGCGCAGCAGGTTGAGCTCGGCTTCCGAGAAGGCCGGGCGGGTCAGCACGGCGCGCAGATTGTCGACCATCTTGTATTTCTTCGCGGCCGGACGGAAGTAACCACGCGCATCCAGCGCTTCCTCAATGTGCCGGAAGAGGCTCTGCAACTGCTCCTTCGGCGCGGGCAGCAGTTCCGGCCCGGAAAACGCGGTCTGCGTCTCGTCCACCAGCCCTGCCTTCATCCACTCGTACGACATTAACAGCACTGCCTGCGCAATGTTCAGCGACGCAAATGCCGGATCGACCGGGAATGTCACAATCTCGTCCGCCAGCCCGACCTCCTCGTTGTGGAGGCCGAATTTCTCCCGGCCGAACAGAATGCCAGTGCGCTCGCCACCGGTTTCCCGCGCCCTCAACATCCGGCCGGCCTCGACCGGTCCACGCACGGGCTTGAAATTGTCGCGCTGGCGCGCCGTCGTGGCGAACACGAAATTGAGGTCTGCCACAGCTTCGGCCAGGGTCGCGTACACCACAACGCGGTCGATGACATGGTTGGCGTTGCTTGCTGTCGCCTGCGCCCTTTCGTTCGGCCAGCCGTCGCGCGGGTTCACCAACCGCAGTTCAGACAGGCCGAAATTCGCCATGGCGCGTGCCACCATGCCGATATTCTCGCCCATCTGCGGTTCGACCAGGATTATTGCAGGTCCCGGCGCTTCTTGTCGTGTCTGTTCCCTGCCCGTCATTTCAACTGCCATTTGTCGTCTGCGCGCGTCCCTGCCATAGTCGGCGCAAAGTTAGAAGAGCAAAGCCATGGGCGACCTCACCGCGCGCATCCGCGAAATCCTCAAGGACGACCCGAATGTCGGTGAAGTCAGGATGTTCGGCGGTCTGTGCTTCATGCTGAATGGCAACATGCTGGTCTGCTCGACGCGCGGCGGCGAACTGCTCGTCCGGGTCGGGGAGGCGTCCATGCAAGATGCGCTCACGCGACCAGGCGCTTCGGCCATGGTGATGGGCGGGCGCGCGATGAGGGCCTATGTGGAAGTACAGTCAGGCACCCTCGATGACAGCGCCCTGAAGGGCTGGATAGCAACCGCCACGAATTTCGTTGGCGCAATGCCTGCCAAATCACCCGGCAAGAGGCCGGCCAGACGAAAACGGTGATCACTATTCATCCTGCGCTGTTGTCACACCCTGTTTTCGCGCAACCATATTGATCAGTTCGACAATGAACTCGGCTTCGTGTCGGGACAGGCCGCTGCCGACGCTCATGCCTCGGCCGGTCGCCTGGACCTTGATTGTCCCAAGGCCCGCGAGGTCGGTGCCTGCGCCCTCGGCGACGCGAAGCGACTGAATGGTGTCTCCCATAACGACGCGGCGTCCGCCAAAGCCGAGGAGCCCCCACTCACGCACCAGCGCGCCCGATGTAAAGAACAACTGCTCGGTGCCGAAAAGCTGCCACAGGATTGTCCACGCCACGCCGGCACCGGCAAGTGTCCACGGGATCAGCCAGATCACCAGAAAGAGTTGAGGGCCCCAGGAGCCTGTCAGAATCTGGTTGATCGCGAACCACTCGCCTGCCGCCCAGCCGCAAAGCCAGAGGCACAGGAAGGCTGTCGCAAAGAGGTTGCGCGCCGGCGGTATCGATACGCCGAGCCCGTCGGCAGTATTTCGAACGGTGATGCGCAGAGGTCCGCGCAGCCGCTCCATATCAGCCAGCAGACGCTGGACCTCGTCGCCGTAAAGGTCGTCGCCGGACCCTACCACCACTTCTTCGGCTCGAAACGGCCAGCC
>CAYZQP010000210.1:4021-7006 GCA_964480545.1 uncultured Mesorhizobium sp. | reverse complement strand
TGGCCATGTCGACGGCGGTCTTCACGGCATCGGTGAAGCTCTCGAAGCCGCCATCGTAACGGCCGGTTTCCGCCAGTTCGAACAGCCGCCGCTCGGCATCCTCGATCTGGTCCTGCGGTGACATGTCGACCGGTGCGTCATAGGCGATGTTGACCATGTCCTCGCCAACCGTGATCAGCGCGCGCCGCGTCGCAAGATCATAGATCGCGCGGCCATAGTCGGCCGCGTTGATGACGGTCACCGCCTCGCGCGCCAGCGCAATAAGGTAACTCGCGACGGTCAGATCACCGACCTTTTCCTCTGCCGGCAGGAAGGTTTTCAGCGTGATCGGGCTTGCCGTCTTGCCCATGCGGATCATATCCGCCGTCACCTCGAAGATTTTGCGGTGCAGCGGTTCGTGGAAATGGCTGGATTTCAGAAAGTCCGAGACCCGGTAATAGGCGTCGTTGTTGACGAGGATCGCGCCCAGCAGCGCCTGTTCCGCCTCGATATTGTGCGGGGCGTTGCGGTAAAGCGGTGTTTCCGCGACCTCAAACTTGCGTGCTGCCTCAGCCATTCCTGATTCCGTTCCTTCGTCCGCCTGCAGGTAGCAGAGCCGGCGAAGCAAAGGTTAAAAAAGCTCAGGCGCTGGCTGCCCTTTCCCACGATTCACAGGCCAAAAAGAATCGTGGAAAGAATCAGCATTGACTCCACCTGAACGAGCGAGAATAGCGCATCTGAAATGAGAACAAAACAAGAATATTCGTGATTGCCGCAATCGCGATCAAGCGCGCTCGCCGCTAGTCTGCGATCATCATGGGGCTTTGTGAAGAGCAGGGGCGGATGAACGCAATCGTCAAGACGATCTGGCTGATCGAGTCGAGTCTCGATCCCGACAGCAGCATCGACCGCGAGGTTACGCTGGAGGAAATCGCGGCCTATGCCGGCATGTCGCGCTTTCATCTGACCCGTATCTTTGGCCAATCGCTTGGCCGGTCCGTCATGAGCTACATGCGCGGCCGCCGGTTGAGCGAGGCGGGGAGGCAACTGGCAAACGGCGCGCCCGACATCCTGGCGGTCGCGCTCGACGCTGGTTACGGCTCTCACGAAGCGTTCACCCGGGCCTTTCGCGATGAGTTCGGCGTTTCGCCCGCCGAGTTCCGCGAGAGGCCCGATCAGACCAGGCTGATGGAGCCAATTCGCATGGACACATTTCCGAGTATCACGCTTTCCGGGCCGCGCATGGTTGAGGCAGGGCCAATGCTCTTTGTCGGCATGGGCCGCCGCTACCGTTACGATCAGATGGCCTCGGCTTCTCGCCAATGGGACCGTTTTCGTCCCTGGAAAACCCGCGTACCGCACGCTCTACCGGGTACCGCCTGGGGCATATGCACCAACCACGATCCTGAGAGCATGGATTACATCTCGGCGGTCGAGGTGAGTGCCTTCGGGCTGGTGGCGCACGACCTGCAACGGCTGCGTGTGCCGGCGCAACGCTTTGCCGTGTTCAGCCACAAGGGGCACATCTCCGAGATACAGGCAGTGTTTCGCACAATTTTCAGCGAGTGGCTGCCGAATTCCGGACTTGAGGAAGCCGATGCGCCCTCGCTTGAGCGTTATGGCCCGGAATTTGACCCGGCAAGCGGCGAGGGCGGCTACGAGATCTGGGCGCCGGTCAAAAACTGACCGCGAGTCACGGCCATACCCAGGCGAGACCAAGCGCCAGAAACAGAGAGACCGAGCCGAGTCTGGCGCGCGGGGTCAGGTCGCTCCATTCAACCAAGGCCGGGGTTCGGCGGGGCCACATCATCGCAAGCCCGCTGGCAACAATGCCGGCGATGATATCGCCCGTGTCAAACGAGCCGGTAAACGCGCCCATCACCTGTTCCGCCTCGAATGCCAGCGTTACGATGAGCGGTAACGGCCATAGCGGCACCGACAGTCTGGAGAAGGAAAGGCGCACATTGCGCAGCACGCAGGTGACTGCAAAAACCCAGAGTGCGCCGGGAAGTATGCCGATCACCGTGCCGGGGATTGGCAGCGCTGCATGCAGGAAGTTGCGCGCCGCCTCATACCATCCGGCAGGCAGGAACTGCCGGAGCATAAGAGCGATGACCGTCTGCGGCGAACGGTAGAACAGATAAAGGAAAGCTGCAGGCACCAGCGCCCATAGTCCGGCAAGGTTCAAGCGGGCCGGCAATCTGCCGGGATCTGGAGCAAGTGCGGTCACGCGGGCCTGCGAACTGTTTCAGTCATCCGCTGGTAGGCGCTGCGGGCTCACGCGTCGATTGCAATGTCCGTGCAGGGCAGGGAGATATCGTGCAGGCGATGGCTGCGACCAGGATCGTGCCCAATAATCTTGGCGTCATCCCGGAGCCGCGAAGCGGAATCCGGGATCCAGAGATGAGGGTTCAACTACTTGAACTGGTTTTAACCGGTTGCGCCGCCGAGCGCGATTTCAAGCCTCGGTGCGCTGGATTCCGGGTCCGCTACGCGTCCCGGAATGACGCCCTCGGGACAGGCTTGCCCTAAACCCCGCCTTGCTTTGGCAGGCCGGGAAAGAACCGCGGCACGGTGCGCTGCTTGCCAAACATCGTGTCGTACTGGATCAGCCGGTAGTCGTTGATCAGTGGGTCGACCAGTTTCTGGCGCGACCAGTCGGCGGTTGCCTCGCCCTGGATATTGATCAGGAAGTGGCGGTCGATAACGTTGTAATCCGTGTCCACGCGACCAAGGAAGCCGGTGTAATACGGATGCTGGATACCAGCCGTCTGCAGGACCTTGGCGGGCAGCAGCGACGGGCTGATCGAGCCCTGATCCTTCATCGCGCCGGTGCGGTTTGACCAGACCACCAGCGGGGTCTCCCGATGCACGGCGAGCGAGTTGGCTTCCTCGCGGCGCGGCGGTACCGGCTCCTTCATGAAACCGGTCTCGGTATAGCCCAGGTTCAGGGGCGGCAGGTGATCGCCGAAATAGACGACAACCGTCTCGCGCTCCCGCTTCTGT
>CAYZQP010000210.1:0-4011 GCA_964480545.1 uncultured Mesorhizobium sp. | reverse complement strand
CCATACGGTGATTGCCTTTTTCGGTGATCACCGTATGGCGCTCGCGCTTCGCCGCCCAGTCCATCAACTGCTTCAGGCTGCGGTCAGCATCCGCAACACCTTCCGCATAGGTCTGGATCGACAACTGGGTCGAGTAGCTGGTTTCAGCCTTCACCTCGATCGTCGCATCCGGATAGCGGTTCGGCTCATACGGGCCGTGGCCCTGCAGCGAGACGGCGAAGGTGAAGAAAGGCCGTTCGGACTGGTCGGCAAGGCGGATGATCTCCTCGGTCAGCGCCTTGTCAGACGCCAGCGGCCCGCGCGCCTGCATCGGCGGCATGTTCTCGACCGAGTAGAACCGGTCGAAGCCGAACGCGTCATAAACGTGCTTGCGGTTCCAGAACCAGCCCTCGAACGGGTGGATCGCTGTGGTCTCATAGCCCTGGCTGCGGAAGAAGGTTGCAAGCGTCGGGACAGGCCCGCGCACATATTGCTGATACGGGATAGAGCCATAGGGCAGGAAGGCGTTCGAGAAGCCGGTCAGCGCCTCGAACTCGACATTGGCGGTCATGCCGCCGAATTCCGGCGAGAAGATTGTGCCAGCCTGATTGGCACGCACATTCGGCATCGGGTCGGTCGAGAACGTGGTGTTCGGCAGACGCGTTGGATCCCAGAAGGATTCGCTCATCACAATAATGACGTCAGGCTTGTCTTCCGGCATCACGATGCCGGCCGGGCCATCAGCCGCGATATTGTCGAGCACCTTGTCCGAATAGGCGGGCGGCGCCGACACCTTGGCCATCGGCACATTCATTGCGAAGGCCAGCGCAAAGCCGTTGGACGCGTAGTTTTCCTTCTGGTCCCACATCATCGGGATGATCTGCAGGCGGTCGCGCGTCCACGAGAAGGTGGCGTAGTCCATGATCGATACGAAGAAGGCCAGTGCCGGCACGACCACGGCGAGCCGTTGCAACCGGCCCCTGCGGGTGATCGCGGGGGCAGTGCGGCGCCAGAACCGCCACAGCCAGACCAGCGCGGCAGCCGCGATCAGTATGACGACAACGATCGCCACCGCTGTCCACGGGCGTTCTGTCACCATCAGCGGCATCAATTCCATGATCTGACGGGCAAACAGGAAATCGGTCGGATAAAGCGGGTCGCCGAGGTAATAGACCTTCTGATGGCCAACAAAAGCCAGCACCAGGGTCAATGGCGCGAGAATGAGAGCGCCGATATGGCGACGGGCAAAGATTGCGTCGAGCAACATCAATGCCAGCGCAAAAACGATGATCGTTGTCCAGCCCGGCTTGAACGGCTGCATAAAGAAGCTGACGGTTGCCGAGAAATCACCGCGCGCCACCCATTCGATGGCAAACACCAGCGTCGCCGCAATGAACAACGTCGCCAGCAGGGACTTCGCTCTGCGGAGAAAAATTCGCTTCGGGTTGGCGCCCAATGGTGACGCCTGTTCCGCGCCGGTATTCACAACTGTCAAACCCTCAACTCCACGACAGGTGCGTCCCTTGCAACAAAACTGTCATGCCTCTGTCACAAATGCATCTATTTGGCCAAATTGAGAAGCCGGCGTTTGGTTCCATGCAAAATTTGTTGGCTAAGGTTACCGGGTCATGGCTGGAACCCGAAAAATTCGCCTTCTGCCGCCATGGAAGCGTGCTGAATCTGCCCCAGCGCATTGATTGCGCTTGCATATTGCGCAGAAGCACCGATTTTCTTGAACGTATGCGCGGTTGGGCGGAGAACACGTATGTTTGACACACTGGTGTTGGCCGAGCAGGCCATTCGCGAGCGCTTCCCGGTTGAGCAGGTTGAGGTGCTCAAGCAGGCGTTGATTCCGACGCTCGTCTTCGAGGTGAAGCCCGATCAGACGCCTGTGCCCGGTGGCACACGATTCGGCGGGACTCCGGATTTGCCGGATGGCGTCGAGTGGCCGCGCACGACCCCGCCAGCCAACGCCGAAGAGATCGCCAACCGCCTGCATCCCGATGCGGCGAAGGAGGTCTTGGCGCATTATGCGAAGAAGCTGCCCTACGCCTTCTTTGCCCAGATCGATCTTGCCGAGGCTGCCAGACTTGGGGATGTCGCGTCCGATCTGCCAGCCACCGGACGGCTCTATTTCTTCTATGACATGGCAGGCGGCCTCGATGCCGGCACCCGGTCAGCAAAAGTATTCTGGAACGATGCGCCGGCCTCGGCCCTCAAGCCGCAGCAGTTTCCGGATGATCTCGCCGCCGCACACAAGGAGCGCAAAGAGTACTTTCAGGATCCGCCGCTCGGACCGAATGCCGGGACGCCATTCTGGGGCCAGCCTCGGGAAATGTCTCTCAAGCTTACCTACAGCCTCCCGGACGTGGATTCGCTCGCAATGGAGAGAAACGACGCACTGAAGGCTTTCGTCGCGCATCGCGATTATGTGGGAAACCCCCACCGCGACGAATACTCGAAGTTCTTCGAGAGGTTCGACGCGTTCTTTGACGAGAGCAACAGCATCAAGCGGCTGCAACTGCTGGGCTCGCCACTGCCTGAGCAGAGCGATCCGCTCCATTATGCGAGTGGATATGCGCTGTTCAATCGCGAACTGTTGCCGGAGGAGTGGGACACGCACAAGACGCAGTTGGACGCGGATGTCGCCACCTGGCAGTTGCTCTATCAGCACGACGTGCGCGCCTTTGAGCAGGTCGATTTCTCCGAAGGCACAGTCTATTTCCTCATCCGCAAGGAGGACCTGAAAGCGCGCAATTTCGAAAAGGTCGTCGCCGTCTATCAGCAGACCTGAAACGGTAACAAAGGCCGGCCACTCGCTTGACTAGCGCCATGGCCTGCGCCAGACGAACCGGCAAAGACTGCAAGCGCTGGAGGACGTATGTCGATTGCATTCACTTTCCCGGGGCAGGGCAGCCAGGCTGTCGGCATGGGCAAGGACCTCGCCGAGGCTTTCCCTGAGGCAAAAGCTGTGTTCGACGAGGTCGATGACGCGCTTGGCCAGAAACTTTCCGCCATCATGTGGGAAGGCCCTGAGGAAACACTGACCCTCACAGCCAACGCCCAGCCGGCGCTGATGGCAGTCTCGATAGCTGCGCTGAGAGCACTGGAAGCGCGTGGCTTTTCGCTGAAAGACAAGATTTCCTACGTCGCCGGCCACTCGCTCGGCGAGTATTCCGCGCTTGCCGCCGCTGGCACATTCTCCCTCGCTGACACCGCGCGCCTCCTGCGCATCCGCGGCAACGCCATGCAGGCTGCAGTGCCTGTCGGCGAAGGTGCGATGGCTGCCATCATCGGGCTGGAGCAGGCAGATGTTGAGGCCGCCTGCGCCGAGGCTGGCCCCGGCGTGCAGATCGCCAACGACAATGGCGGCGGCCAGCTTGTTATCTCCGGAGAAAAGGCAGCTGTGGAAAAGGCAGCTGCCATCGCCACCTCGAAAGGCGCAAAGCGCGCCATCATGCTGCCAGTCTCCGCGCCCTTCCATTCAGCACTTATGGCACCGGCCGCAGATGCCATGCGCGAGGCGCTTGCCGGTGTTGCCAAGAATGCGCCTGTCGTCCCCGTCGTTGCCAATGTCATCGTCGCGCCGCTGACGGCCCCCGAAGAAATCGCCGCCCGGCTGGTCGAGCAGGTCACCGGCCGCGTGCGCTGGCGCGAAACGGTCGAGTGGTTTGGCGCAAATGGCGTTACTACGCTTTACGAGGTCGGTTCGGGCAAGGTGTTGTCCGGTCTCGCCCGTCGCATCAACCGCGACATCGCTACCGCCAATGTCGGCTCGCCTGCCGACGTCGAAGCCGCAATTGCCGCACTGGTTTAGGAGTATCCCATGTTCGAACTGACTGGCCGCAAGGCTCTCGTAACCGGTGCAACCGGCGGCATTGGCGAGGCGATTGCCCGCATCCTCCATGCGCAGGGTGCTGTCGTCGGCCTGCATGGCACGCGTGTCGAAAAGCTGGAGGCGCTGGCTGGCGAACTGGGGGATCGCGTGAAGATTTTCCCGGCCAACCTGTCGGATCGCGATGCGGTCAAGGC
>CAYZQP010000209.1:4224-7007 GCA_964480545.1 uncultured Mesorhizobium sp. | reverse complement strand
ACAATGCGCTTGGCGAGACCCTCGGCAATCGCCGTTTTGCCGACGCCGGGATCGCCCACATAGAGCGGGTTGTTCTTCGAGCGGCGGCACAACACCTGGATCGTGCGGTTGATCTCATTCTCGCGACCAATCAGCGGGTCGATCTTGCCCTTGCGCGCCTTGTCATTGAGGTTGACGCAATAGGCAGACAGCGCGTCCTTCTCCTTCTTCGGCTTGCCGTCATCCTCGATTCCCGAGTTGTGATCCGGCTGCTCCTCCTCGACGCCGCGCGGTGCACGGCGCTCGGATGCGCCGGGACGCTTGGCAATGCCATGCGAGATGTAGTTGACCGCGTCGTAGCGGGTCATCTGCTGTTCCTGCAGGAAGTAGGCCGCATGGCTCTCGCGCTCGGCAAAGATCGCAACCAGCACGTTGGCGCCGGACACTTCTTCACGGCCGGACGACTGCACGTGGATCACCGCACGCTGGATGACGCGCTGGAAACCGGCCGTCGGCTTGGAATCCTCGTCATAGCCGGTGACCAGATTGTCGAGCTCGGTCTCGATATAGTTGAGCACGGTCTGGCGCAGCTCATCGAGATCCACGTTGCAGGCGCGCATCACAGCAGCCGCATCGGGGTCGTCGAGCAGCGCGAGCAGGAGATGCTCCAGCGTCGCGTATTCATGGTGCCGCTCGTTAGCAATTGTCAGCGCCTGGTGAAGCGCCTTTTCGAGCCCTTGGGAGAATTGGGGCATCAGGTCCTCATTTCTTTTCCATCACGCATTGCAGCGGATGTTGGTTCTGGCGCGCGAAATCCATAACCTGGGAGACTTTGGTTTCGGCGACCTCGAATGTGTAGACACCACACTCGCCGACGCCACTATTGTGGACGCTCAGCATGATGCGTGTGGCCGTCTCGCGGTCCTTCTGGAAGAAACGCTCCAGCACGACGATGACAAACTCCATCGGCGTGTAGTCGTCGTTCAGGATCAGAACGCGGTAGAGGCTAGGTTTCTTGGTGCGCGTCCGGGTACGCGTAATCACAGCGGTATTGCGGCCATTGCCGTTACCGCCGCGCTCATTGTCTGCGCCCATCTGTGGCCCAGTCATGCGCAACACAGTATCGTTCACGACGCCGGAGGCGATAGTCACCCCTGCCCTACCTTTCATTGTTTCCTGCCAGAGCCGTCATGTAGGTCAGCATAACGCGATTGTAAGACCTACGCCAAGCCAACTTTATTGATCGTGGCAAACGAAAACGGCCATCGGCAGGCAATCCGGCAGCCTGTCAAAAATGTGAACGGTCATGCACGGGCCATTTTTTCTCGTTCAGGCCGATTTTGCTGAACGGATCAACAACCGTTCCGGCAACCATTGCAGCCAGAAACTGCGGCCCGGGCGGTATCCTTGCCAGCGTCGGAACGATCCTGTCCCGCACCCATGGCAACACTGTTCCGTCCGATTGATAGAATGGCGTAAAGGCGTAGGACAGCGCCTGAAACGTCCGCATGTGCAACCGGCGTGAATGCGCATAGGCCTCCAGCGCCGCCTCGACATCGCCCGACGTCGCCAGCCCATGCGCAAGCGCCCGGGCGTCCAGCAGCGCCATGTTGGCTCCCTGCCCCAGTTGCGGACTGGTGGAGTGGGCCGCATCGCCGATCACCGCCAGCCGACGACCGGCCGGGAGGATCAATGTATGGTGGCCGTAGCGCGCCAGCGACAGCTGGTCGAAACTCTCGATCTGATCCAGCAGCGGCGCACATTCCGGCCAGTAACCACGCACCTCGTCCTTCCAGGTCTCGAGCCCTTGCGCCTTCACCGTCTCGGCATGATCCGGCTTCAGGCTCCAGAAAAACGCAGCCATGTCGTCGGCCCCGGCTTCCGGCTTGCCAATCGGCAGCACCCCCAGCATCACCGACGCCTTGTCGTAGCGCTGCGACAGCGCATGCGGGTCGAATGGCGGGCCAGGCCATTTCAGCGAACCCCAAAACGCACCGTAGGGCAGCGGCTTTGGCTCGCTTGCGGCGGTCACGCGCCGGCGCAATGCCGAGCGGGCGCCCGAAGCGTCAACGACCAGATCAAACGGGCCGGATTGCCGGCCCATTGTATCGATGATCCGCGCGCTTCCTGCCGAAACATCGAGGTCTTCGAGTTCCACGCTGGTCTCGATTGCGATATTGTGGGCGAGCGCCGCCCGGTAAAGCACGCCAAACAGCGCAGCACGGTGCACGGCCAGGCCGAAGCGATTACCTTTCAATGCATCGTAGCGTACGTCGAGCACCACGCCGCCGGTGTTTGCATCCACGCCATATAGCCGCTCGATGCGGGCACCCAGCGTCATGATCTCGTCAAACAGGCCGAGATCGTCAAGCACAGTCAGACCCGTCGGCTGCAGGATCAGGCCCGAGCCAACCGGCTTGGGATCCTCGAACCTCTCATAGATCGTCACCTTGTGTCCGGCGCGATGCAGATAGATGGCTGCAGCCAGCCCTGCTGGCCCTGCTCCAACGATAGCAATGGTGAGAGATTTCAGGACAGGCTCCGGTCACTCGAATCTTGGCAGGGACCATCCTGATACCTGTTTGCCAGCGTCCCCGCCATGTGGCGGCTTGACCGTACCCGACTATCCTGCCTGGCTCACCAAACCCAGCTCAAGCAGGCTGCGCGCTGTGTCCAGGATCGATTCCTGCGGCGGTCTAGGCTTCCAGCCCAGAACCCTCTGCGCTTTCTCCGCCGTCGCCGTGCGATAGAGCCCGAGTTCCGGGCCGGATGCCTGCTTTGCGATCGGGCTGACGGTCGCCGCC
>CAYZQP010000209.1:0-4214 GCA_964480545.1 uncultured Mesorhizobium sp. | reverse complement strand
CCGCCAGACGAACAGCCCAGTCCGGCGCCACCTTTGTCGACACAAGCCCCGCCGGCGCGCCCAACTGCTCCAACGTCCCGGCAATCTGCTTGAAAGTCAGGAACTCGCCCGAAACAGCGAGGAAGCGCTGTCCTTTCGCCGCCGGGTCAAGCATCGCGCGCAGATGCAGGTCTGCCACGTCGCGCACATCGACAATGCCATTCATCAGGTTGGGCAGCAGCTTGAGCTTGCCCTCCAGCATGAACCTGACCAGATCGAGTGAGGGCGAACTGTCCTGGCCAAGCGCAGGTCCGAGCACGATCACCGGATTCACTGTCGCCAGTTCCAGCCCCTGCCCTTCGCGCTCGATGAACTCCCAGGCAGCAGCCTCGGCCATCGTCTTGGAGCGGATATAGGCACCCTTTGCGTTGTCGAGATTGGTCCAGTTCGCCTCGTCGTAGATCGACGCTGGCGGCTCATGCCCATAGCCCACTGCGGCAAAGGACGAGGTCAGCACAACCCGCTCCACGCCTGCATCGCGCGCCGCCTTCAGCGCCCGCAACGCCCCTTCTCGCGCCGGGCGGATCAACAGCTCCTCATCCTCAGGCTCGGGCACAATCAGCGGCGATGCGACGTGCAGCATGTACCTGCACCCTGCAGCGGCCTCGGCCCATCCGGCATCGGCCATCAGATCAGCCTCAACCAGTTCCAGGCGCTCGCCGGGCTCTGCGCGGCCCTGCTTCAGCATCGCCCTCACCTCCGGCTCCCGCTTCAGCGAACGAACCGTGGCGCGCACGCGATACCCCGCCTTGAACAGCGCCAGCATGCAGTAGAGCGCGATGTAGCCTGAGCCGCCCGTCACCAGAACTCTGTCCATTTCAACCTCGCTCACGTGGAGAGCCGCACCAGCCCCAGCGCGTTCACGGCGTTCAGCAGCCCCTCGCCATCCAGATTTGGCGCATACTGCTTCCACCGCTGCACAAGCTCGATCGATGGCAGAATTGCCCCTTCACGAACGGTCGGATCGGGATGTCCCAGCAGCTTCAGCAGCAATGGCTGTCCGGCTTTCAGCGCGCGTGGCAACTCGCTCTCACCAACATGACAGGCCTCCCGCAGCATATGGCCGATGTAGCGGGCGCTTACGATGTCGCCTTGGTCGTAGAGTGCTGCCAGGGTTTCAATCCGCCGCCCGCGCGGCTTCAGTTTCCACAGCTCCAGATCGTTCTCCAGAGCGCAGCGCGCTGCAACCGCCGGTCGGATTTCCTCCGGCACCTGCTCCAGCGGAACCGGCGGCACCGGGTCGCGATAGGGCCATGGCTGGATGAGCGGATCAGTTCCGCAAGCGAAGCGATAGAGGGTGACCGCTTCGTCCAGCGACCCAGCCAAAAACGTCTCCCTGGCGATTGCCTCCCACAGTGGCAAATCCTCCGCGCCGATAGTCACGACGAAACTTGGCCAGGCATTGATGCGTGCGCCCTTCGAGCGCGGGATACTTGCGCGCAAAGCCTGGTTCCAGGCTTTCAGCGCCAAAGGCAGCGGCGTCGTCAGTTGCCCGGTGACGGGCTTCTCGACCGCAACATGACCTATCGACAATTCGATCCCCCGCCGGTCAAATGTGAAGCCCGATGCAATCTGCGCTGCGGGAATATCTTCGAAATCCTTGCCGTCCGTCTTCTCGAGAAGCTGGTTGAACACCGTCAGCATGAAGTTGCGGAAAGACAGCTGTTCGCGGCCCGTATCGCTTTCGGCGAGCTTTTCGTCGGCCTGCCGGGCATCAAGGATCGTCGTGAAGTAGTCAGGCATGCCCAACTGCTGAAGCTGTTCCCGGCTGCGGCCCGACGACAATTCAATCGCCGCATTGTCGTAGGAACCTGCGTAGTGCTCCGGCTCGCCTTCCAGTGCCCACTCTGTCGACAGCGCCTTGAACATCAGTCTGAGTTCTTCGTCCCTGTCGCCATCCGCCTCGGCGACACGCGCCTGCAACGCGAATATCTCGGCCACAAACAGCCGCCGGCGGGGGTCTATCTCGCCTGGGCCGAGTGGCACATTCCGGCCCTCGCGGATTGCCGGAATGTCGATGGCCAGTCGCGCATCTGCACCCTCGGCCGCACGCGCCAGCAGCACGCGCGCAAGTTCGCGATAGCGCAGGGCATCCTCGCCTTGCGCCGGCTTGATTCCCTTCTTCTCCAGCCTGGCATGACGCGCGGGATTGGGGTCATTGCCCAGCATGTAGCCAACATTCGCTCCGCCCGCCTGACGCAGCACACGGGTCTTCAGGTCTCCCCAGTCGCCGATGTGATCATAGGCCTGGCTGAGCCGCATCGCCCTCAGGGGATTCTGTCCTGCCTCGGCAGTTGCCCAGCACCGGTCACCCTCCTCGATATTGCCCGAGGCATAGGCGCTCTCGGCCAGTCGCACATACTGCAAATGCGCGTTCAGCCCGGCTTCGATCAGCCGCGCGCAGATCGGCTCGTAAAGCCCGTAAGCCCGTTCCTCCCGGCAACGACAGGCACACGCATCCAGAGCCAGCAACGCAAGTTCCCGCGTGGCCGGTTCGGCATCGCCGGAAAGCGCCATCAGCGGTGCGCCGATGATCTTCATCATGTGATCTTCGCCAGTCGAACTCCAGCCACCCAGATTGTCGAGTATGAACCCGGCGACCTTCATCCGCTCCACCGGGTCAGGATCGGCCACCGTCTTCACCGCATGCTTCATGATGCCGGCGAGCGTTGTGTTGCCTGGCCCCTCTACCACGCCGCGCGGGTGATGCGGCTGGCCCGGCGCATCAACACCGCGATAAAGCCCGGAGCTGAATACCGTTCCGGGCCAGAGCCTTGACCAGGCGACCAGTGCCTTCTCGTCCATGTTGTGGAACCGGCTGGAATGGTCAGTACCATTTGGCCAGACGCGATTGATCCTGCCATCGACACGGTGGCCATAGCGATCGCCCGTCTCATGCGCATAGATCAGCGCCCAGGCCCCTGACACAAACATAAACGGCGCGGCCGGGTGACCTTGGATCCGCTCCCCTTCAACGGTGCAGGAGAGCACATCCCCATCAATCGCGAGTTCTCCGCGCTCGCCAGAAAAACGGTCATTCCAGTTTTCGCGGGCAAAACTGTCCATCAGGCCGGCCAGTGCAGTGCGCTTGTTGCTCATCCTGTCTCCCGGGGACACGTCAGGCTGGTGCAACCGCCTTGCTGCAGTGCTCGGCAATCATTCGCGCCAGCCGAGGCGCAAGTACCGGAGGCAGATCATGTCCCCAGCCGGGTAAGGTGACGAGTTGCGCACCTGCAATCAGTTTTGCCGTGTCGCGCCCACACTCGACAGGCACGAGGGGGTCAGCCTCCCCATGCAGCACAAGGGTCGGCGTGTGGATTTCCTTCAGGTACTTCTCGCGACTACCATTGGCGATAATTGCCAGAAACTGCCGCACAAAGCCCGGCGGATAATATGATCGACGCACCGCAGTTCGCACATAGTCACGCAACTCGTCTTCTGGCACCGGAAAGGCGGGGCTTCCGATGGCGCGTAACATCCCCATGCTGAAGTTCACGATGGCCTCCTGATCCCCAGGATCAGGTCGCCTGCCTGTCAGCACAGCGCGCGCTGCAGGGGTCGGGCCGGGTAATCCCCGACGCCCGCTGGTTGACATGATCGAGGTCAGGCTCAGCACGCGTTGCGGATAGGTTGCAGCAACAATCTGGGCAATCATCCCGCCCATGGAGGCTCCCACGATATGCGCCTTCGCAATGCCCAATTCATCGAGAAGTCCCATCGCGTCCGCCGCCATGTCCTCAAGCGAATAGGGCGAGCGGACTTTCAGCCCCAGCCACGCCCTGGCAATCGACCAGCCCATGTTGACACGCCGCGCCCCTTCCATCCGGGTCGACAGGCCAACATCACGATTGTCGTAACGGATAACCCGGAAGCCTGATCCTGTCAGCAAATGGCAGAACGGTTCGGACCAGGCCAGCATCTGCGTCCCCAGCCCCATGATCAGCAGGATCACCGGATCGTCCGGCTTGCCGAATTCCTCATAGCAAATGTCGATCCCGTTGGCTTTGGCTATAGGCATGGCCTATGGGTAACCCAATTCTGTCAGATCGTCACCTGTGTGCCGACCTCAACCACACGCCCGGTCGGGATCTGGAAGTATTCGGTCGCGTCCGCAGCGCTCTTTGCCAGCGAGATGAACAGCTTGTCCTGCCAGATCGGCATGCCTGAGCTGGCCG
>CAYZQP010000208.1:414-7014 GCA_964480545.1 uncultured Mesorhizobium sp. | reverse complement strand
ACCGGCAGCCGCTGCAGCAGCCCGGCGATGCCCTGCGCGCATCCGGCATGTCCGGCGAGATTGGCAACGCGTGGTGCTGCTTCGCGATCAAGGATCAGTGCGGCAAGCTGGATGATGGCTGACGAGGTTTCGCCGAGATAGCCTTCGAGGTCCCCCCGGCCGGGCATCGGGTCATCGTAGAGATCAAACACCCGGGCCTCGAGATAGTTCTGAAATGCCTCGCGTGGCAGGTTGTGGCGGTCAATGACCTTCACCAACTCGCTCGCGATGGGGTGCCCGCCTGCCGCCTCTTCGGTTCCGGCAGCGATGACGTCGCGCCACCACTGGATGCGCATCTCGCCAGGAAGTGGCTCGCGGATGCGGTCGCGTATCGCGGCAATCTCGGCGTTGAACGCGTAGAGCGTGAAAAGGTCGGCGCGCTTGGCCAGCGGCGCATAGAGCACGGACGTATAGCGCTCCGGATCTGCCGCCTTCAGCCCGGCTGCAATCTGTTTGATGGCGTCACTCAACGGATATCAGCGCGGCGGCGACGGCGCGATCCTCGGCCAGCAGTACGTTGTAGGTTCGCACGGCCGCGCCCGTCGACATCGGGTCCGACGATATGCCACGCGCCCGGAACGTCTCCTTGAGACCTTTTGGCAGCGGCCTCAATTCCGTGCCCATTCCGACAAGCAGTATCTGAACCTCGCCGGCAGCCTCGTCGAAGAGCCTGGCGAAGTCGTCAGCCGTCAGGTTCTCGCGATCTCCTGGTTCCCAGCCGTAGATGCCCGAGGGCAAACAGAGCAAAGAACCGCGATGCGACATGTCGGCGAACCGGAATCCGCCGTTGCCATAGGCTTCAATGGGCGCGCGCCCGGGAAAATGTGCTTCCCGGATGATGATGCCGGCCATCGCTACCTCAGGACTTCGGCAGCGGGGCCATATCGCGCGACACTTCCTTCTTGCTGCCCTGATGTTCGACTGGCTTGTCGAACATGTCGGGGCGCAGCTTGAACAGGATCAGCATCGGACCGGCAATGAACAGCGACGAGTATGTGCCGATAAAGACGCCGATGATGATCGCGAACACGAAGGACGAGATAACCTCTCCACCGAACAGGTAGAGTGCCAGCAGTGCCAGCAGCATCGTCACACCGGTCAGGATGGTGCGCGACAAGGTCTGGTTCAGCGCCGTGTTGATAACCTCATCGAGGGGCAGCCTCTTGTACTTGCGCAGCATTTCCCTGATGCGGTCGTAGATGACGACGGTATCGTTGATCGAGTAGCCGATGACCGTCATGATGGCCGCCAGACTGGAGAGATTGAACTCCAGACCCAGTAGAACA
This sequence comes from uncultured Mesorhizobium sp., assembly GCA_964480545.1. Taxonomy (GTDB): domain Bacteria; phylum Pseudomonadota; class Alphaproteobacteria; order Rhizobiales; family Rhizobiaceae; genus Mesorhizobium_G. The sequence continues at coordinate 5,689 of CAYZQP010000208.1, read as the reverse complement.
TAGACGCCGACGATCATGATGACGTCGTGGGCTGTCGAGACGACCGCGCCCACGCCGAACTGCCATTCAAATCGTAGCCAGATGTAGACAAGCAGCATCAGCATCGCACCGATAATGCCCAGCGTACCGCTCCAGGCGAGTTCGCTCGATACGGTTGGTCCGACAACCTCGACGCGGCGGAAATCGTAATCATCCTCAAGCGCCAGCCGGACCTTGTCGATGACAGACTGTTCGGCATTGTCGCCGCCTTCCTGCGTCTGGACGCGGATCAGAAGCGAGCCTTCCGTGCCGAAATCCTGGACCTGAACTTCGCCGATGTTCAACTCGGACAGCGCCGATCGGACCTCGCCGGCATGCGCCTGCCTGTCCTTCGCCTGCACCTCGATCATCGAGCCACCGAGGAAGTCGATGCCATAGTTGAAGTTGAAAGCCATTGTGGCGATCACAACCAGCACCGACGCAATGCTGGAGAGCGCAAAGCCCCAGTTGCGGTACTTCATGAATGGCAGGTTGGGTTGCAATGGCAGGTACTTCACCAGGCCTGCCGGATACTCTGTCGGACGTTCCCGCCGCACCCACCATGCGACCAGCCAGCGGGTCAGCGTGTAGGCCGTGAACACGGTCGTGATGATGCCGATGCCGAGTGTCACGGCAAAGCCGCGCACGGGACCGGTACCCATGTAAAACAGGATCACTGCGATCAGGAAAGTCGTGAGGTTCGCGTCCACGACGGTGGCTAGCGCGCGCTGGAAACCTGAATCGAAGGACTGCACCAGAGATCGTCCTTGGGCCCGTTCCTCGCGTACGCGCTCGAAAATGATCACGTTGGAGTCAACCGCCATGCCCATTGTCAGCACGATGCCGGCGATGCCGGGCAGCGTCAGTGTCGCGCCCAGAATACTCAGGATGGCAACCATCAGGCCGACGTTTGCGGCAAGCGCAATGTTGGCGATGATGCCCAGCTTGCCGTAGACAAGCAGCATGGCGACGATGACCAGCACGGCGCCAACGGCCGATGCCATCTTGCCTGCTGCAATCGAGTCAGCGCCGAGGCTTGGGCCGACCGTGCGTTCCTCAACAATCGTCAGGTCAGCAGGCAGCGCGCCGGCACGCAGCAGCACCGCAAGATCGTTGGCGCTTTCGGGCGTAAAACTTCCCGATATCTGACCACTGCCACCGAGGATCGGCTCATTGATCCGCGGTGCGGAGATCACCTGATTGTCGAGGATGATCGCAAACGGGCGACCTACGTTCTGCTGCGTGGCCTGGCCAAAGCGCTGGGCGCCACGGGCGTCAAAGCGGAATGACACGACCGGCTCGCTGGTGCGCTGGTCAAAGGTCGCCTGCGCATCTACCAGGCTTTCACCCGAGACGATAACCTGGTTCTGGATTACGTATGGAACCGGAGGATCGTCCTGCGAGTACATGACTGTGCTTCCGGCAGGCGGGCGACCGTTCAGTGCCTCCTGCGGGGACACCGACATATCCACCATCTGGAAGGTCAGCTTTGCGGTCTGACCCAGGATGTCCTTGAGGCGCTGTGGATCCTGCAAGCCCGGAACCTGAACCAGAATCCGGTCATTACCCTGCCGCTGAATGATCGGCTCGGTCGTGCCAAGCTCGTTCACACGGCGGCCGATGACCTCAATCGACTGTGAAACTGCGTTGCTGGTGCGATAGTTGAGACCGGCGTCTGTCAGCGTGTATCGCAGCAGCCCTGGCGACGGTTCGGTCAGCGCGAGTTCTACGACTGAAGTGGTTCCGAATACGCCGCCGGTGACCGGCTGGAGCAATTGTGCAAGCGCAGTTTTGGCTTTCTCGACCTCGTTGGCCTCGCTGATCTGGACCTGAACGGTTCGATCCGTGCCGGTCAGATTTCCGTATGCGATGTTGGCGCCACGCAGCATGGTGCGGATATCATCGCGCGCGGTTGCCATGCGATCCTTGACGAGATCATTCTGGTCAACGGCCAGAAGGATGTGAGAGCCGCCTTGCAGGTCGAGACCCAGCGTCATCGGCTTCTTCGGCATCCAGTTGGGCAAGCCATCCAGCTGCTGCTGGGAAAGAAGGTTGGGGATCGAGAATATCAGGCCGAGCAGAACCACCGCCCAGATGGAGATGGTTTTCCAGCGAGAAAAATAGAGCATGTCCTGAAATCCGTTCCCACCGGGCCAAAGTGGCGCCCGGTTCAAGCCTCAGTCCGCTTCCAATGCGGTTATTTCTTGACGTTCTGGTTGGCGATCGGCTCGCCCTTGACCCGTACGTCCATGATGGTCGAGCGAATTGCGGTCACCTTCAGGCCATTGCCCAGGTCAACTTCCAGCTCGTCGTTTCCTTCCGTCACCTTGGAAACCTTGCCCACCAGACCACCGCCAGTGATGACGGTGTCGCCGCGGCGGATGGCTGCCAGCATTTCGCCACGGCGCTTCATCTGGGCGCGCTGCGGGCGAATAATCATGAAATACATCACGACAAAGATCAGGATAAACGGCAGGATCATGCCGATGCCATAGGGGTCGCCGGCAGTCGTCCCCTGCGCGTAGGCCGGTGTCACAAACATGAAAAACTCCAGATTAGTGGCAAACCTCCCCGGCCCGCCGAAAGTGCGCGGAATATAGTCACTGCGCCTCTGTTTGCAACAGACGAAGCCGTTACCCTGGCCGCTTTGCCAGTATGCTTTCGCGTGCTACAGCACGATCCCATCCGCAAATCTGAGCCCATCGCGTCAAATGACTGAAAACACTATCGAAACTCTCGATCAAAAGCTCGACCGGCTGATCGCCGCAATCGACCGACTCGCGCCGGCGACACCGAATCCGACCGACCTGACGACCGCGGATTGTTTCGTGTGGGACGCCGAACGTGGCGTGTTGCAGCCGGTGGAGCGAGTCAACCGGGTGGAGATTGGCCTTATCCGGGGCGTCGACCGGGTCCGCGATATCCTTGTTGACAACACCGAGCGCTTCGCCGGCGGGTTGCCAGCAAACAACGTGCTTTTGTGGGGCGCACGCGGCATGGGCAAGTCGTCACTGGTCAAGGCGGCACACGCGACGGTCAACGCCTCCGGCAACACCACCGGCACCGGGCTGAAACTGATCGAAATTCACCGGGAGGACATCGACAGCCTGCCGAAACTGATGGCCATTCTGAAAGCTGCGCCGTTTCGCTTCATCCTGTTTTGCGATGATCTCTCATTCGATCATGACGATACATCCTACAAGTCGCTCAAAGCAGCACTCGAGGGTGGCGTCGAGGGGCGGCCGGGCAATGTCATCTTTTACGCGACCTCCAACCGTCGACACCTGCTGCCGCGTGACATGATCGAGAATGAGCGCTCGACTGCGATCAATCCGTCAGAGGCGGTAGAAGAGAAGGTTTCGCTCTCGGACCGGTTCGGCTTGTGGCTCGGCTTCCACAAATGCAGTCAGGACGATTATCTCTACATGATCGATGGCTATGCGGGTTATCACGATCTGGCGGTTGATCCGGCGCAACTCCATGCCGAGGCGCTCGAATGGGCAACGACACGCGGCAGTCGTTCAGGCCGCGTCGCATGGCAGTTCATTCAGGACCTGGCAGGCAGACTAGGCAAGCCACTCAAGGTGTGACATCGCCAACGATTTGGGCCCGCTTCCAGTCAGGAGAGCGGGCCCTGTCGGCAGGCGGGGGGTCAGCGCCTACTGATGCAGATTGCTATTCGAGGTAGGTCGACGGATCGACCGGCGAGGAGTCCTTGCGAACCTCGAAGTGAAGTTTGGGCGACTGCGCCGAGCCGGTCATGCCGGATCTCGCAATGTCCTGGCCGCGACGTACCTTTTCACCACGCTTCACGTTCAGTTCGCTGGCGTTGCCGTAGACGGTCACAAGACCATTGTCGTGCCGAACAAGTACCGTGTTGCCATAATCCTTCAGCCCGTTGCCGGCGTAGATCACAACGCCATTCTCGGCTGCTTTTACCGGCGTACCTTCCGGAACCTGGATTTCGATACCATCCCTAGAATTGCCTGAACCCTTGCCGTAGTTGGAAACCACCCTGCCCCGCACCGGCCAGCGCATCTTGCCGATGCCGGTGCCGCTCGGGGCAGCACTTTCGTCAGCCTTTTCGATCTCCGCTACCCGTTTGGTCGCGACGGGTGCCGGCTTTGCTTCGGCAGTTGCGGCAGGCGCAAGCTCCTTGCGCTTTGCAGGCTCGGTAGAAGCTGTCCTGGTTGGATCAATCGCTTTGCTCTCGGCAACCTTCTTCGGCTCTTCAGCCTTCGGCTTGACCTCGGCTACCTTCTTTGAGTCAGCCTTTGGTTTTGTCTCAGCGACCTTTTTCGTCTCAGCCTTCGGCTTTGATTCTGCCGTCTTTTTTGGCTCGACGTTCGGCTTCGCCTCAGCAGCCTTCCTCGGCTCCTCGGCCCTTGGCTTGCTCTCAGCGACCCTCTTCGGTTCTGCTTTGGGCGCAACCTCCGCAACCCTGGCAGGAGTTGCCGGCCTGACAGCATTGCTGGCCTCACCTGAGGCAGGAATCGTCAGCTTCTGGCCAATGCGAACGTTGTCGTTGTCCATATTGTTGGCGTTGCGGATAGCGGCCATGGTGGTGCCGTTGTCACGCGCAATGCCGAGCAATGAATCGCCCGACTGCACGACATAGACGCCATTGGTCGCGCGCTGGTTTCCGCCCCTGACTGCAGGCTGGGCAGCAGACTGCGAGCGCGTCGGCGCGGGTGTCGAAGCGACCGTAGCCGTTTCGTCGACCGGCTCACGAACGCCGCGCGATGATTTCGCGTTTGCGACTTTCGGGTTGCTGTCGGGGGCCGAGACCGGCGCACGGTCCGAGTATGCATAAACCGGGATCGTGACCTTCTGGCCGACCTGCAGGTTGCCAGACTTGTCCAGCCCGTTGACCTTCATCAGGACATCGGCGGGCACGCCGTAGCGGCGCGAGAGATTGTAGACCGTCTCGCCCTCGCGGGCGGTGATTGTCGAGCCGCCAGCGCTGGACCAGCCCGGCGGATCCCGACGTTCTGCGGTTGAGGCGGCTGGAGCCCGCGAGCCACCTGCGCGCTCCATGGCGCTGCTCAGCGGATCGATGCCAGACGCTTGCGCTGCCCTTGGCGCAGCCTGCTGGACGGTGGCCGGTGCGGAAGCCGCAGCGGTACGAACAGGCTCGACAGCCTGGCGCACGGGCTCTGCGGCCTGGCGAACTGGCTCAGCCGCGCGGCGAACCGGCTCCTCGACAATCTCGCGATCCTCGAGCCGCTCAAATCTGGCGTTCGATTGCGTTGTGCCT
>CAYZQP010000208.1:0-404 GCA_964480545.1 uncultured Mesorhizobium sp. | reverse complement strand
ACTGTTACCCCATCGCTGAACAGCAGTTTTCATGGATCTACAAAGTAGCTACGTGCCCAAGGCGGTCAAGTGGCCTTTCTTTTGCTAACGTTTCGGCTCAGCCACGTCGCATCGGTGACGCTGGCTGTAACGGTTGGTTCGGACTCTTTCAAGTCAGCAGGAGACGTGACGGATGTGATCGTTGGCCCTGGCGCCTTGTTAGGCCGGTTTGGGAATCTGGCGTTCGATTGCGTTGTGCCTGGAACAGGCGGCAGGCTTGAGCGCTGCACCTGACGAACTGGCTCGGCACGGTTGATACCGTAGGTTTCCTCGCGAACGAGATCCGGCTCGACCTGGCGGGCAACCTGGCGTTGCTGCTGCTGAGGGGCGGGATTGGTCGAAGCGGTTACAAGACCGTCGGTGAA
>CAYZQP010000207.1:1967-7055 GCA_964480545.1 uncultured Mesorhizobium sp. | reverse complement strand
TTTTGTAAACCGAAGGTCGGGGGTTCAATCCCCTCATCCGGCACCATTTTCTATCTCACGCGTGTTCGCTTTGCTCTCCGCTCCGATGGGGCGGCCAAACAGGGCCGACGCCCGGTCGGGCTTGCGGACCGGATGGTCCGGGCTCTCACGCGTGTTCGCTTTGCTCTCCGCTCCGATGGGGCGGCCCAACAGGGCCGACGCCCGGTCGCTACGCCTTTTCAACCGCTGGCAGGTCGCCAATCGTATCCACCCAGTCCAGCGCCGACTGGTGCCAGATCTGGCGTTTTGGCACGAGATCGCGGCGCTGGCGCGCGGTGCCTGCCCGAATGCCATAGATTTTGGGTCCGGGATCGACGCCGGTAACATAGAGATGTGAACCGCAATGCCCGCAGAAAGCCTGGGCGCGGCGTGTGCCGCTATCCGCCGTTGCCTTGATGTATATGGTCGGCTCGCCCGACAGGATGCGAAACTCGGCTTCCGTTGCCGGCACAGTCACGCGGAACGCGGTTCCGGTGAGTTGCTGGCAGTCCGTACAATGACATACCGAGACCTTTTCCGGGTCAATTTCAGCCTCGTAGCGGATCGCTCCGCAATGGCACCCGCCATCAATCTTCATTGAATCATCCGCCCTTTGCAGTCAGCCGGTCGCATGCTACCCGGTCATCTACTGCATTCAAGGCCCTGCCCCGCATGCCCACTGATCCACGACTGGCCTTTGTCTCGTCCGATGCGCCGGAAGCCCGCAAGGCGCTTGCGCGGCTGACCCGCCTCTACGGCCAGACCACTCTGGAGGACGCCGATGTCATCGTTGCGCTGGGCGGTGACGGCTTCATGTTGCAGACGCTTCGCGAGACCATGACCTCGGGCAAGGTGGTTTACGGCATGAACCGCGGCACCATCGGGTTCCTGATGAACCAGTACCGCGAGGAAGGCCTCCGCGACCGTATCAGTTCTGCGGTCGCAGAAACGATCCACCCACTGGAAATGACCGCGCTCACATCAGACGGTGAGCATGCGACCGCGCTCGCGATCAATGAGGTCGCGCTGTGGCGTCAATCCTACCAGACAGCAAAGATCCGGATAACAGTTGATGATCAGGTGCGGCTGGAGGAATTATCGTGCGACGGGGTGATGGTCGCGACGCCGGCCGGGTCGACCGCCTACAATCTTTCTGCGCACGGCCCAATCCTGCCGCTGGACGCGCCATTGCTCGCCCTGACCCCGGTCAGCCCGTTCCGCCCAAGACGCTGGCGCGGCGCACTGCTGTCCGACAAATCGACGGTGCGGTTTGACGTGCTCGAGCCGGGCAAGCGGCCGGTCAACGCCTCGGCCGACCACGAGGAGGTCAAGTCGGTGTCCAGCGTCACGGTTCGCGAATCCCGGAACCTGACCGCGACGCTGCTGTTTGATCCCAGCCACTCGTGGAACGAGCGCATTCTGGCCGAGCAGTTCCGCTACTGACCGGCGCAGACGATATTGGCGCCACTTTGACTCAACTTTCCATGCTGTCCAGTGAGGCCGCCAAACGGAAAAGATCGGCGGCGTAGAAGCCAGCAGCGTTTATGCAGTTCGTCTCGAGCAACTTCAGACCATCAGCAGTGCGGCAAACGTCCAGCACATAGGCTGGCGCATATCCCGGGTTGATATCGACCATGCGCTGCGCAAAGGCGAGCACATCGTCGTCAATCTCTTCGCGGTACACGACGCGGCCAGCCTCGCGATACAGCGACCACGTGACGACGCGCTGGTCGACGACCCAAAGCCGCCATTCGCGCAGAACCTTCACCGGTTCGGAAAGCATCAGCAGCGTATCGTGCCGCAGCGATCCTGCCGGAATTTCATCCTCTGAAAGCACCAGCAACGTTTCGCACATCGCAACGATATCGGCAGAGGTCATCACGTTGCCAGCCAGTTCCTTGCTGTCGTCCACCGGGCGGACAAACCAGTCTCTGGTCTGCCCTGCCAGCCGCGCCGGCACGTCCGCAGGTGTCAGTAGCAACGCATCCGTTCCGTTCAACATGAAGCGCTGCCAAACCACTTCGTGCAGGAAAGGGCGTAGCTTGAAAACACCAGGTCGGTACCCATGGCGCTCGGCGTACCGCCACAGCGAATAGGCACCGAACATCACCACGGCGTCAGGGTTCTCGATGACGGGCTCAGGCTTGAGGTCACCGACAAACGGCACGACCTTGTGCCAGCTATAGACGATGCCCAACCGGTCAAGCGCTTCGGCCAGTTTCTCGGTGTCCTCGAATTGTTGAAGTATCCATTGCATTGCGGCTCAATAGCCGTGATCGGCCTAACAAAAAACCCGGCGGATTGCTCCGCCGGGTGCTTTCGTCTGGAGGATGCGAAAGTCTTTATGCAGCGGCCTTCTGGAAATCAGCCAGCGGAACTTCGCTGACAGTCTTCAGAACCTGCGAGGCGATCTGGTAAGGGCAGCCCTGCGAATTCGGGCGGCGATCCTCGAGGTAGCCCTTGTAGCCGTTCTTGATGAACGAGTGCGGCACGCGCACCGACGCACCACGGTCGGCCACGCCCCACGAGAACTTGTTCCACGGCGCGGTCTCGTGCTTGCCGGTCAGGCGCTTGTCGTTGTCCGGACCGTAGACGGCGATGTGATCCATCAGGTTCTTTTCGAACCGCGACATCAGAGCCTCGAAATAGGCCTTGCCGCCAACTTCTCGCATGAATTTGGTGGAGAAGTTGCAGTGCATGCCCGAGCCATTCCAGTCGGTGTCGCCCAGCGGCTTGCAGTGATATTCGATGTCGATGCCGTACTTTTCGCACAGACGCTCCAGCAGGTAGCGCGCCATCCAGATCTCATCGGCGGCCTTCTTCGAACCCTTGCCGAAAATCTGGAACTCCCACTGGCCCTTGGCCACCTCAGCATTGATGCCTTCATGGTTGATGCCGGCCTCGATGCAGAGGTCGAGATGCTCTTCGACGATCTTGCGGGCGATGTCCCCGACATTCTTGAAGCCGACGCCGGTGTAGTAAGGGCCCTGGGGGGCCGGAAAACCATGCTCGGGGAAACCGAGCGGACGGCCGTCCTTGTAGAAGAAATATTCCTGCTCAAAGCCGAACCAGGTGCCCTCGTCATCGAGGATGGTGGCGCGGGCATTGGTCTCATGCGGGGTAATCCCGTCCGGCATCATGACTTCGCACATGACCAGCGCGCCGTTGGTGCGTGCTGGATCAGGATACACAGCCACAGGCTTCAGGACGCAGTCTGACGAGCCACCCTCGGCCTGCAACGTCGACGAACCATCAAAGCCCCACAGCGGGAGTTGCTCGAGTGTCGGGAACGAATCGAATTCCTTCACCTGGGTCTTGCCGCGCAGGTTCGGAACCGGCTTGTAGCCATCGAGCCAGATGTATTCGAGCTTGAATTTCGTCATTGTCGCCTCTTGTTCGTTTTCATTTCTGCCTGGACAGCGGGTTACTCAACACCAGTCCCCGCCTTGGGACCCGTCGTCCGGGCAGCCCGCAAACAACAAAGCAACTCACGTGCCAGTTCGAAATTTGCTCCCCAAACTCGCAAAAACAGCGATTTTGCTCACGATTTGTGCAGGATTTGGCGGTTTTCGCCGGTGCCTGATCGCACGCCATTCGCGACTGCTCGCGAGCGCAGTATTGTTTTCGCTGCATCGCACAAAAACGAGATACAATTTGTGCATATATGCCGTGCATAAGTAGAAATTGCTGATTTTTTCGCCATTTACAGTTTATCTATAAAATAACTTGCATAGTTAGCCATCAGACCGTATCTCTTCGGTCAGTGAACCCGGTCCGAAAAAAGAGGAAGACGCCATGGACGGCCACATCGAATCCAATCGCACCGCCACAATTCTCGCCTTCCCTGCCGGCGGACGCCGTGAGCTTGCGCGCCGCCGTGCAGTCGCAGCCATCGAGAATGACAACCGCCCTGCCCTGCATGTTGATTTGGACGGCTGGTATCATGATGCCGCAATGGCCGAAGAAAAGCCGAACTGAGAAGCACATCGCCTGATTGCAATCAGGTAGAATTTTTCTTCTCCTGAACGCCAAAACCCCGGTAAAATCCGGGGTTTTTTGTTGCCTGCGGCCCGAATCTGGCCAGATCAGGTGCCCGGGTTCGATCCCCGGATATGCCGTTCGGGCCGCCGGACCGGAGCCTTCAGGCGCCTCTCGCGGGACGCTGCGTTCCGGGATCGATGGCTGAGGCGCCCAGCAACCCTTCCAGCAACACGAGCGACAATAGCTCCGCGCGCGCCTGGACTTGCATTCACGCCTGGCGCCACAAGCAGACAAGCCCCGGGTTTTGCCGGGGCCCGTTCTGCTCTATGTCGTTTTCCGCAAGGCGGACAGAAATCTACTTTTCTATCAAAAATTGCAGATTTACTTTGTATCCATACAAATTCACTTACTTACACTTATCATAATTTTTCTTTTCTAGATATTCTTGGCCCCCATCTCCCTGGCGATGTAATCAGCCTGCCGGATGGCCAGCGTTACAATCGTCAGGGTCGGATTCTCGGCCCCGCCGGTAGTAAACTGGCTGCCATCGCTGATAAAAAGGTTCTTGATGTCGTGCGACTGGCCGTGGCCGTTGACGACACCGTCCTTCGCCTCGGCACTCATCCGGTTTGTCCCCAGATTGTGGGTTGAAGGATATGGTGGTGTCGGGAATGTGCGGGTCGCGCCAACCGCCTCATAGACCGCCTTGCCCTGCTTGTAGGCGTGATTGCGCATGGCCACGTCATTCGGATGATCGGTGAAGTGCACATCCGGAATGGGCAGGCCGTGGGCGTCCTTGAGCTCCTTGTGCAGGGTGATCGCGTTCTGCTCCTGCGGCATGTCCTCTCCGACGATCCACATGCCGGCCATGTGGGCATACTTGTCCATCGCCGAGGCAAATGGCCTGCCCCAGCCACCCGGATCCAGGAACGCCGCCATAAATGGAACGCCGAGTGCCAGCGTTTCCAGTTCGTAGCCGCCGACAAAACCGCGCGACGGGTCGTGCCGTGCCTCATCGCGAATGATGCCGGCCATGGTGGTGCCGCGGTAGAAATGCACCTTGTTCTCGAAGATGCCGTAAACCGAGCC
>CAYZQP010000207.1:0-1957 GCA_964480545.1 uncultured Mesorhizobium sp. | reverse complement strand
CCGGTCATGTGGCGCATGTAGTTCTTGCCCACCTGTCCCGACGAGTTGGACAGCCCGTCCGGGTATTTGCTCGAGGCCGAGTTCAACAGCAGGCGCGGGCTCTCGATGGAATTGCAGGCGACGCAGACCAGCCTGGCCTTCTGGCGTTGCTGGTTGCCGTCCTTGTCGGCGTAAACAACTCCGGTGACCTTGCCGCTGTCATCATGCTCAATCTTCAGCGCGAAGGAGTTTGGTCGCACCTCAAGCTTGCCGGTGGCCTCGCCCTTGGGGATCTCGGTGTAGAGCGTCGACCATTTCGCGCCCCACTTGCAGCCCTGGAAGCAGAAGCCTGTTTGCTGGCAGGCCATGCGGTCATCGCGCATGTCCGTGTTGATGGCCATGTTGCCGGTATGACATTCCTTGTAGCCGAGCTTGTCGGCGCCAGCCTTGAATATCTTGAAGTTATTGTTGCCTGGCAGACCCTCAATGCCATGCGTCCGGGTCACGCCCATCTTGTCCTCGGCCCTGGCGTAATAGGGCTCGAGTTCGGCCAGCGTCAGCGGCCAGTCGAGGAGGTTTGCGCCCTCCACCTTGCCGTAGTGGCTCAGCGTCCTGAACTCGTGTTCCTGAAAGCGCAGCGACGCGCCGGCCCAGTGGGTGGTGGTGCCGCCTACCGCCTTGACGATCCAGGCCGGGAGGTTGGGAAAGTCCTTCGCGACGCGCCATTCACCCGACGTTGTGCGGTTGTCGAGCCAGGCGAGCTGGCCGAACGAGTCCCACTCGTCATTGATGAAGTCCTCGTACTCGATGCGCGGACCCGCCTCGAGGATAACCACGTCAATGCCCTTCTGGGCGAGTTCATTGCCGAGCGTACCACCGCCCGCGCCGGAGCCGATGATGACGACCACGCTGTCGTCGTTAAGATCGTAAGGTGCAGCCATTTGTTCCTCCCAAAGGCCAGAATTTCAGACGGGTCAGTTGCAGCCGGTGCCCGGCGCTACAGCCACTCGATGTCGTCAAAGCCGCGGGTGATGTACCCGCCCTTGGTGTAGGACTCGCCTTCGTATCCGAAGATCGGCCAGGTCTCCTTCTGGTTATAGAGACCAACCACCAGCCCGCCACGAATTGCCTGGAAGAATGGTGTCTGCTCGATCTCGTGCAGGATCTTCACCCGATCAGCTTCCCAGCCGCGCCCGGTATAGCCGCCGTCGCCGGCGCGGCGGTCGAGATCGGCAATGCCGGCCTCGATCATCTCCTTGTGCTTCGGGTCCTTGCCGGCGCTCTCATCATGCGACTTCACCGCGATGGCGTAGAAGCGATCCGCGAGTTGGTCGTGCGGGTAGATATCGCGTGCCAGCTGGATCAGCGTGGCCATCGTCTGCGGTTGCAGCGCCGTGGTCTCGATGCCCCAGGCTTCGGTAGCCGACAGAACCGCAGAGCCGCTGATGACAAGCACTGCGCCGGCGGCAGTACCGCGCTTGAGCAGGTCACGCCGGGACAGCCCCGGCGACCGATTGATGACTGTAACCATGTCTATCCTCCCTTGCTTGCTAGCGCCCCTGGCGCTCTGGCTGGCTGGGTCGGCCGGCACCTCCTCGCGCCGGCTGGTCCCTATTGATATCGTCCGTGTCTCTGCAGAACCTCGATCTTGTAGCCGTCGGGATCCTCGACGAAGAAAAACCGCGCGAGCAGCGCCCCATCCTTGTTGAACTCGACGATTTTCCGGGGGCTGAAGCCAGCCGCCTCGAAACGGGCGTGCTCGGCATCCAGATTGTCGACGCAAAAAGCGATATGACCGTAGCCGTCGCCCAGATTGTAAGGCTCGGTGCGATCCTTGTTGATGGTCAGCTCGACTTCAAAATCAGCTTCGGCGTTGCGCAAATAGACCAGCGTAAACGTCTCGAAATCCAGCCGGTCGGCGATCTCGAGCGCGAAAGCGGCCTTGTAGAAACCAACGGAGCGCTCTTCGTTGATGACG
>CAYZQP010000206.1:0-7091 GCA_964480545.1 uncultured Mesorhizobium sp. | reverse complement strand
TCCCCCCGCAATCGGGGGAGAGGTGTCGAGCGAAGCGAGACGGAGTGGGGGTCGACCAAGTTCATCGATCACGCAGTCGGCACAAACGTGAAGCCGTTGCCGTCCTTCTCGATCGTGCCATTGGCGGGGAAGGGCGCGTGGTAAAAGGCGGTCCGGACCTTGTCGGCGGCAGCCTGATCCAGCAGCTTGCGGCGGGTCTCGATGGCCTGCGGTCCGTCCATGTCGAACACGGCGGTCCAGTCGGGGTTCTTTACAAACAGAGCCGGGTGGTTTGTCGTGTCCGACATCACCATCAGGTTGCCGTCGCCAGAAGATAGCCGGAACACGGTGTGGCCCGGCGTGTGGCCCGGTGCCGCGATTGCCGTGATGCCGGGCACGATTTCCTTGTCGGCCTGAAACTGCGTCACGTTGGCGGCAATCGGCTGGAACACGCGGCGCACGTTGGCGAACGCGCCCTTCATGCCCTCGGGCGCGCTGTTCATCTTGGCGTCGTCCATCCAGAAAGCCCACTCGGCCTCGGGCACCAGCACCTGCGCGTTGGGGAATACGGCTGTGCCATCCTTCAGGCGGAAGCCGTTCACATGGTCGCCGTGGAAATGGCTGAACACGATAGTGTTGACGGCAGTCGGGTTGAAGCCGGCAGCGGTGAAATTCTCCATCCATTTGCCGGAGGTTGGCGCACCGGAATCGCCATTGCCGGTGTCGATCAGCGTGATCTGGTCACCGTTCTGGATCACCAGCGTGGTGAAGCTGATCTGCAGCTTGTCGGTTGGCAGGCCTTGATCCTGAAGCACCTTCTGCACGTCGGCCAGTTCGGCATTCTTGATGAAGCCCTCGAGCGGGCGCTCGGCGAAGCCGTCGCCGATGGCGGTCACGGTGATGTCGCCGACCTTGTACTGGGCGTGGCCAACAAGCGCGAGCTGCGCCCAGGCGGGCAGGCCAAGCGTCGCGCCGGCGGTCAGAGCGGCGGAGCCGATGATGAGTTCCCTGCGGTTCAGTTCCATGTCCATCTCCCTTGGTGAATGATCGAACTTACGCCTGACATTTGCTGGTGCCCGTCACATCTGTGTGACTTAGGCGCTCAGCCTCTCAACCGTCCGGGTGCTGCTGGCACCGGCTTCAATCCTGCCCGAGCGCATCGCCACCTGGCGGTCGCAACGCTCGGCCAGCGATGGGTCGTGGGTGACCAGAACGAGAGTCATGCCGCGCTCCCTGGCCTTGGCAAAGAGCAGGTCGGAAATCTGCCGGCCGGTGGTCTGATCGAGATTGCCGGTGGGTTCGTCGGCGATCAGAATGCGCGGGCTTGGAGCCAGCGCACGGGCAATCGCTACACGCTGCTGTTCGCCGCCCGAGAGCTGGCCGGGGTAATGCGCAGTGCGCTGTCCCAGACCTACGGCCTCCAGCTCGGCACGGGCAATTTCGAAGGCATCGCGGCGTCCCGCAAGCTCCAGCGGCACGGCGACATTTTCGATAGCAGTCATGTTGGGGATCAGGTGGAAGGACTGGAAGACGATGCCGACATGCTTGCCGCGAAACGCCGCGACCTGATCTTCCGTGAGGCCATTGATCTGCTCGCCTGCGATCTTCACCAGCCCGCTGTCGATGCGCTCGAGGCCAGCCAGCACCATTAGCAAGGTCGACTTGCCGGAGCCGGATGGACCGACAATGCCGGTTGTTTCGCCCGGCGCGACGTCCAGCGTGACGCCGTCCAACACCTGCACCGAGGATGCGCCCTGGCCCAACCGCAGCCGCACATCCTTCAGCTCAATCACTGGGTCTGTCACAATAAGGTCCTATATGGGAGAAGAATGGGACGGGTAGATCGTCCTGATATGGGTAAATGATGACGTCAATCAAACAATTTGCGATCACGCTTGCGGCACTGCTTATGTTGGTGACTTCGGCTCTGGCGGACCCGCTGCGCATTGTTGGCCTCGGCGACAGCCTGATGGCGGGCTATGGTCTGCAGCCCGGCGAAAGCTTTCCGGAGAAGCTGCAGGCAGCCCTCAAGGCCAAGGGCCATGACGTCCAGATCGAGAATGCCGGTGTGTCGGGCGACACATCAAGTGGCGGGCTGTCCCGCCTCGACTGGTCGGTGCAGGACGGCGTGAAGCTGGTCATTCTGGAACTCGGTGCCAATGACATGCTGCGCGGCATCAGTCCGGAGATCACCGAAAAGAACCTTGAGGAGATGATCAACCGCCTGAAGGCGCGCAACATCACCATGTTGCTGGCGGGCATGCGGGCCGCCCCAAACCTTGGCCCAGACTATCAGGCAGCGTTTGATGCGATCTATCCGCGCCTGGCCGAAAAGCATGGGCTGACGCTCTATCCGTTCTTTCTGGAAGGGGTGGCCGCCGACAAGGCGTTCCTGCTGGAGGATGGCATGCATCCCAATGCCGCTGGCATCGACCGCATGGTCGAAGGCTTTTTGCCGGTTATCGAGGAGGTGCTGAAAAGCCATCCACAGGGGTAACTGCTGGAAGCCCTTGGGGGTAACCAAGAGTTCAACAAACCGCTTTACGCTGGTTCCAATCGATGATTCGCTAGGTGCCAGCGTTCGATTCGAGGAGGGTTCTGTTCCATGCCCCGACTGTTTACCGCACTCGAGATTCCTCGCGACGCAGCCCTTTCCCTCTCGCTCCTGCGCGGCGGCCTGCCTGGTGCCCGCTGGATCGATGTTGAGAATTATCACCTGACATTGCGCTTCTTCGGCGACATAGAAGGCTATCTCGCCGACGAAATCGCAGCCCAGCTCGACCGCGTGCATCGCCCTTCATTCCAGCTCGCGCTGTCCGGCGTCGGCCAGTTCGGTGGCAAGAAGCCGAACGCGATCTGGGCCGGCACCGAGCCTTCGCCGGAGCTGAACGGGCTGCAGGGAGAAATCGACCGCATCGCCACCCGGCTTGGTCTGCCAGCCGATCAGCGCAAGTTCACGCCGCATGTAACGGTGGCACGGCTGCGCAACTCATCACCTGGTGAGGTCGCGCATTATCTGTCGGCGCGCGGCAATTTCTCGACACTGCCGTTCAAGGTCGGCCGCTTCGTGCTGATGTCGTCACGCGACTCTGTCGGCGGTGGCCCCTATGTGATCGAAGAGGCCTGGCCACTCGGCCCGGAAGTGCGCGCCTCTTCGGCGGTCGAAGCTGACGGACTGCGTCCGCGCTAGATCTCCTGCACTCCATCATTGCCCGGACGTGCGCTTCCAGCGCCGAAAGGACATGCGCGCCGCGCGACATTTGAAACTCGATTGACACGCCGATCCCAACCGTTCAAATTGGTTGAGCCACTTTACCAATTGAGGGCTTATGGTCGGCGCGCTTGCTCCCATTCAGGTCACCGCACGCGATGAGGCCGTGCTGGATTCGCTGGCCCGCTTCGTGCGGCAGGAGCAACTGACGCCTGGTGCAAGATTGCCAACCGAGCGTGTTCTGGCGGAACGTCTGAAAGTCTCCCGCAACACCGTGCGCGAGGCGCTGACGCGCTGGGAGGGCCTCGGTCTCGTCGAGCGCCGGCATGGCAGCGGCACCTATCTCAAGGCCGAAGTCTCGCCCAACATGCTGCACATGCCGCTCACCCTGCCGGGTGGACAGGACTTTGAAAGCCTGATGCACACGCTCGAAATTCGCCGCGCGCTCGAGGCCGAGGCCGCAGCGCATTGCGCGCTTCGCGCCACAGCCGGGGATATCGAGTTGATCGCCGCGAAGCTCGAAACGATGGAGCGCGTCTTTCTCGACACCAAAGGGCAGAACTCCGACCCTGACTGGGAGTTTCACCAGTCCGTCTATCGGGCATCCCGCAACCCGCTCTTCGAGCAAATTATCTCTGCCATGCAGGATGTCTTTCACCGTTTCTGGGAGCATCCACTCGGGATGCGCGACTTCGGGCATGCCAGCTTCCCCTATCATCGCACCATGTTTGAGCGCATTGCCGCCAGTGACCCGGATGGCGCACGGGCTGAGGCGCTGAAGCTGATCGCCACGGTAGAGGACGACCTCAAACGCGGCGCAGCCAGACTCAAGCAGGGATCAGGGTCATGAACGAAATCCCGTCACCGGACGAGTTCGCCTGGCTCGCCGAAGCGCAGACCCTGCTGGCACATGACGATCCATTCCCGGGTGGCGCAGTAGTGCCGCCGATCTACCAGACCTCGCTTTTCACCTTCGCCAACTATGCCGAGATGGCCGCGACCTTTGCCGGCAAATCCAGCCAGCCGATCTATTCGCGTGGCAACAATCCGACCGTGATGGAGTTCGAGACCAGGATAGCAGCGCTTGAGGGTGCTGAAGCTGCCCGCGGCTTCTCCTCCGGCATGGGCGCGATTGCCGCGACCGTGCTGGCCTTTGCCGGTGCTGGCGACCGCATCGTCGTCGTCCGCAACTGCTATGGCGACGCCTACCGCCTGTTCGAGCGTTTCCTGCCGCGCATGAACATCAAGGTCGACTATGTCGATGGCTCCGACCCCGATGCCGTCGCTGCCGCGCTGCCGGGCGCGAAGCTGCTCTATCTCGAGAGCCCGACATCCATGATGTTCGAGCTGCAGGATCTTCAAGCGCTGACTGCACTCGCCCGCAGCCACGGTGCAGTCACCACCATCGACAATTCATGGGCAACGCCCGTCTTCCAGAAGCCGATCCGCCACGGCGTTGACCTCGTCCTGCACTCGGCCTCCAAATATCTCTGCGGCCATAGCGACACGGTGGCCGGCGTTGTCGCGGGGTCGTCTCAGCACATCCGGCGCATCAACGAGCAGACCTATTCCTTCCTGGGGGCGAAGCTCTCGCCATTTGAGGCCTGGCTGCTGATCCGCGGTCTGCGCACCCTGCCCTTGCGTATGCCGCATCACATGAAGAGCGGGCTGGCGATTGCCGAGCGCCTGAAGGGCCACGCCTCGGTCGAGCGGGTGAACCACCCGCTCTATTCAAACCACCCCGGCAAGAAGACGCTGGCGGGCTATGCCGGGCTGTTCTCTTTCGAGGTTGCGGACGACATCGATATCCCGGTTTTCGTCGATGCCCTGCAACTGTTCAGGATCGGCGTGTCGTGGGGTGGACATGAGAGCCTGGTGGTGCCGGCCAAGGCATCGCTGGAACAAACCCCGGATGTGAATTCGATGGCGCGCTTCGGCGTCAGCCCGAACACCATCCGCTTCAACATCGGATTGGAAGATACCGAAGACCTGTGGGCGGACGTCGCGCAGGCCTTCGAAAAAGCAAGAAGATAGACGTCGAACAATGGGAGCATGCAACATGAAAAATCTGAAAGTTCTGCTCGGCGCAGCCACCGGGCTGGCCATCATGGCCTCCGGTGCTTTGGCTGACACGACGCTGAAAATGGTCGAGGTCATCACCAGCCCGCCGCGTACCGAATTCCTGAAGAAGCAGATCGCCGAGTTCGAATCCGCCAACCCCGGCGTGAAGGTCGAGTTGATCTCCCTGCCATGGGGCCAGGCCTTCGAAAAATTCCTGACCATGGTGCAGGCCGGCGACACGCCAGACATTGTCGAAATGCCCGAGCGCTGGATGGGCCTCTACGCCAATAACGGCCAGCTTGAGGACCTCGGCCCATTCATGGCCAACTGGCCGGAAGCAGCAACACTGGGTGAGCGCGCCAAGGAGTTCGGCTCCACCGTTGGCGGCAAGCAGTACATGGTCCCCTACGGCTACTACATCAACGCGCTGTTCTGGAACAAGAAGCTGTTCAAGGAAGCCGGGCTGGACCGGCCGCCGGCCGACCTCACCGAGTTCGTCGATTTCTCGAAGAAGATTTCCGCGCTGCCCGGCAAGTATGGCTACTGCCTGCGCGGCGGCCCCGGTGCTTTCAACGGCATGCACATGTGGATGAACATCGCACAGGGCAAGGGCGGTTACTTCACCGAAGACGGCACCTCGACCTTCAACGAGCCCGGCTCCATCGCCGGCCTGCAGATGCTGGCAGACATGTACAAGGAGGGCCTCGCACCGAAGGACTCGGTGACCTGGGGCTTCAACGAGACGGTAACCGGCTTCTACACCGGCACCTGCGCCATGCTGAACCAGGACCCTGACGCACTGCTCGGTGTTGCCGAGAAGATGCCGGCGGAAGATTTTGCCGTCGCACCTATGCCTGTCGGCCCGAATGGCAAGTCCTATCCGACGCTCGGATATGCGGGCTGGGCCATGTTTGCCGATTCAGATGCCAAGGAGGACTCCTGGAAGCTGATGGCGCATCTGCTTGGCAACAAGCAGAACCTGGAATGGGCAAAGATCGTCGGGGTACTGCCGATCCACAATGGCGCCGATCAGGATGCGAGCTTCAGGACCGAGCAGTTCAAGGGCTGGTTCGAACAGCTCAGCGATCCGCAAAAATACGAAATGGTCACACCGCCGACGCATCTCGAAAACCTCGGCAACTTCGTCGACCAGGTCGCCATCAAGAACTTCCAGGAAGTGTTGCTCGGCCAGAAAGACGCAAAAACCGTCGCCGACGAGTGGGCCGCCTTCCTGACGAAGGAACAACAGGAGTGGATGGCGAAGAACAAAAAATAGCTCTTGCTTGCCCCGTTTGCGGGGGCGTGAGGGGCTGCGCAGAAAGTTGGCGCGGCCCCTCACTGACCTGGACACTCCGGTTTCGCCAACATCTAGCGCCCAATGACAATCGCCGCCACATCACCACCCTTACGCCGAAGTTCGAACCTCGCTGCGCGCATCGAGCCATGGCTGTATCTCGGCCCGGCAATCATTCTGCTCGTCACCGTTCTGCTGGTGCCCTTGATCATCGGCATCAGCTATTCCTTCCGCAAATTCTCCGCCTTCCGCTCCGAGTTTGTCGGCTTCGCCCAGTACGAGGCGATGCTCACTGACACGGTGCTGCACCAGGCACTGTGGAACACGCTGTGGTGGACCGTCGCCAGCCTGTTCTTCCAGTTCTTCCTGGGCCTTGGCCTAGCACTTCTGCTCGACCGCGAGTTCGCCGGTCGCAAGCTGGTGCAGGCTGTGGTGTTTCTGCCCTGGGCGGTGCCGACATTCCTGTCCGGTCTCACCTGGGCCTGGCTGTTCAACCCGATGATCGGCCCGCTACCGCACTGGCTCCATGCGCTTGGGCTCAAGGCA
>CAYZQP010000205.1:4581-7093 GCA_964480545.1 uncultured Mesorhizobium sp. | reverse complement strand
GCATCATAGTCTGCATCCGAAATCGTCGGCGCATCCTCGCCATGATAGCGCCGGTCATGCTCCGCGATCTCCAGCGACAGCCTTTCCAGCTCCTGCGCCGCCTCTTCCCGCGAGAGGTCATCTACTGCCTTGGCGAGCTCAGTCATACCCAATCCCCAACCGAATCCGGGCCGGACTATGCTGGTCTGAAAGGCGAAAATTCAAGGGCTTCACGGCAATCTCCTGACGTAAGACGCCCAAATGCCTGCCCGACTGACCGAGGTCATGGGCATCGAAACAGTTTGGGGTTAGGGGCCGGAGGGAGCTTACCTCTTGGCGCAGAATTACGCTCGGTGAACGCGATGGCGTCGCCAAAAGGAAAGCGGGTTCTGTTCTGGGGAAATGTCGTCAGGAAGAAACGAGGCGCTTGCGCGATGGCAGGTTCTCATCAAACGCCAACAGCATGGGCACCGAGAACACCGCCCCGCGCGCATGTTCCTTGAATCGCTCGTACGGCTCGCGGTAGACGTCATACATGCGCTCGACCACGGCATAGCCGGCAGCAATCAGCATCTGCACTTGAAGATACATGATTTCAGCCGCACTTGGCGGACCTCCCCCGGTCATCCGGTCAAGCGCCGTCAGATCGTCCTGGATCAGTCATCGAAAGGAAGACGCGGACCTAATCATTGCCATGAAGACCAGCATGCAAAACACGGCGGTCCAGATGTTGCGGACCTTTATATTTGCGGCGACGCGGCTCATGACCGGCCCCCGCAAGCAGGACGCACAGCCAGACCGGCGAACGAAAGCCGCCGCGCGTTGCTGCGCTGCCTAACCTACCTTTCCTCGATCCAAACCGTCCTGCGTGACATTCAGGTACTCTTTCGACGGGCTATGAAATCACGAAATAGGAATAAAGTCAAGTCTGTTTTATTGCGTTGCCGACCTGATACCACCGTAGCGCTGCTCGACGGTTTCATTGGCAACCGTTCAAGCTGACTGGTCGCTCTTCTGCCTCTTCGAACGAGGAGCACGATCCCTAACGTTCACGGTAAAGCAGCCTTTCGGTATTCGATAATGCGCGACGGCTCATACGTTATGAATCTGACGCTATTTGCCACGTTGCCAGCCAACACAAGAACTTTTCCGTCTTGTTCCCCTAGATAAAATCCAGTGAGGGTGAACCGACGATCCGGTCCCGATCTTACGAAAATGATATCGCCAATTTGAGGGCTTTTTGTCGCTATTCCTCTCTTTGATATCTCTGGACCGTCCTTCCTCTGTTCCTCAAGGCCCGCACGCATGAGAACCCACCAGACAAAAGCGGAAGACCATGGAGTCTGGACAATCCCAAATCGGGCTGGGTCCACTCCGTAAGAATCAAGATATTCGGACACACGACGTGCCCCTTCTTCAGTTCTTTCACAGACGCCAATCTCCCGGAAGGCAATGCCTAGCCAACGGGTAGCATCTTCTGGTGCTTTACTTAGTATCTGCTCAATCTGCCGACTGGCATCAGCAACTGAACCGCACCCCAATATCCGCGAAGAATTCTCGGCTGCGGGCAAGAAGGCCACCGGCGTCCCTTCGCGAACGGCTTTCTCAACGTACTTGTGGAGCGCCACATATCTCGATTTCGGCAACAATTCGCTCTCAAAAAGAAACTGATAGTTCCTCAATGCACCATCTGAATCGCCAGTCTTCATCACCTCAGTTATGAGGCCTCCATACAGTCGTTCACGCTCTATCGCGAGTTGAGCGTCAGACGATTGACTTGCCAATTGCCGTTCATGGTGCGCGTTAAGCAAAGATGCCCCGATATTCCCAAAAATTCCTATCGATGCAGCAACTATCGCAACAAACAATGGAGTAGAGATTCTCTGCCTAGCGTGATCAGCTTCTTTTATATTTAAATCACGATTCAATAGGTCAATCTGTTTAGACCTGTATTCTGATTCGGAAAGACCAGGTTCCATTCTCGACATCCCCCATGAATCGATTTACCCATCGATATCATGTATCAAGAATAAATGGATCGGTACTCTCAAGTGATATGGGAGCGGAGCTAAGGCAGAATCTAGCGGCAGATAGTCCAGTTCAGAAATTCTCCCGCATCAACCGCTCTGCCGCAGCGCGCGCCTCGTCGGTGATGCTGGCACCGGCGAGCATGCGCGCAATCTCTTCCTGGCGGGACGCACGGTCCATTTCCACAACCTGCGTCGCCACCTTGTCCTTGCCTGACTTCGAGATCAGAAAATGCGTATCCGCGCGTGCCGCAACCTGCGGCGCGTGCGTCACCGAGAGGACCTGCACCGTCTTTGCCAGCCGCGCCAGGCGTTGACCGATGGCATCGGCTACCGCGCCCCCTACCCCGGTGTCGATTTCGTCAAACACCAGCGTCGGCGCTGACCCACGGTCCGCCAGCGCAACTTTCAGCGCCAGGAGAAATCGCGAAAGCTCGCCCCCGGATGCAACTTTCATCATCGGTCCGGGCCGCGCACCAGGATTGGTCCTGACCCAGAACTCGACC
>CAYZQP010000205.1:0-4571 GCA_964480545.1 uncultured Mesorhizobium sp. | reverse complement strand
CTGATCGATCCCGTCCTCGCCTCGACTGTCAGGGTCGCTCTGCCGCTCGACGATAAACTCCGCGCGTTCAAGTCTGAGCGCCGGCAATTCGGCCATGACGGCTGCACGCAGCCCCGCAGCCGCGCCAATGCGCAATTCCGAAAGATGCAGGGCCGCCGCATCATAGGTGTCCTGCGCCTGTGCCGCCTGTTTCTCCAGTTTGCCGAGCTTGTCAGCACCTGCGTCGAGATCGGCCAGGTCCGCTGCCATCGTGTCGCGCAAGGCCGCGAGATCATCCACAGATGTGTTGTGCTTGCGCGCGATTGCCCGCAGCGCAAACAGCCGCTCCTCTGCCCGCTCGAGCTCTGCAGGGTCAAAATTGATCTCCCGAAGCGCGTGCGACACAGCCGCCTGCGCCGCGTCCAGCGAGACCAGTGATTGATCCAGTGCCGCAACGATATCATCCAGCAGGCCAGGCGTGTCCGCCGCCTTGCGTTGCAGGCGCCGCAGCAGCGCGGCCAGCGTTGGCGAGGCCGCAGCCGGACCTGACAGGATGTCCTCGGCGTCGCGCACATCCGCCGCGATCTTCTCTGAACGCATCATCAGGGTGCGCCGCTCGGCAAGCGCCGTTTCCTCGCCTGGCTGCGGGTCGATCTGCACCAGTTCGTCAACCGAATTGCGCAGATATTCCGCCTCGCGCGCCGCCGCCTCAACCCGCGCCTTGTGCCTCGCCAGCGCCTGCTCGGCCTCGCGCCAGTCTTTCCAGGCTGCACGCACTGTCGCCAGCGGCGCAGCGTGCGCGCCAAAAGCATCCAGCAACGCGCGGTGGGCAGCCGCATCCACCAGCGCCCGGTCATCATGCTGGCCGTGAATCTCCGCCAGCGCATGCCCGACCTGCCGCATCAGCGCGACGCTCGACGGCTGGTCGTTGATAAAGACGCGGGTTCGGCCGTCGGCCATCTGCAGACGGCGCAGAATAACGTCGCCGTCATCGTCAATCGCATTGTCGGCAAGCACGCCACGCACAGGATGCGTTGCCGGTACATCGAATACCGCTGTGACCTGCCCCTGCTTTGAGCCATTACGCACCAGCGCAGCGTCTCCCCGCCCGCCAAGCGCCAGCGAAAGCGCATCCAGCAGGATCGACTTGCCGGCACCGGTCTCGCCAGTCAGCACCGAAAGGCCGGCTGTCAGGTCGACATCCAGCTTCTCGATAAGAACTATGTCTCGGATGGAAAGACGGGAAAGCATGCCCAGGCCTTACAGCGTGAGACCGAAAAGCTGCAGACTTTCCGGCCAACTCTCATGCTGCGAACGATAGTTTGAGCAGCACGCCCGATTCATCAAGGGCATTCTGCTCTAGCGAGTAAAGCCGAGTCGCTCAAGGCGGCTGCTTCAGGTGCCTCTGCCGCCCATGATGGCGCGGCCTGCTGCCGACAACCAGGACGTTCCGCTTTCGCGCGGCTCAAGCCCCTGCTTCTGCAGCAGTGCGTAGCTGTCCTTGTACCACTGGCTGTCCGGATAGTTCTGGCCAAGCACGGCGGCAGCAGCCTGCGCCTCGGAGGTCAGACCCATCGCGTAATAGGCCTCGGTCAGACGTGCCAGAGCTTCCTCGATGTGGCGGGTGTTTGAATAGTTCTCCACCACATAGCGAAAGCGCTTGATCGAGGCGACATACTCACGCCGCTCGAGATAATAGCGGCCGACCTGCATTTCCTTGCCGGCGAGCTGATCGCGGGCAAACCGGATTTTCTCGTTGGCGTCATCCACATACTCGGAATCCGGCCAGCGCTGCCCCACCTGCTCCATCGCTTCAATAGCGCGGCGCGCAGACTTCTGGTCGCGTGTAACGTCGGGGATCTGGCGGAAATAGCTCAGGCCGACAATGTACTGGGCATAGGCCGCATCAGGCGTTGTCGGATAAAGCTGGATATAGCGATTGGAGGCAGCGATCGCGTCATCGTAGCGGCCATTGCGGTAGCTGGCGAAGGCATCAAGCACCATCGCCTTGCGCGCCTGCTCCGAATACGGGTGCTGACGATCCAGTGCCTGGAACTTCTTGCTGGCCTCGCCCATGCGGCCAGCCTCAAGATTGGCCAGGCCCTGGTTGTAGAGCTGATCCGGCGGCTCCGTCCTGTCCGCCAGAGTCGCGAGGTCCATATCATCAGCCGAAGAGGACATGCAGCCGGAGACTGCCAGCGGCAGCGCAACCATCGAGGCGCCCAACAAAAGGCGAAACCCTGAACCTGACCGGCTAACCGCCAAAAAACCCATGGAACTGTCCCACTTGCGGCCAAATGGCCGTGATCACTGGCAATCTGTAGTCACAGCTGCCACTTTGGGCAATGCCATCCGCAAACAATGCCGCATTTTTGTGGCGAATGCGCGTCACGCACCACTTACTGCGTCAGAGCATCCAGGGTGCATAGACCGGCGCATTGACTGCGACCAGATCCGCTGCCCGTCCACGTGCACTGCGGCCAGCCTCGACGATCTCGAATGCGCTGCGATCCGACAGCAGGCGCCGCAGAGCCATTGAGTTCAACGCATGACCACCGCGATAGGAGCGGAAGCATCCGATAAAGCGTGCACCCGCCAGCGCCAGGTCGCCCATGGCGTCCAGTGTCTTGTGACGAACGAATTCGTTAGGATAGCGCAGTCCGTCAGCATTGATGATGCGCGAATCGTCACCAATCACCAGCGAGTTCTCCAGTGACGATCCAAGCGCGAAGCCGGCTGCCCAGAGGCGCTCGACATCACGCACGAAGCCAAATGTGCGGGCCCGCGACAACTCGTTGCGGAACACCGTGCCATCAACATCGCTGGCAAATGTCTGCTTGCCGATCACCGGCGTCTCGAAATCGATCGAAACCTCGAATCGCGTCCCGTTGTAGGGACGGAATTCCGCCCAGGAAGCGCCGTTCTCGATACGAACCGGCTTGGTCACCCGGATATACCGGCGCTTTACGTCGAGAACCTCGATCCCGGCCTGATCGAACGCGTCAACGAAGGTTGCAGCACTTCCGTCAAAGATCGGAACTTCATTTGCGTCAATCTCGATAAGCAGATTGTCGATGCCGAGACCGAAAAGCGCAGCGAGAAGATGCTCGACCGTCGACACATGCGGACCGGCGCGCTCGCCAAGCACGGTGCACAGGTCGGTAGCACCAACTTCGGAAGACAATGCACGGATTTCATGAACCGACCCGTCAGGACCCGTCACATTGAAAACAATGCCGGTATCAGCATCTGCAGGCGAGAAATGTATGGAAACTGGTTTACCGCTGTGAACGCCAATTCCAGAAAGCGAGCAGCGGTTCTTTAGCGTGGTCTGATAGTCGTGCAAAACGATCCCCTGGCATCAATAAACATGGTTCGCTTACTCGGCTACAATCCATTCTGAACCTGTTGTGCGCCGGAAAGTATCCCCCTCCCCGGAAACAACCTGGCTCAACATAGTGTCGGGGACGGCCCGATCCAAATCACGCTTTTTTACCCAGTGTTACCGCAAGAGCTACTGAGGAAAACTACCTATCCTGTTGTATCTATTATGAAATAAAAAGGCCGCCGCGAAACATGTATCCCTCGCGGCGGCCTCATATGTTAACACCCGTCAACCAGTTAGTTGGCTTGGCGGCGCAGGAAGGCCGGAATGTCGAGCTGATCCTCGTCGTGAGTCGCCCGCGTCTGCGGGGTCAGACGGCCATGATCGTCCAGACCACGCTGGCGCTGACCTTCTGAAGGGGCTACCCGGCGGGCTTCCGGTGCCGGCTGACGCAGGCGCGCCTCGCGCGGCGCGTCAATCGGCTGCTGCCTGACAGGCTCCTCGGCCTGGCGGGTCAAACCGCTGGTAAGGCGCTTCAGCAGGCCCATAGGACCACGCTCCTCGTCGCCAGAACGTCCCTTTCCTTCAACAACGGCCCGAACTTCCGGCGGGAAGTCCACCACATCCGGAATGCGCGGGGCGACGGGACGGGGAGCCGGCTGTGCGGCGACCGGGGCTGGCTGCACCGGCGCTGGCCGGATGATCGGTTCCGCAACCGGGGCCTCATTCTGGAACAGCCTGCTGTTCGGGCGGAAATCCTCGCTGGAGGCTGCGATGCGCGATGGCGGCAACTCCGATGTCTGCTCGGCAATCCGCAGCGCCTCGGCAACCGGATCGGAGGAAACCGATGCAATCTTCGCCGCAGCCGGAGCGATCTCGACCGGGCGGTTGGCCGGCTTGATCGGCTGGCGAATGGCAATCGGCGCAGCTGCGATATCTGCCGAAGACTTGTCGATACCGGTCGCCACGACCGACACGCGGATCACGCCTTCCAGCTCTTCGTCGAAAGTCGCGCCGAGGATGATGTTGGCGTCCTGGTCAACTTCCTCGCGGATACGGGTAGCAGCTTCATCAACCTCGAACAGCGTCAGGTCGCGGCCACCGGTGATCGAGATCAACAGGCCCTTGGCACCCTTCATCGAGGTCTCGTCCAGCAGCGGATTGGCGATTGCAGCCTCAGCGGCGGCCATCGCGCGGCCCTCGCCCGAAGCCTCACCGGTGCCCATCATCGCCTTGCCCATTTCGCGCATGACGGAGCGAACGTCGG
>CAYZQP010000204.1:0-7147 GCA_964480545.1 uncultured Mesorhizobium sp. | reverse complement strand
GATGTCGACGGAATCGCAGGTCGCACCGCACACCTTGAACGGCGTCAGCACGTCAGCCTTGCCGGCGCGGCTGCGCGTTGCCGGATCGGGGATAAAGCGCGCCGGCAGCGTCAGCTTGCCGGTCCAGCTGTCCGACAGCGAGGCCCAGATGCCGTCATTGATGTAGAGCCGTTTGCCCTTGCGCAACAGCACCCGCACGATAAGCGAGAAGGCGCGCGCCACGATCACCCGGCCCGGCTCGGCGACCAAGGGGATCGTGTCGAAATTGTATTCGGCGAGGTCGCCGCGCAGGCGCGACATCAACTGCCCGAGCGACGGCATTTCCGGTGCTTTGCGGGTTGGATCATAGCCATATTCGGCGGGGAAGCCGCCACCGACATCGAGACCCGCAATCTCGAACGAGAGCCGGTTGCGCACCCAGTCGGCCGAGGCCAGCGCCCGCTCATACGTGTCCGGGTCCTCGATCTGACTTCCGACATGAAAGCACAGGCCGGTTTTGTAGCCGAGCTTGTTGACCCGCTCGGCGATCTCGACCGCGTGCGCCGGCCCCGCACCAAACTTCTTTGACAATTCATAGGCCGCGTGGCCCTTGGTCTGGATGCGCACGAATACGGTGATCGCGCCCGGGTCAATGTCGAGCGCGCGCACGATGCGCGTCAGCTTCGCCACCTCGTCCTCATGGTCAACGACGGTCGTGCGGATCCGGTATTCCTCGAGCGCCAGCCGGATTTCCGACTGCGCCTTGATCGGGTGCATGTAGATCATTTCAGCGCTCGGCGTGACCGCGCGTACCGCTGCAAATTCGCCTGGCGAGGCAACGTCAAAAGCCGTGACGCCGGCCTCGACCAGGGCCTTCAACACCATCGGCTCGCCGTTGGTTTTCACCGCGTAGGCGGTCTTGCCGGGAAACATTTCCATGAACTGGCGGGCATCGGCCTTCAGCACGTCGGGCCGGAAGCAGTAAACCGGCTCGTCTGGCCGCAGGGCCAGGGCGGCCTCTTTCGCATTCTCGAATCGCTGCATCTTTACTTCCTTGCTGGTGGCCATATCTATCACGCAAGACGGCTTCATGAAGACATGTGTCTGGCCATCAAGGCAGCGAGGGCATGAGCGACAGGGATCACGCAAGAACAGATCGTCCTGTTGCGGAAGCGGCCATTGGCCCTGCCCCGATCTGGACCATCCTGTGGGTAGCGACGGCCTGCATCGCATACTATGCGCTGTCAGCCCTGTTCAGCGCCCTGATCAGTGAGGATGGTCTCGCCGCCTTTCGCACCAGCCTTGGCGAACCTGACGGCCAGATGCTCGACATTCTCGGCAGCGGCGGTCTGCTTGCGATGTCCGAATGGAACATCTGGTCGCTTATCACCACAAACTATCTCCACAATGATCTGTCGCACCTGCGCGGCAACATCATTGGCCTGCTGATCCTTGCGCCTGCGCTGGAGCGCCATTTTGGTGCCTGGCGCACCTTTGCCATCTTCACCCTGGCCGGACTGGCCGCCAGCGTGGCCTCACCCCTCTGGGGCGAAATCCGCAGCTACGGGGCTTCAGGCGGCGTGTTCGGCCTGCTCGGCGCGCGGTTCGCCCTGGCGGTCCGCGTTCGCCAGACCGACGAAGGCTGGAAGATTTTTCTCGTAAGCCTGATCTGGGCGATCCTGTTTGTACCGCTGGGTTCAACCGCAGACGATCCCATCAGCCATGTTTCACACGCGGCGGGATTCCTGGGCGGAATGCTCGCTGGCAGCCTGTTCCACCTGAGCGGCGGCGCCTCGCGTCTGCCGCAACGGCTGTTCGCCCTGACGCTTCTGTGCCTCGCAATCGGCGCGCTGAACGGGGCGTGGCGCAGCTGGCAGGCAAATGAGAGGCCCGACGCCTGGGCTTCCTATGTGAACGCGCACGAAAAGGCGGCCTACAACCTTCTGATCTCGAGCGATGCGCCCGACGCCGAATCGCGCACAGATCGAGGCTGGGCTTTTGTGGCCAATGGAGATTTCACCAAGGCCCTGGATGACTTCGACGCCGCGCTGAAATCCGGACCTCAATCCAGGGCCTGGCTTGGGCGTGGTTCAGCAAATTTCGGATTGCGGCGCTACGAACAGGCAATTTCCGATTATGGCGAGGCCATCCGCCTGGAACCAACTCCGTTGGCTTACCGGCTCCGCGCCGAAGCGTACGAGAAGCGCGAATGGCCGGAAGAAGCGGCAGCCGATCTGGACAATGCGGTAAAGCTGGACGCAAGCGCGGAATCGCTGCTAGCCCGTGCCAGGTTTCATGGAGACGCAGGAAATGCGGAGCTTGCTCTGGCAGATTATGACAAGGCCGTGCGCATGCACCCGCAGCGCGTCCGCCCGCTGGAAGCGCGCGGCATCTACCAGACCTCGCAGAAAAACTATGATGCCGCTGCCAGAGACTACAGCGCCGCAATAGCGCTGGGCGCAAATGACTCGTCGATCTACAACAATCGCGCCTGGGCGCTCGTGCTCGGCGGCCGCGCGCAGGAGGCGCTGCCGGATGTTACGCTGGCGCTGGAACTCAATCCGGACAGCATCGCGGCACTCGACACGCGCGCCCACGTTTACGAGAAGCTGGGCGAGCGTGACAAGGCGATCGCCGACTACCGCGCAGTGTTGGTGCGGGACCCGAACCTCAAAGAGAGCCGGGAGGGCCTTGAGCGTCTTGGCGTTGAGCCCTGACCGGCGGCTCGTAGAGTCAACGCTGGCGCAATGGGTTACGGAGTATAACATTAGCCAAAGCCGTCACTTGCTGGATCGAAATCCTCTTCCCGGCCAATGAAATCGGGTGGCTGGCTCTTTCATGGCGCGATAGCCGGGCAGACACTGCTCACATATCTCGCGAGTCCAGCATGTCCACAGCCAGCGCCCCAATCGACCAGAACGTCCTCACCGCACGGGTCTGGGGCATGCTGTTATTACTCGGCGTCATCTGGGGCGGCTCATTCTTTTTCGCCAAGATTGCGGTGGCGGAAATCAAACCGCTCGTTCTGGTGCTTGAGCGCGTCGCCATCGCGGCAGTTGCTCTGCAGATATACCTCGCGATGGCCGGGCCCTCCTTCGCGCTCGCCCGCCCGCTGATGTCGAAGTTCTTCATACTGGCGATACTGAACAACATCATTCCATTCTCGCTGATTTTCGCCGGCCAGACCGAGCTTGGTGCCGGTCTCGCCTCGGTGCTCAACGCCACCACACCGATCTGGACACTGTTGATCGCCAACGCACTCACCTCGGATGAAAAGCTCACAGTGGGAAAGCTGATCGGCGTAGGTCTCGGCATTGCCGGCGTCGCCGTGATGATCGGACCGGGTCTCATCGCCGGGCTGGGCGGTCCTGCCTGGGCCAAATTCGCGCTCATAGGTGCGGCGATCTCCTATGGATTTGCCGGCATCTTTGCCCGGCGGCATTTCCGCGAACTGCCGGCTGTGGTCACAGCCACCGGACAATTGACAGCATCCACCGTGATCATGGTCCCCGTTATTCTGTCGACTTACGGGCCGACTGCACTGCTCGCCGGGAGTCAGAACACCTGGCTCGCGGTGCTTGCGCTGGCGCTGATCTCCACCGCATTTGCCTACATCCTGTTCTTCCGCATCATCGCTGCCGCCGGCGCCACCAACGCATCGCTGGTAACGCTGTTGATTCCACCGGCAGCCATTCTGCTCGGTGTGCTTTTTCTCGGCGAAAGACTGGAACTATTCGAGCTTGCAGGAATGGCTCTGATTGGTCTCGGACTGGTCACGATCGATGGCCGGCTGCTGTCACGCAGGCAACATTGAGGTTCTTCCGCAAAAAAATATCACGCTTTATTACATCCGCACATCTATCTGGAACACATAGGAAATTTGTCGGGGACAGGTCGGGTTTTTCACATATCTGTCGCAATGCAGCAAATTTTGCGCTTGTACGAAGCCAAAACTGGCCTAGAATCCTGAACGTAGCTCTAGTGAGGAGGTCACACATGGGACTGACCAGGCCACTGAATGCCCTCATCTTTTGTGCTGCGTTCGGGTTTGTAGGGCTCGTTATTCTAGGCGTAGTTCACTAAGCCGACGCAAGTTCACTTGAAAAGCAATCGAATTGAAGAAGGCCGGGTCTGTGACCCGGCCTTCTGATTTCCTGTACCGGTTTTCAGGAATGGCCCTCAGGCGGCAGCTTCTTCTACAGCGCGTTCAGGCAATGGCTGCGGCCGTATGCCGATCATATGGCAGATGGCAAAGGGCAGATCGGCACGGTTCATCGTGTAGAAGTGGAAGTCGCTAACCCCACGCTCCACCAGATCAAGCACCTGCTCGGCCGCAACTGCCGCCGCGACCAGCATGTGCGTCTGTGGATCATTGTCCAGGCCTTCAAAACGCTCGCGCAGCCAGGCAGGCACATGTGCGCCCGCCTTCGCAGCAAAATTGCTGATCTGGTTGATGTTGTGGACCGGCTGGATACCGGGAACGATCGGGATGTAGATACCGGCGCGCCGGACACGCTCGACATACCGCTCATAGGCATCATTGTCGAAAAAGAACTGGGTGAGTGCGCGCGTTGCACCATTGTCGACCTTGCGCTTGAGCATATCGATGTCGGTTGCAAAATCCGGGCTCTCCGGATGCTTTTCAGGATAGGCAGCGACCGAGATGTCGAAATCACCCCTGCCCTTCAAGGCAGAGACCATCTCGGCACCGTTTACATAGCCGCCGGGATGCGGCTCGTAGCGGGTGCCGATGCCGGCCTTCGGGTCACCGCGCAACGCCACGAAACGCGTCACGCCATGTGCTGCGAACTCGTCAATGACGCCGTCGATCGTCTCTCGTGTTGCGTCGATGCAGGTCAGATGCGCGGCCGGCGACAGGGTCGACTCGCGGATGATGCGGGCCAGAGTCCGCCCCGTGCGCTCACGCGTCGAACCGCCTGCCCCGTACGTCACCGACACAAAGTGCGGCTGCAGCGGCTCCAGACGCTTCACCGTCTCCCAGAGTTTGGCTTCCATATCGTCATTCTTCGGCGGGAAGAACTCGAAGGACACCTTGATCTTGTCACCGATGCCGGGTCGGCGAGAAAAACGAGATTGCGACATCAGGCGACTTCCCTTGTTATCTCTTGCTTCGCAGGATCTGCGATAAGCAGGCGGCGATCACGCGCCACCCAAAGTTTGACTGTCAGTTTTCCGGCATCGGATTGTCCCGGCGCAAAATCGCGGGTTTCGACGAGTTCAAGCTGCGCAGCAGCAAACCACTCGCTCATCTGCTGGTCGGAAAATCCCAGACGCAGATGAGCGTGCCGGTCGCGCAGGAACTCCAGCTCGTGAGGCGCGAAATCCACCACGATAAGCCGGCCGGATGGGCGCAGAAGCCGTCCCGCTTCGCGAATTGCGCGAGCCGGGTCGTCGAGATAGTGCAGAACCTGATGCATCGTGATCAGGTCAAACGAAGTGTGATCCAGTTGGGCCGCAAACAGATCGCCCTGACGCACCTGGGCCTTGGTCACACCCGCCCTGTCGAGATTCGCACGGGCAACAGCCAGCATCTCGCGTGAGAGATCGATGCCCACGGCCCGGTTGTACAGCGGGCTGAGAAGCTCAAGCAGCCGGCCCGTTCCCGTGCCGAGGTCAAGCATGCTCTGAAACGGCCGGTCGCCGACGACCTCTACCAGCGCGGCTTCCACCGCCTTGTCGGGCGCGTGAAGCGAACGCAACTGATCCCAGGTCGCCGCATTGGCGGAGAAATAGCTGTTGGCGCGCTCCTGACGCCGCTGTTTGACCTCTGCCAGCCGTTCGCCGTCCCGGCGCAACTGCGGATCGCCTC
Organism: uncultured Mesorhizobium sp.; assembly: GCA_964480545.1. Lineage (GTDB taxonomy): Bacteria > Pseudomonadota > Alphaproteobacteria > Rhizobiales > Rhizobiaceae > Mesorhizobium_G. The sequence continues at coordinate 1,338 of CAYZQP010000204.1, read as the reverse complement.
TATCGACACGTCGAACCAGACTGCGGATGAAGTCACGTGTAGCGTCGTCATCGGACAGCCGGAAGAACGCCCACGAGCCCTCTTGGAAACGCTCGATCAGCCGAGCTTCCAGCAGAAGCTTCAGATGGCGCGAAACGCGCGGCTGCGACTGGTTCAGGATCTCGGTCAGATCCGAAACTGTCAAATCGCCATCCGAAAGCAGGGCCAGAATGCGCAACCGGCTGGATTCGGCGGCCGCCTTCAGCGTATCAACGGCATTGTTCAAGGTGAGCTGCATCGCATGTCCATCACATATAAAGATATGTTTATGTCATTTGTGACAAGCATGCAAGCCGCATTGTCGCGTCACGACAAGAATCCGTCGCAGCCTTGCCATGTCTGATCACACTCCAGATAACCTTCGCGAGGGCGAAGTCGCCCTGCCCTTCAACCCGGCCGAACGGGCGACAGACGCCGGGCTGGTATTCATCGGGCACGTTCGCTCACCCTGGATGGATCGCAAGGGATGCCCCAAAAACGTTGCTGATGCGCGCGCCACAGGCCAGCAGGCTCACGTTGTGCTCGACCCTGCCTGGCGTCCCGGGCTGACCGGGCTGAAAGGTTACAGCCACATTGCGCTGATCACCTGGCTCGACCGCAGCCAGCGGAATCTGATTATCCAGAAACCGGTGCATGCGCCTGAAACCCGTGGCGTTTTCGCGTTGCGCTCGCCTGTCCGGCCAAACCCGATAGGCCTCCACGTGGTGCGACTACTATCGGTGGACATCGACGCAGGTCGTCTGGAACTGGAAGCCATCGACGTCCTCGACGGCACACCGGTCATCGACATCAAGCCGTATTTCGCTTCCGTCGACGCGGTGCCGGACGCCACGCGGCCCGAGCGCTTATGAAGCAGCCCGCAACCGGCCGCCGCCGCGCCATCTCCAAAGCGCTGACCGCGCTGTTGCCGATGGCCCCATATGCGGACACGGAACGCATCCGCGCTGATGCTGGTGCCTTGCATCTCAAGACACTGCCTCCGCCTGTCGCTGTCTGGCTGGCGGCGATAGCCCACATACGTCACCAGCACACCGAGTATGACCGGCTGATGGATGAGGAAGGCTATGATCGCGAATCCGCCCGCTTCTTCGTCATCGACGAGACCAACCGCGTGCTCACCCGATGGAGGGCAACACGGCTGCTGGATGCAGATGATGAGGATGTGTGAGTAAGTGAGTAAGGGAGTAAGGGAGTAAGGGAGTAAGGGAGTAAGGGAAGCATCCGTTTTGCAGAGTCTGGGCAAAAGATGGATATCCCTATTCCCCTATTCCCCTATTCCCCTATTCCCCTATTCCCCTA
>CAYZQP010000203.1:4728-7200 GCA_964480545.1 uncultured Mesorhizobium sp. | reverse complement strand
CTGGCCCAGATCCTTCAGGTGCACGTGGCCCGGCACGAACTGCGTGAACGAGTTGACGACAGCGATGATCGGCTTGCCGAAATCACCATCCTTCATGCCCGTGGCGCGCCACAGACCGCGTGCGCCGGCCATATTGCGGCCATGGGTGGTGGTGCGGGAACGGTAAGCAGGCATTCGGTTTTTCCTCGAGGGTTCGGCCTCTGGGTAGCGGGATCGGGGCCTTTATGTCTCACATAATACGAAACGCAAAACCCGGCAACACTAAACCGTACCGTACGTTACGGTACAGTCACCGCCCTCAGGCTTGTAATGACATGATCGTTACAGTATCCTCTCAAAAGAGGTAACTGCAATGTCATATGTTCCCGAACGACCCAACCAAAGCGAAACCAGTGTCCCGCTAAATTTCCGCATCAAGCCATCGGCACGCAATCTGATTGACCGTGCGGCCGAGCTGCTGGGCAAGAACAGAACCGACTTCGTCATTGAAGCGGCGGAGCGGCGCGCGGAGGAAGTTCTGGCGGATCGTACTCTGTTTACCGTCGGGCCCGAAGCGTATGCTGAATTTCTGGCCCGGCTCGATGCGCCTGCTCAGCCGAACGAAAGGCTGCGGCGCACAATGGAGACCAGGGCGCCCTGGGATAGCGAGTGACGCTTGGCACCCCCCAACCATTGTTGGATACGCACGACCTTGATCAATTCGACTCGGGCGCGCAGCTACTCGATGACTGGCTGAAAAAGCGGGCGCAGACCAACCAGACAAGCGGTGCTTCGCGCACCTTCGTCGTCTGTGAGGGAAACCGCGTCGTCGCTTACTATGCTCTCGCTTCCGGCGCCGTTCGCCTGCCGGAGGCACCAGGCAAATTCCGGCGCAACATGCCAGATCCGATACCTGTAGCGGTGCTTGGCCGGCTTGCCATCGACCGCAATTTTCAGGGGCGTGGCATCGGTCGGGCACTCATACGCGATGCCGCCACCCGCCTCCTGCATGCCGCCGAAATACTCGGCATCAGGGGCCTTCTCGTTCACGCCATTTCCGAAGATGCGCGTGCTTTCTACCACGCAGTCGGCTTCAGCCCCTCTCCACTTGATCCTATGACCTTGATGGTAAACCTGACTGACCTTTCAGGTTCTTTGCAACACCCGGCGGGTAAGCCTCGACCCTGACCTCTACGCTCCGCAGCGAATGCCTGCCCACGTTCGATCCGGCAAAATCTCAATCCAGGGTTTTAACCGGATTTGAACACTGCCCTTGTAGATTGAGCCAGGTTTGGGATCCGGGTCATGAAAACGATACCTGTCTCTCTATACGCATTCCTTGCCCAGGCGGCAGCGCTCGGGTTTCTGTGGCTCTTTCCACAGTACTGGAAGGATTTCCCCGGACACCCCATCGCGCTGATCCTGCTGGCCTATGGCTGCTTTCTGCTGATCCCGATTGATGTCTTCCAGAAGCGACTGCACCCGGCCTGGCTGTTTCTTGTCATTATCGCCGCGCTGGTTGCGGAGTTTCAGCTGAACGGCAGTACCGTTCGCCACTGGAGCGGCATTCTCGGGCAGTTCATGTCCATGGTCGGGCTTCGCTGACGAAACGCGTGAATGCGCCCTGCCGTCTGCGGCCCTCGCTCTCGATCAAATGACGACGATGGTCATCTGACAGACCTCTCGATGCAGAACTGACGCCCTGCAAGATCGAACGCCCCTTTATTGTCTACGCCGCATGTGCTTTGAGTTGACCCTTCAAGTTCAACCAGCACGGAGTGCGAAAAATTGGCAGCAACTGGGAAGGCGAAGTGGCCTGTTTACGGTGAAATCACTGGCCCGATCGTGATGATCGGCTTCGGTTCAATCGGGAGGGGCACCCTGCCATTGATCGAAAGGCACTTCAAATTCGACAAGTCCCGGCTGATCGTCATCGATCCCAGCCCCGCCAATCGCAAGATCCTCGACCGCAAGGGCATCGCTTATCTGCAGGAGAGCATCACAAAAGCCAACTACAAGAAAGTGCTGACCCCGCTGCTCACCAAAGGCGGCGGCCAGGGTTTTTGCGTCAACCTCTCGGTCGATACCGGCTCGGTCGATCTGATGCGCCTGACGCGTGAACTCGGTGTGCTCTACGTCGATACGGTGATCGAGCCCTGGCTCGGCTTCTACTTCGACAAGAGCGCCAGCAATGCCGACCGCACCAACTATGCGCTGCGCGAAACCCTGCTCGCCGAGAAGCGCGCGAACCCCGGCGGCACGACTGCCGTCTCCACCTGCGGTGCGAACCCTGGCATGGTGTCCTGGTTCGTCAAGCAGGCGCTGGTCAATCTGGCGAAAGAGCTGAAGGTCGACTTCAAGGAGCCGAAGCAGGAAGACCGCGACGGCTGGGCCAGGCTGATGCAGACGGTTGGCGTAAAAGGCATCCACATTGCCGAGCGCGACACCCAGCGCACGAAGAAACCGAAGCCGTTCAACACGTTCTGGAACACC
>CAYZQP010000203.1:0-4718 GCA_964480545.1 uncultured Mesorhizobium sp. | reverse complement strand
CGACAAGAACGACAAGGTGAAGTACCGCCCGACCTGCCACTACGCCTATCACCCCTGCAATGACGCCGTGCTGTCGCTGCATGAAATGTTCGGCAATGGCGGCAATGAGCAGCCGGTCAAGCACGTGCTCGACGAGAGCGAACTGGTCGATGGTGTCGATGAACTCGGCGTGCTGCTCTTCGGTCATGGCAAGAACGCCTACTGGTACGGCTCGCAGCTGTCGCTGGCGCAGGCCCGCAAGCTCGCCCCTTACCAGAACGCGACAGGCCTGCAGGTCACCTCTGCTGTGCTCGCCGGCATGGTCTGGGCACTGGAAAACCCTGAGGCCGGCATCGTTGAAGCCGACGAAATGGACTACAAGCGCTGCTTGCAGGTGCAAAAGCCATATCTTGGGCCGGTCAAAGGCTATTATACAGACTGGACGCCGCTTGATGGCCGTCCAGGACTGTTCCCGGAAGACCTTGACGTTACGGACGCATGGCAATTCCGCAACATATTGGTGCGGTGATCTGCCTTGCACCTCCCGCGAGCGCTCTGATTCCTTGATTCTGCTACGGAATCGCGCAACAGAAGGTCTGGCGGGACGTTCGAGGATGCTTGGCGAGGATGCTTGGAATGACAATTGTGCGCAAACTTTCTTGGGGGATTGTTGCCGCAGCTGCGCTGCTTGCCGGCTGTACAACAAGTGGCCCGGGCACCGGCCCGGGCGCGCAGCGGCCGGCAGTGAATCCGGTCGAGGGCGAATGGATCAGCACGGATGGCGTGGCGGTCTCGACATTCGCTGGCGGCGTGTTCACCACGACAGCCACCGACACCGGCAACAAGCTGGCTGAGGGAACCTACCGGATCGGACAGGACAAGACCGTATCGATCCAGGGCACCTCGCTCATCCGGCAGACGCCGGTTGCGTTCAACTGCCTGGTAGCAACCCAGAACCAGTTGAACTGCACCAACGCGTCGGGTCAGAATTTCTCGCTCAACCGCCGTCAGGTGGCCAGAAACTGACCATATTCGCCTGGCATTGATCTTTGATGAGCCGCGCCGTGCGCGGCTCATTTGCGTTTGCAGGGTGCCATAATGGTTCCTGCCGGGAGAAGGTCGAACCTGCGATGAAGTTGAAATCCGGCGACACCGTATCGCTGATCGCCCCGGCATCCCAGATGCGCAGCGTCGATCTGGCCCTGCTGCACGACGGGATATCGTTGCTGGAGTCCTGGGGGCTAGGCGTTCGCCTCCGGATCGACGAGAGCCATCACTTCTACCTTGCCGGTGATGATAACAGCCGGTCGCAACATCTTGTCGACGCGCTGGAAGACCCCGAAACGAAAGCTATCTTCTGTACCAGAGGCGGATATGGCTGCGCTCGTTTGCTAAAGTGTCCTGGTGTCCTTGGGGCTAATCCGACGCCAAGGTTCATCGTCGGACATAGCGACATAACCAGCTTGCATCTCGCCGCCTCGAAACTGTGGCCAACCCTGCCTCTCGTTCACGGGCCGAACCTGGCAACAAGGCAACTCCTCGGTGAGGGGCCTGCCTGTGAGGCTAACAGGCAATCGCTCAGACAATCCCTGTTTGCACCGGGCCGGACTGTTCAGGCGGTGGACTTCATCCGCCCGGGCACTGCGCAGGGGATACTGGCGGGTGGCTGTCTCACATTGGTAGCCAGCAGTATGGGAACTGCATTCGCACCTGATTGCAGGGGCAGGATTCTGTTTCTCGAAGACACCGGCGAGGCTCCGTTCAAGATTGACCGGATGCTGACACACTTGCGATCGGCGGGACTGTTCGACGGCGTATCGGGCGTTGTTTTCGGCGTCATGAAGGGCTGCACTGATCCCTATAATGACCTGTCAGAGGTGATTGCCGACGTTCTATCCGGGCTGGATTTCCCGGTGGCAATCGGTCTGGCCAGTGGGCATGGCGAGGTCAACACCTCGCTCCGCCTGGGATCAGTTGCGCATCTGGACAGCGAAACCAGCCAGTTCATCCTTGACTACGAAGACCAGTGATCCGGCGCCTTCAACAGCTCCTGTCCGCTACTGCTTCTCCATGATCCTGAAATCATTCAGGCAGGCAATTGCCTCATTCGCTTTTGCCGCACATTCGCCGATCTGTTTCGCCCTGACCTCAAAGGCAGAGTCCACGCAGGCCCGCGCCTGCACCGGCGGAATGCCACCGACCGCCCCGAGCGGACAGGTCTGCTCGACATAGGCCAGCCAGTTCGCCTGGCTTTTGCCCAGCTCGACAGTGTCAACCTTCGTCCCGGCGAGTTCTACAGCTTGTGCCACCGCCAGATCGCCCTGGCCAAGCTCGCCATCTGCACAGATCACGATTTGCAGCGGCGTCTTCGGCGCGGTGCAGTCAAAGCTCGCCCGCTCGCCCTCGATCTCCTTCACATAGTCCACATAGGCACTGTCGACGCACTCCGCCGACGCCTCCCCGTCCATGCAGCCGACAAGCGCACTGAACCGCGCCTCAAGCCGGGCCCGCGTGCAGGCAACATCTGCAGGCGGCGGATCCGCATCATAGAGCCTGCACTCTTCGGGAACCTGCGCCAGCCAGATTCTCTGGCTTTTCAAAAGGCGCGCCCTTTCCTTCGGGTCGTCCTTCAGCCCGTTCGCAAAATCGCGATAGGCTTCCGCGAGCACGTGGTCAGCCATGCCAACCTCCTTGTTGGCGCAGATTATCTTCTCCAGAGGCGTTGTCGCCTTGGCGCAGTCGAAGCTCGCAGCACTGAGCGGCGTGTTGGCGAGAGCTGGATTGGCCGCGTAGGAAGCCGCCACTTCTGCCTGGCACAGCGCTGCGGCCGAAATGTAGAGCGTCCCCTGCTGGCGCGAATAGCGGTATGCGCAGAGCTGCATCCGGTCGGCATAGTCCCGCCTCGCCTGATCGCCGAGCTTCGGCAGAAACTCGGCCTCGCATTTCGCCGCGACGATTGCACCAAAGGCAGAATCCGCACTGGAACCCCAGGCACATTCGGCCAGCATCTGCTGCGCGGCCTTGCAGGTCGTCTGGCTCTCGAGCTGGCTGATCAGGCCATCCGCGCCACCCGAACCTGGCCCCGAGCAGGAATCAGTACTGGACGCCTCCTGCGCCCAGGCTGGCGCGCAGGTGATGACCAGCAGAACCACAGCAAGACGCAGTACGTATCCCATGTCAGTCCCTGCAGATTCTCATACCGACCATCGTCCCGGAGCACGCAGGTTTCAAGCCTGCATTCTTCCGTTGGCTTGATTTGCAACGCTCCCTCGCCACATAGAGTGGCAATGGCGCTTCTGATCATTGCACTGCTGGCGATTGTCGTCCTGCCCTACGGCTGGGTGCGCTACACCATCGACCGGCATTCCAGGGAGCGCGAGGACCTTCCGGGCACCGGCGGCGAACTGGCCCGCCACCTGCTGAACCGTTTCGACCTGCCGCACGTTCAGCTTGAGGAGACGGACCTCGGCGACCATTACGACCCGCAGGCCAAAACCGTGCGCCTGAGCAAGAAGCATATGCACGGCCGCTCGCTGTCGGCTGTTGCGGTTGCCGCGCACGAAGTCTCGCACGCGCTGCAGGATGCCGGCGGCGAGCGCATGCTGGCCTGGCGTCAGCGCCTCGCGACCTTCGCCATGGCCACCGACAAGATCGCCTCTGTCGTCTTCCTGATCGCCCCTGTTGCCGGACTGATCTTCCGCACGCCTGCGGCCTTTATGGCGTTCATCTCGCTCGGTATCGCGCTGCTGGCGGTGCGCGTCATCGTCAACCTGATCACCCTGCCTGTCGAGTTTGACGCCAGCTTCGGCAAGGCGCTGCCAATTCTGAAAGATGGCAAGTACCTCAACGAGAAAGACCTGAAGCCGGTCAAGACCGTTCTGCGCGCAGCCGCCCTGACCTATGTCACCTCGGCGCTGATCGCGCTGGTCAATCTGTGGACCTGGATCCGCGCACTGCGGTGATCAGCGCCGCTTGCACCCCTTCGCCCCCATTGCCATAGTGCGCGCGCACCTTGGGAGGGAACATGGGCGCGCATCTGGATTCAATGGAAACGCAGCCGGCTGCCGAACGCGAGGCGGCATTGTTCGGCGCCCTGCCCGCCTTCCTCAAGGAGGCCGTGACCAACGCGCCCGGCCTTGGCAAATGGCTCGACGGCCACAAGCTCGACCGCATCAACTCACGTGCAGCCCTCGCCGGACTGCCTGTTTTGCGAAAACCCGAACTCATGGAGTTTCAGGCCGCTGAACCGCCGTTTGGCGGCTTTGCCAATCCGGCGGCGCTGAAGCACGGACGTGTCTTCATGTCCCCCGGCCCGGTCTGGGAACCGCAAGGCCTGGGCGCCGATCCATGGGGCTGCGCGCGCGCCTTCTGGGCGGCAGGCATACGCCCCGGCGACATCGTGCAGAACTGCTTTTCCTACCACATGACGCCCGGCGGCTTTCTCGTCGATGAAGGCGCGCGCGCCGCCGGCTGCCTGGTGTTCCCCGCCGGCACCGGCAACACCGACATGCAGGTCGATGCGGCCGCAGCACTGAAGCCCAAGGTTTACGCCGGCACGCCGGACTTTCTGAAAATCATCCTCGACCGTGCTGCCGAACTCGGCAAGGACCTCTCCTCGTTCACGCTCGGGCTGGTCTCGGGCGGCGCGCTGTTCCCGTCGCTGCGCGAGGAGTATCGCGCGCGCGGCGTGCAGGTGGCGCAATGCTATGCCACCGCCGATCTTGGCGTCATCGCGTATG
>CAYZQP010000202.1:0-7239 GCA_964480545.1 uncultured Mesorhizobium sp. | reverse complement strand
CCTGCAACAGTGCTGACTGGGTGCGCGGGCTGGCGCGGTTGATCTCGTCGGCCATCAGAAGCTGCGCGAAGATAGGGCCCGGTACGAAACGGAACGAGCGCTTGCCGGCGTCGTCCTGCTCCAGAACTTCGGAGCCGAGAATATCCGATGGCATCAGGTCGGGCGTGAACTGGATGCGGCGGGAATCCATGCCGAGCACGGTGCCGAGTGTCTCAACCAGCTTGGTCTTGGCGAGGCCGGGAACACCGACCAGCAGCGCATGGCCACCACCGAGGATCGCCACCAGCGTCTGCTCGACGACGCTCTCCTGGCCGAAGATGACCTGGCCGACGCCGTCGCGAATGGCGGAGATTTCGCTCAATGCCTTGTCGGCCTGGGCCACCATTTCCGCATCGCTGATGGTTTCTTTGGTATGTGCGCTCAAAGTAGCCTCCGTGGCATCGCGCTGGCATGCGCCCAGCCGAATCTGTTTTCATTCTAGCTGATTGGACAAGCTTATTCTGTCCGGTATGGCTGACAATCGGAAGAACAGTGACTATTTCGTGACGATGACAGACAAGATTCAAGGCACCGGCGAGGGCCTGACTGCGGCAAAAGACAGCAAAGGGCTCGAGGCGTTGATCTCGCGCGCTGCCCGCGCTGGCAAAGGTCTGCCGCCGGTGGAGCGCTGGAACCCGGCCTTCTGTGGTGATCTCGACATGGAGATCAAGCGCGACGGCACATGGTTCTACATGGGCACACCAATCGGCAGAATGCCGCTTGTGCAGCTGTTTTCGACGGTTTTGCGCAAGGATCAGGATGGCGAGACCTATCTGGTGACGCCTGTCGAGCGCGTGCGAATTCGCGTCGAGGACGCGCCGTTCATCGCGGTTGAGGCCGATGTCAGCTGGCAGGCTGACGTGCAGGTCATCACGTTCCGCACAAATGTCGGTGATGTCGTGGAAGCCGGGCCGGAACACCCGCTGCGTTTTGTCGATGAGCCCGAGACAGGCGGACTAAAGCCCTATGTGCTGGTCCGCGGGCGGCTGGAAGCGCTGGTCGCGCGGCCCGTCATGTACGAGCTGGTGCAGTATGGCGAAGAGATTGATGTCGATGGCGAGCTGATGTTTGCGGTGCGCTCGCACCGACAGATCTACCCGATCATGCCTGCGGTGCGGCTGGCGGAGCTGAGCGCCTGACCATGCTGCCCAACATCAAGCCGGTCTATACCGCCGATGATCTGCGCAAGCGCGTGGAGCGCGTCGGCGATGACGAGGTTGATCCCGATTACGGCGATCACCAGTGGAATGTCGGCCATCCGAGGCTGGGAGATCTGGCCGGGCTCAAATTCCGGCCGGCAGCCGTGCTGATCCCCATCATTGACCGGCCGGATGGTGCAGGCGTGATCCTGACAAAGCGCACCGAGGCGCTGCGCAATCATTCCGGACAGGTAGCTTTTCCGGGCGGGCGGGTGGATGACACCGATCCCTCGCACGAGTTCACGGCGCTGCGCGAGGCCGAGGAAGAGATCGGTCTAAGGCCCGACCTTGTCGAGGTGATTGGCCAGATGCCCGACTACAAGTCTGGCAGCGGCTATCTTATCTCGCCGGTGATCGGCATCGTGCAGCCGGGGTTTGAACTGGATATCAACCCGGACGAGGTGGAAACGGTGTTTGAGGCACCCCTCGGGTTCCTGATGAACCCGGAAAACCACAGCCGCGGCCACACCGAATGGAAGGGCATTGAGTGGGCCTACTACAACATGCCGTTTGAAGGGCAGCGCATCTGGGGTGTGACCGCCGGGATCATCCGCAGCTTTTACGAGAGGTACTACGCGTGAAGGGCAGGGAAGGGCAGGGCCTGACCTGGGTGCAGGAACCTGCCGTGCAGCAGTTGCTGGGCATTCTGGCGGCCAATGGTGAGGAGGCACGCATCGCCGGCGGCGCGGTACGCAACTCGCTGTTGGGTGAGCCCATCTCCGATGTTGATATCGCGACAACCATCACGCCCGATGAGACGACGCGGCGGGCCGAGGCCGCAGGGTTCCGGGTCGCGCCCACCGGGTTCGACCACGGCACGGTGACGGTCGTCGTTCAGGGCGAGGCGTTCGAGGTCACGACGCTGCGTGAAGATGTGGAGACAGATGGCCGCCACGCCAGGGTGCTGTTTGGCCGCGACTGGAAGCGCGACGCTGAACGGCGCGACTTCACCATGAACGCGCTTTACGTCGACGCAGACGGGCAGGTGATCGATCTGGTGGGCGGGGTCGCGGATATCGAGAGCCGCACCATCCGCTTTATCGGCGAGGCGGAACAGCGCATCCGCGAAGACTATCTGCGCATCATGCGCTTCTTCCGCTTCTTTGCCTGGTACGGTCGCGGGCGGCCTGACGCCGAAGGGCTCAAGGCCTGCGCACGTCTGAAGGATGGGCTCGACCATATCTCTGTCGAGCGCATCTGGTCGGAGCTGAAGAAGCTCCTGGCAGCACCCGATCCGTCGCGTGCGCTGCTGTGGATGCGGCAGGCCGGCGTGCTGACCAAGGTTCTGCCAGAGAGTGAGAAGTGGGGTATCGACGCCATTCATGGGCTCGCCGCCGCCGAGCGTGATCTCGACTGGGGCCAGGACTTCATGCTGCGGCTTGCCGCGATCATCCCGCCCGATGCGGCGCGCCTGAAAGACATGGCGAAGCGCATGAAGATGGCGACCTCGGAGGCTGACAGGCTCGTGAACTGGGCGAGTGCTGCGCCTGTCAAGCCAGAGACTGGTGACGCCGAGTTACGCACCAAGCTCTACTATGGCGAGCCGCTGGCCATTCGTGACCGTCTGCGCCTTGCGCTGGCTTCGGCACGCGTGCGGGCGGCAGACAGCAATGACGCCTTGATCGAGGCTGGGAACCTGTCACGCCAACTGAAGCTCGCCGAGGGTTGGGAGCGGCCGGTTCTGCCGGTCAAGGGCGCGGACCTGCTGGAAACGGGCACTCCCGAAGGGCCGCAAGTCGGCAAGGCGCTTGCGGCGCTTGAGAGGCGCTGGGTCGAGTCCGGGTTCTTGCTCGACCGTGCGCAGTTGCTTTCAGGCCCCGGCGGCTAGTTGGTCCCCTACACCCTCTGTCCTGCAGGCATGGGGCACTTACTTTATCAACCCAACAAAATATATAAAAATCAGTATCTTATAACGAATATCAGCCCTTCTCGCCGGCATTTATTCTCACGTTTCGCCCATCCTTCATAATGCTCCTTGCCCAAATTGAGAAAGGAGGACGCGATGGACGAAGCAGAATACGAAGATCACCCGAACGAAAACGATCTTTATTTTCTCAAAGGCATCGTAGCCCTGCTCTTCTCGTTTGCGCGAATGGCAGAGGTTGCTGCCAGTCGGTCATATCCGGTCCGCTGCTTCATCCTATGGCTGTTCCGGCGTGCGGAAATCATCGGCCATTCGTGCATCACCGGCATGACTGTGCCTGACTGGCCCGCTGGGCTGCGGCGCAACAGTCCTGCCGAACTGCGGCTGATGGCGAAGCGTCTGCGCAAGCTGGCGCGCCAGGGCCGGCGTTTTCTGAAGACGCTGCTGCGTTTTGATCACTTGTCAAATCCGCTGCCAGTTGAGCCATCCGCAATCCGCGCGGCACGTGCAGACCTGATCGCGCTGGGTGACCGGGTTCCGTTCGGTCAGCTCATTCAAGCCACCAGGCCGCGCACGCCAGTTGAGCGCAAGCCCTGGCTGGCACTCCGCTTCGACACGTTCTGACAACGCTCCCAACAAGCACATCGCTGACTCTACCACGCCCGGAGGTTCACTTTCGGGCGCGTAGCCACGTGTAAAAACCCGTTGGGCGCTGTGCCAGTGTTCCAGGCGCCGCATGTATTGCCGAAAACCGCTACTGACCGGATCAGGCCGCGCTACGGACCTTCTCTATGCGCGAGCGGATGGCTTCCACCATTGTCTCCCGGATCACCGTCTCGCCGTGCGTTTCCTGAAGATGCTGGCTGGCGCGGCGCATGATCTCCGCTTCCTCTTCATGGCGGGTGTGCCATTCACAACCCGGCACAAGGGTTCCACAGTGAAACTCTTTCATGGAACGTCTCCTCCTGTTCCAAAAGGCGAACCGCGCCCGTCCGGGATTATGCCCGAAACGCAGCGCGGTGCCAAATGTTACCGTTAGTCCAGCGTTGTCACTGCGTGAGACGTACGGCCGATATCGATTGGCCAATGGCCGCGAAGGCTGCCAGCATCTCTGTTGCGCTGGACGCATCGAAGTAGTGCTTGTTGCTTGAAGCGCATTGCTGCAGCAGCGCCTTGGCATCGTTGTCATTGACCATGAAGGCGATTGTGAAGACCTCGATGTTCTTCTTTTCGATATTTGCGCAGATGGCGCGTGTATCGGCGTCGGTCTTCGCCCGATCCGCTGCGGCGTTGGACGAGTTGGCATCAATGTTCCAGTGCTTGCCGGCAGAGTCCATCAGCATCGAGTTTTCGCCGTCCGTCATGACGACCATCACCTTGCGCGGAGAAGAATTGCGAGGGTGATAAGGTGCGCCCTCGGTGAAGGGAGCAGATGGCGACAGTACATTCAGACCCCAGATCATGCCGCTCGACATATGGGTGAACGGGCGCAGGCCATTCAGCTCTATGATCATGTTGTCGATGGCAGTTCTCACGAGATTCCTGTCAAAAGTGAGTGGCTGGAGCGGCGTCAGGCAGTTCTGGTGGACCGCGAGGATGCCGGGATAGCGTGACGCCGGGTTGCCGTCGTCGAGGCGATCATTGCCGTTTGGACGGGAGCCAACGCAGCCGAACCACTTCTGGACGGGCTCGCAGGACTCGTATGGCGTGATTGGCTCTTTTGCCCAGGCGACACAGCCTCCGCATGTCGCGGGGATAGCCACGCCATCGACCAGCCTCGTGCAGCTATATTCAGGCTCGTGCTTCGTGCAGACGTTGCGATAGTCGTAGGTGAAGCACTTTGGAGGCCCTTGTTCGGGGATATCCAGCCAGCTGGCACCTGAATTGGCTTCACCCACATTCACGTAGTTCGAGAAGGGTACAAGCCCGACCTTGACGTTCTCGCCGGACGTCATGATTGCGTCGACCAGGTTCCTGGCGGCCTGTTTGGCAGCATCGATCTTGCGCACGCCGTCAGCATCGGTTTCTGACATCGAGTAGGTATTGTCGACGACAATCGCCACCTCGGTTACACCATCCGAACCGCGCACAGCGACAGCCCGGGCTGCCACATTGACGGTGTCAGTCTGAGCCAGCTGCATAAAATATGTGTTGATTGACGACGTGAGTGTGAGGTCGATCCTGTTGCCGGATATGTCCAGCCTGGCGATATGCGGCTCCAGCGATTTGCTGCGGCTGGTGAAGTTTGCCTGGATATAGTCGTTCGCCAACGTGGTCAGCTTTGCTTCATTCGTCTCTCGCGACGATGCAAGCGCCAACACTGCGCTGTCAGCTACCTCCTGGAGGTGCGTCTTTGCCGATTGTGCACGGGAATAGTCGATGGCGAGACCGACGGTGACAAATAATGGCACCAGGAGGAGCGACAACATCATCGCAAAGTTCCCGGAACGGTCGCGCAGAAGAGACCTGAACATGAGAAAGCACCATCCTAAAGTTGCGTCAGGATGGAATATCCATAGCGGTGGTTGTGATTTGGTTGACGTCCCGACAATCAGCGCGTTTCAGGCCGCTATACTGAAGAAAACCCTTCCTTGATGCTCAAATTTTACGGCCAGCGCACGGTTGGCGGCAGGCTGGACAGGATCGAGGCGACGTTTCCGCCGGTTTTCAGGCCGAAGATCGTGCCGCGATCATGCAGCAGGTTGAACTCGACATAGCGGCCCCGGCGGATCAACTGCTCCTCGCGCTCTGCTTCTGACCAGGGCTTTTCGACATTGCCGCGCACGATCTGCGGATAGATGCCGGCAAAGGCGCGCCCGACATCCTGCACGAAGGCAAAGTCGTTGTTCCAGTCTGTGTGCTGGTAGTCAAAGAAGATGCCGCCGATGCCTCGTGGCTCGGCCCGGTGCGGCAGATAGAAATACTCGTCGCACCAGGCTTTGAAGCGGTCGTAGTCGGCGACGGCGTGGGCCGAGCAGGGGGCTTTCATGGCCCCGTGGAAGGCAAGCGTGTCCGGGTCGGTCTGGGTGCGGCGGGCATCCAGTACTGGTGTCAGATCGGCGCCGCCGCCGAACCACCAGCGCGTTGTTACCACCATGCGGGTGTTCATGTGGACGGTTGGAACATGCGGGTTCCAGGGATGGGCAATCAGCGAAATGCCGGTGGCCCAGAAGCGTGGGTCTTCGTCGGCGCCGGGGATCTGTTTGCGGAACTCCGGCGAGAACTCGCCATAAACAGTTGAGACATGCACCCCGACCCTCTCGAACACCCGACCGCGCATGATCGACATGACGCCGCCGCCGCCCTTGCCCTCGTCGCGCTGCCAGGGCGTGCGTTCGAACCGGCCGGGTTCGCTGGTGGCAAAGTCAGCCTCGTCCTCAAGCGTCTCCAGATCAGCGCAGATGCGGTCGCGCAACTGTTCGAACCAGGCGCGGGCAGTTGCCTTCCTGGCTTCAATGTCATCCGGCAGTCCGGCGGGGATCTCAGGTTTTTGCATGATGCGGCTACTCGTGGGGTAGAAAGGATATGACTCGCCTTTTACGCGCCGATCCGTAAGCTGTGATTGATCCAGGTCAAGGAGCAGATTGATGCGCCCCCCTGCAAGGCCGGAATTGGACGGACTGAAAAAGCGGCTGGATGCGAGCCGCGAACGCGGCGAGAGCGGCCGCCGCGACGGCTTTTTGCGCGAGACTTTTGTGCTGTCGCGGCCAGATGCGCGGGTGAAGGCAAAGGAATGGTTCGACCGTTGGCCGAAGCAGGCCTACTGGACCGAAATCGAGAGCTGGTTTGAACGTCCGGGCGACGTGATCGAGTTTACTATCCGGCGGTTACCGGCGGCGGATTGAGGAGGCAATAGGCAATAGGATCGGGCCTCAAGGCTAGACAGGAGATCGCTTGGCCAGATCTTCTACTGCCTACTGCCTACTGCCTACTGCCTGACTCAATGTCCCTCAAACGCAATCAGCGTCCGGACATCCACGCCCAGCGCTTCCAGCTTCTTGCGACCACCGAGGTCGGGCAGGTCAATGACAAAGCAGGCTGCGACGATCTCGGCACCCATCTGCTGCAAAAGCTTTGAGGCAGCCTCGGCGGTGCCGCCGGTGGCGATCAGGTCATCGACCAGGATGACACGCTCGC
>CAYZQP010000201.1:0-7316 GCA_964480545.1 uncultured Mesorhizobium sp. | reverse complement strand
CCTCGACGACCGCCTCATGGGTCTCGCGCGGGGGATCGGGCCGCAGGAAGACCACCGCCCCGCCGATCAGCAGGATGCCGGGCACAATCAGTTTCAGGTCCATCGCCGCCCCCATGCCACCTTTACCGGGCCGAGATGATCCCGTCCCGGGGCGGAATTGTGGCGCGGGCGGGGAAAACCCGGTCAATCGGGCCGGAGCCGGCGGCGATGGGTCACCGGGCCGCCGCCCTCCGCCGCGATCCGGGCGATGGCGGCGGCGAGCGGCTCGCGCACCACCGCCATGAAGGCGGCGGTGGCGTGGATGATCCGATCGGTGCCCGAGACCAGCGCGACATGGCCCTTCCAGAACACGAGATCGCCGCGCTGGAGGCCGTTGGCCGGGTCAATCTGCTCTCCAATCGAGCGCTCCTGCTGATCGGTATCGCGCAGCACCTGAATGCCTGCCATGCGCATCGACAGCTGGACGATGCCCGAGCAGTCGATGCCGAAGCCGCTGGCACCGCCCCAGAGATAGGGCGTGTGGACGAACATCTCCGCCACCGACACGTAGTCAGATGCTGCCTCGCCAATCGGCACAAGATGATCGGCGATCATCGCGGAGCCGTCGCTCAGCAGCGCGTATTTTGTGCCGCGTGTACCGGCCTCGCCGGTGACATCGACGATTGCGCCCATCGACAATTCTCCGCGTCGCGGGAAACGAAGATCCGGCCCCGGATAGGTGAAGCTACGGGGTGCCCGGACCACATGGGTCTGGCAGGGCTGGGCGGCGACAAGATCGCTGGCCAGGAGATAGCCGACATAACCATCAGCTTTCGCCTGAACCCAGGCCCAGCCGCTCTGCTCTTCAAACACGTCGACGGCGGCGCCGCGCAACAGTTGCGTGTCCACCGCCGCGCCATCGCCTGGCTGCCGGCGCAGATCAACAACCCCGCCCGCAACCCAGGCAGGACGGCCGGCCACAAAGCGCGCAGCCTCAACCTGCCCCTTGAGGCGCTCGTCAGCGAGATCGGGCCGGACAGCTGCCAGCCGCTTGTCATGTATCGTCAAATCGGAAGTTCCCGTGCCTTCTCGATGATAACATCGCCAAGGCGTTCGACATAGATCGAACCTTCAACCGTGCGGCCGACCAGCACATTGCGCCGGTCGCGCTCGTCGCGGTGGCGGGTGGTGAGGCCGAGAATGCCCAGCGTGTCCAGGGCGCGCGAGATGACCGGCTTGGTCACGTTCAGCCTTGCAGCAAGGCCGCGCACGGTGTGCGGCGGCGCATCCAGATAGACGGTGAGCAGGACGGCGATCTGGCGCATCGTCAGATCCGGCACATGCTCATGCACCTCCGCCAGCGTCACCTGCTGCCAGAGCCGGAGCGCCTGAGTGGGTCTCAAAACAACGGCCATTCCGTGAGGATAGGCCAAAATCGTTTCGTATCCGTTTCAGCTTGCGGGGTAGCGGGTTGCGAGCAATCGCTCCAGTGCGCGGATGCACTGCGCCTCGCCGCCCACCGGGCACCACGGCTTGTCGGCGGGGTTCCAGCCGAACACATCGAAATGCGCCCAGGTTTTTGCCCGCTCGACAAACTTCTGCAGAAACAATGCCGCAGTCACCGCCCCGGCGAAGCCATCGGTCGTGACATTGTTGATGTCAGCGATCTTCGAGTTGAGTTTGGCCGTGTAGGGTTGCCAGAGCGGCATGCGCCAAAGCGGATCAGCGGTGGCCCGGGAGGCAGCCTCCAGTTCGGCGAAGAACGTGTCATCGTCGGTGAAGACCGGCGGCAGGTCCGGCCCAAGTGCTACACGCGCGGCCCCGGTCAGCGTTGCCATGTCGATCAGCAGTTCGGGCGCCTCGTCATCGGCCAGCGACAGCGCATCGGCTAGGATCAGGCGTCCCTCGGCATCCGTGTTGCCGATCTCGACCGTGATGCCCTTGCGGCTGGTCAGCACGTCGCCGGGGCGGAAAGCGTTGGCGGAGATCGAGTTCTCGACCGCCGGAATGAGCACGCGCAGGTGCAGGTTCAGCCCTGCACCCATGATCATCGAGGCGAGCCCCAGGACATTGGCAGCACCGCCCATGTCCTTCTTCATCAGAAGCATGCCGCTGGCCGGTTTGATGTCGAGGCCACCGGTATCGAAACACACGCCCTTGCCGACCAGCGTGACGCGCGGCGCTGCTTCCGGGCCCCAGCGCATATCGATCAGCCGCGGTGCCTGTGCCGAGGCACGGCCGACTGCGTGGATCATCCTGAGGTCAGCCGTCAGCAGGTCGTCGCCGGCGATGACACTGACGTCGGCCTCGTACCGGGCTGCCAGTGACCGTACCGCCCTCTCGAGATCGTCCGGCCCCATGTCGCTGGTCGGCGTGTTGATCAGATCGCGGGTCAGGCGCACGCCCCCTGCAATGCGCCGGGCGTGATCGAGATCAGCGCTCGCCGGTGCCGCGATGCTCAGCTTGCGTTGCGATGGTTTGCGATAGCGCGTGAACTCATACCCACCCAGCAGCAGACCAATTGTGGCGAGCGTCGGGTCCGCAACATTGCCGTCAATATGCCAATCACCCGATGGCAGGTTTCTGGCCAGGGCAGCGAACTCAAGCATGTTGTCGCCGGCACCGAACAGCGCGGATCCGATGCCACTGGCAGAAGGCAGCGCCAGCAACTTGCCAGGTTTGGGCTCGTAGCCGTTCGCCTCGACCCAGGCGGCCTCGGCGGTCGTCAATTGCAGGTCGGCAATGGCACCGCTCACCAGCCGCACCGGCAAGGCCCCGGTGGCGCGCTTGCCTACAACATCGATCGTCATCGGCCCACCTGCTCCTGGCTCATTTTAACGTTCCGTTAGGGTTAACAGAATATTTCTCGAACCTCAGCCAGCGGCGGAGTTTGGACGCCGATTGCGAGTGGAGGTTTCAAGCCGATGTGGACCAAAGGCCCTGTAAAGGCAACCAGCAAGCGAATGGGCCAGACCGTGGCCGTGATGGCACTGGCGGCGCTGTTGGCAGGATGCGCCAATGGCAAGATGACGACCGGTTCGGTCGGCGGCGGCAAGAAATTTGACCAGATGAATAGCCAGGAGCTTGCTTCAGCAAGCACGAACCTCGGCCGGGCCTATGCGCGCAAGCCAAGCGACATGGGGATCGCCATGAAATACGCCACGGCGCTGCAGGCCGAAGGCAAGAACGACCAGTCGCTGGCTGTCATGCGCCGCCTCGCCATCGCCTACCCGAACGATCGCAATGTGCTTTCGGCCTATGGCAAGGCACTGGCTGCCAATGGCGAGTTTGAAGCGGCGCTGGAAGCCGTGCGCAAGGCGCAGCGTCCGGAATATCCGGACTGGCGCCTGCTTTCCGCCGAGGGTGCGATCCTCGACCAGGTTGGCCAGAAAGACCAGGCCCGGGCAATCTATCGCAAGGCGCTCGACATCAAGCCAAATGAACCCTCTGTCCTCTCGAACCTGGGTATGTCCTACATTCTCGAGGGCGATCTGAAGACGGCCGAGACCCACCTGTCGACTGCAGTCAGACAGCCCGGTGCTGACAGCCGCGTGCGCCAGAACCTGGCGCTCGTCGTCGGTCTTCAAGGCCGCTTCGAGGAGGCCGAGCGGATCGCCGGCGCAGAACTTTCGCCCCAGCAGGCGCAGGCGAATGTCGCCTACCTGCGCAGCATGCTCGCCCAGCAGAACGCCTGGAGCCAGCTTGAGAACGATGACAAGCAAAAGCAGCAACAGGCATCCAACTAGCTACTGCTGACAGACCCATCCCCGGAAGCCCGCCGCGCATAAAGCCGGCGGGCTTCCGGCTTTTTTGGCTATCGTCGCGTGCTCAAAAAGGCAACGTGTTCCGGGCGGCGGCATTCAGGATGCAGCGCATTCCGGTCGCCGGATAGTTGTGTAAACAGCCAGCGTTCTGATCAAGCGACCAAGCGGCGACGCCGGCGGCGGCTCATGGCTTACGCCCGCCTTCTCTCCAGCATCCACTCACACCGCTCCGGAGCATCGCTTCAAGGCCAACCGCGCGCAGGAAGGCGAAGCACTGCGACAGATCTGGTTTGCCATCAGCCTGCACCGGGTTTGCGACCCGCTGCGACGGACAGGCCCGGGCGTCGGTGCCATGAAGCCTGTCCGGCACTGGCCTGACGCAAAAACGCCGCCCCTTGCGGAGCGGCGCCAGCTGTTTGTTTTCAGACGGAATCAGTTGCCAGGGCCGAAGCCACCGTTCTGGCTGATGGTCATGCCGGCCGGGCCGAGAATGACCGCGAAGAGAACCGGCAGGAAGAACACGATCATCGGGACCGTAAGCTTCGGCGGCAGCGCGGCGGCCTTCTTTTCGGCGTTGTTCATGCGCTGGTCGCGGCTTTCAGCAGCCAGGACGCGGAGCGCATGTGCAACCGGCGTACCGTAGCGCTCTGCCTGCATCAGCGCCTGGGTCACAGACTTCACCGATTCAACGCCGGTGCGTGTGGCAAAGTTCTCGAATGCCTGACGGCGTTCCTGAAGGAAGGAAAGCTCGGCGTTGGTCAGCACCAGTTCCTCGGCGAGATCGATCGACTGCGAACCGATTTCCTCGGAGACCTTCTTGAAGGCGGCTTCCACGGACATACCGGATTCAACGCAGATCAGCATCAGGTCGAGTGCGTCCGGCCAGGCGCGGGTGATCGACTGCTTGCGCTTTGCGGCAACGTTGTTGACGTAGATGATTGGGAAATAGAACCCGACATAGGCGATCATCACGCAGATCAGCAACTTCACGAAGCCGGGCTGGTCAGCGAATTCACCGAGGCCGAAAATGTACGCGAATGCGGCGATGAAGAAGACAATCGGCAGGGCAATGCGGAAGAACAGGAAGGTCGTCAGTGCAGTCGCACTGCGATAGCCGGCAATCTTCAGCTTGTTGGTCGTGCTCTCGTCAGCCAGCGCACGCTTCAGATCCAGGCGCTCGACGATCGCGCTGAACCGGTTGCGGCGTTCGCCGCGCAGGCCGCCCTTGCGCCGGTCGGATTCATTGCCCAGACGCACCCGTTGACGGGCACGCAGTTCATCACGCTCGAGCGCGACGGCTTTCATGCGCGCCTTGAGCGTACTGCCGCCGACCTGCGGAACGATGGTGATGATCGTGGCGAAGACGGATATCGCGACGAGCATCCCGATCAGGAACTGCTTGT
This sequence comes from uncultured Mesorhizobium sp., assembly GCA_964480545.1. GTDB lineage: Bacteria > Pseudomonadota > Alphaproteobacteria > Rhizobiales > Rhizobiaceae > Mesorhizobium_G. The sequence continues at coordinate 2,170 of CAYZQP010000201.1, read as the reverse complement.
TGAGCAGTAGATTGAAGACGAATTCCGTCATGGTATCAGACCTCGAAGTTCATCATCTGCCGCATAACGAAGATGCCGCAGGCCATCCAGAAGCCGGAAATGCCCAGGATGATATGTCCCGTACCCGTGGTGAATAGCGGGGTGATGTAGGTGGGGCTCGAAAGATAGACCAGCAGCGCGACAATGAACGGCAGCGCGCCGATGATCACCGCAGAAGCCTTGGCTTCCATCGACAGCGCCTGAACCTTCGCCTTCATCTTCTTGCGGTCACGCAGAACGCGCGACAGGTTACCGAGCGCTTCCGAGAGATTGCCGCCGGCCTGCGCCTGGATCTGCAGCACGATGCCAAAGAACCCGGCTTCGGTGCATGGCATGGTTTCGGTCATGCGCATCGCAGCTTCCGGCACAGAAAGACCCACCTGCTGGGCCTCGACAATGCGCTGGAACTCCGAGCGAACCGGCTCGCGTGACTCGGTCGCGATCAGCCGGATACCATCATTGAGCGGCAGACCCGACTTGACGGCGCGAATGATGATGTCGAGCGCGTTTGGAAATTCCTCAAGAAAGGCTTTGACCCGACGCTTGCGGATGAACAGAATCGCCCAGCGGGGCAAACCGAACGTGGCGGCCACCAGCACGCCCGGCAGCACGTACCACGGAATACCGAGGAACCAGGCACCACCTGTACACAGAACGCCGACCACAGCCGAGATCAGCATAAACTGCTCCTGCGATATTTCGAGGCCAGCCTGCTTGATCTGGATCTTCAGTGGAGGCTTGGTGGTATTGCGCTCGCGCGCTTTCTGGCGATCCTCAAGATCCTTCAGAGTTTCCTGCACTGCTTTGCGGCGCTTGTTTGCGTCCGCCATCCGGTCACGATTGGCTTTCACAACAGACCGGTCGGTCTCCGACCGCTGCACGGTCTGGAGACGCTTTCTGGACGTGTTTTCCTGATCAATCCTGTTGAACAGAAGTGCGTAGGCCATAGCGCCGGCGCTTACTCCCGCCAGGGCAATGATCAACAACAGGGTCGTGTCCAAACCGAACATCGGACTTCCTCTCACGCGTACCGGAAATAGCCTGCAGGCCTTGATAAGCCAGAAGCGTTAACGGTCCTTAATCTCTTTCCATCGCTTCCAGTGCAGTCGCCAGACGCGCTTCTTCATTGAAGTAGCGCGCGCGCTCCCAGAATTTGGGACGACCAACACCGGTCGATTTGTGTTTACCGATCAGCTTGCCGCCCTGCTCTTCACCGGTCAGGTTGTAGAGCACCACGTCCTGCGTGATGATCACATCGCCTTCCATGCCGATCACCTCGGTGATGTGGGTGATACGGCGCGAGCCGTCGCGCAGACGGGTCGCCTGGATGATGACGTCCACCGAACCGACAATGATCTCGCGCACGGTCTTGGGCGGCAGTGTGAAGCCACCCATGGCGATCATGGATTCCATACGGTTCAAGCATTCGCGCGGGCTGTTGGCGTGGATAGTGCCCATCGAGCCGTCGTGGCCAGTGTTCATGGCCTGCAACAAGTCGAACACTTCGGGTCCGCGGACCTCGCCGACGATGATACGTTCAGGACGCATACGCAGGCAGTTCTTGACGAGATCACGCATGGTGATCTGACCTTCGCCTTCCAGGTTCGGCGGACGGGTCTCAAGACGCACCACGTGCGGCTGCTGCAGCTGAAGTTCAGCCGAGTCCTCGCAGGTGATGACGCGCTCTTCGCGATCAACGTAGTTGGTCAGGCAGTTGAGCAGAGTCGTCTTGCCCGAGCCGGTACCGCCGGAGATGATCACATTGCAGCGGACGCGGCCGATGATCTTCAGGACTTCTGCGCCTTCCGGCGAGATAGCACCGAAACGCACGAGCTGGTCGAGCGTCAACTTGTCCTTCTTGAACTTACGAATGGTGAGCGCAGCACCATCGATGGCCAGAGGCGGCGCGATGACGTTGACACGAGAGCCGTCAGGCAGACGGGCGTCGCAGATTGGCGATGATTCATCGACGCGGCGGCCGACCTGGCTGACGATACGCTGGCAAACGTTCAGCAGCTGCTGGTTGTCGCGGAAGCGGATGTTGGTCTGCTCGACCTTGCCGCCGACTTCGATGTAGATCTGCTTGGCGCCGTTGACCATGATGTCGGCGATGTCGTCGCGCGCCAGCAAG
>CAYZQP010000200.1:3743-7321 GCA_964480545.1 uncultured Mesorhizobium sp. | reverse complement strand
GACATGAAACAGACAGGCGCAAGACAACAGGAACCACAGACCACAATCGAGGCCGCCAGCGCCCCGATGATTTCTGTGCGCGTTCCTGTTCTTGCTGCGGTCGTTGAAACTCCCCTGCACTTCGCCAGCGGAGGCCCGCAATGAGCCGGGTCGCCGCAAACATAAAAGTCCGCAACATCTGGACCGGCGTGTTCTGCATGCTGGTCTTCATGGCGGTGATCAGGCTCCGCGCCCACATTGACGGACGCGCGCAACTGGCTCTGCCATGTGACGACCTGATCCGCGATCAACTGGCGGCGTTCGAGCAGATGCCGGGTGTGGACCGGATGGGTCCCGGTGACTTCGTCTATGCCCAGGCGCAGATGCTGATTGCTGCGGGCTATGCCGTGGTCGAACAACTCTATGGCGTCGACCGCGAGCCCTACGAACACCACAAGGAACATGCGCGCGCGGCGAGACGCCCGGCGGCTGATCCATCCCCCGCCAGTCCATGGCAAATCTCCAGCGAACGCCTCGATTCATCCTGACGCAGCGCCGGGACAGTACCCTTTTTCCGCCAGCGCCACGGCTTGAGGCCGAACGCTTCTCTGCGGAAAAAAGGTAACTGTCCCATGAGCTACCTGTACTTCGCTTTCCACACCCGCGCCTGCCTCGATGCCCATGGTCACGCGACCATTCGGGCAGGCATTTGCGCGGCCCTGACGGGTTATTCTGTCGCAGGTGTGGGGCCGAGATAACATTTCCGTTATGAGCAGTTGTAATCCCCCACTCCGCTCTCCAGTTGCGCCGGACTTTTAACCGCCGTCATGGCTTGCCTGGAGGGGCTTATGGATTTCTTTGCGTCCTACTTTTACTGGACGAACGACCCAACTGCATGGGCCGCGCTGGCGACATTGGTCGCCCTTGAGATTGTTCTCGGTATCGACAATCTGATTTTCATCTCGATCCTTTCCAACAAGCTGCCCGAGCACCAGCGCCAGAAGGCGCGGCGTCTGGGCATTGGCGCCGCACTTCTGATGCGCCTCGGTTTGCTGGCGACGATTTCCTTCATCGTCCAGTTGACGGCCCCGGTCTTCACGCTGTTCGGCCACGCCTTCTCCTGGCGTGACATCATCCTGATTGTCGGCGGTCTGTTCCTGGTCTGGAAAGCCACCAAGGAAATCCACCACACGGTCGACGTCACCGATCACAAGGACAATATGGTCGGCGAGACACTGCAACTGACCATGGCAGGTGCGGTGTTCCAGATCCTGCTGCTTGACCTCGTGTTCTCGATCGACTCGATCATCACCGCTGTTGGCATGACCAACCACATCGCCATCATGTATATCGCCGTTATCGCGGCAGTGACTGTGATGTTGCTGGCAGCAGACCCACTGGCGAAGTTCATCGAGAAGAACCCGACCATCGTCATGCTGGCGCTGGGCTTCCTGCTGATGATCGGCATGACGCTGATCGCAGAGGGCATGGGCGCACATGTGCCGAAGGGCTACATCTACGCCGCCATGGGCTTCTCGGCCTTTGTCGAGGGACTCAACATGCTGGCACGCCGCCGCAAGGCAAAGTCACGCGCCGAGAGTGACGCAACACACTAGAACTGGCGCGTTACAACGACTGAAGGGACGGGCGATATAGCCCGTCCCTTCTTGCAGGAGTGGCCGCACCCACTGCCTCTGGCTCAATTGACATCCCGTCCCTCAGCCGCTTTCCTGAAACTCTGACAATTGGGAGACGGTCATGACATTCAAAATCACACGCCGCTCGTTTGCGGCGGGCGCAGCTCTGCTTGCGGCTGGTGTGCCGCGAGCCTTCGCACAGCAGTCCTTCTTTCGCATCGGCACCGGCGGCACCCAGGGAACCTATTTCCCCATCGGTGGCCTGATCGCCAACGCCATTTCCGCCACCGCCGGCCCCACCGGCGTTCCGAACCTTGTCTCGACGGCAAACTCCTCGAACGGCTCCGTGGCCAATGTGAACGCCATCGGCAGCGGTGCATCGGAGTCCGGCTTCTCGCAGTCCGACGTTGCCTACTGGGCCTATAGCGGCACCGGCCTGTTCGAGGGCAAGCCGAAGATCGAGGACCTCCGCCTGATCGCGACGCTCTATCCGGAAACGCTGCACGTTGTGGCGCGCGCCGATGCCGGCATCAAATCCATCGCCGACCTGAAGGGCAAGCGCGTCTCCATCGACGAGCCGGGCTCCGGCACCATCGTTGACTCGCGCATTGTGCTGGGCGCTTTCGGCATCACCGAAAAGGACATCACGCCGGAATATCTGAAGCCCGGCCCGTCCGGTGAAAAGATGCGCGACGGCGGCCTTGATGCCTTCTTCTTCGTCGGTGGCTTCCCTGCCGGTGCGATCACCGAGCTTGCCGCCTCGGTCAACATCACGCTGGTCCCGGTCACCGGGCCGGAGATCGACAAGGCGCTGGCGGAATACACGTTCTTCGCGAAGAACACCGTGCCGGCTGATACCTATAAGGGCGTGCCGGCAACCGAGACCATTTCGGTCGCAGCACAGTGGGTCACCAGCGCCAAACAGCCGGAAGAACTGGTCTACAACATCACCAAATCGCTCTACAGCGAGCCCTCGCAGGCAGCGCTTGCAGCGGGCCACGCCAAGGGCAGGGAAGTCACGCTCGCCAATGCCACGACCAGCGCCGGCATTCCGTTCCATCCAGGCGCGGAGAAATTCTACAAGGAAGTCGGCGCGCTGAAGTAGCGCCAGACCCGAACTCCAGCCGCTCCGATCCGTCGGGGCGGCGATTTCCTATGTAGTATCCGGAGCTGCCTGTGACCGAAAAGGAAGACGCCATCCGCATTGCGCCGATGGAGCTGGATGAGGAAAAGGCGCGGGAGCTCGAGGAGAAATTCGACTCCGAAATCCGCTTTCGTCCGCTGAGCCCGACCGCGAACTGGATCGTCGGCTCGATGCTCGTGTTCCTGTCGCTGTTCCACTACTACACCGCCGGCTTCGGCCTGCTGCACGAAATGGTGCATCGTGGCATCCACCTGGCGCTTGTTCTGGCGATGGTGTTCCTGGTCTTCCCGTTCTGGAAGAAGGGCTACTCCGAACCAGCGACCTCCTCATTCTGGCGGCCGCTTGGCATCCCGCTCTATGATTGGGCGCTGGCCATCCTGTCGGTGATTGCGGTCGCGCATGTGCCGCTCATCCCGCTCGACGATCTCGCCTTCCGCGTCGGCAATCCGAAGCCCATCGACGTTTTTCTCGGCGGCGCGCTGATCCTGCTCCTGATGGACGCAACCCGCCGCTCGGTTGGTTGGCCGCTGCCAATCATCGCCCTTATCTTCATGCTCTATGCGCTGCTCGGGCCATGGATGCCCGGCTTGCTGGTCCATCCAGGCACGACCGTCGCCCAGCTGGTGGATCACCTCTATCTGGGAACGCAGGGCATATACGGCGTCGCGCTCGGCGTGGTCGCTACCTATGTGTTCCACTTCGTGCTGTTCGGCGTGTTTGCCACCCGCATCGGGCTCGGGCAGTTGTTCCTCGATTGCGCCGCCTGGGTGGCCGGACGCTTTGCCGGCGGCCCGGCCAAGATCTCGATCTTCGGCTCG
>CAYZQP010000200.1:219-3733 GCA_964480545.1 uncultured Mesorhizobium sp. | reverse complement strand
GTTCGGCAGGATCTCCGGCTCCTCGGTCGCCAACACCGTGACTGTCGGCTCGCTCACCATCCCCGCCATGATCAAGCTCGGCTACAAGCGCGAGTTCGCCGGCGCAGTTGAAGCTGCCTCTTCCACCGGCGGCCAGGTGACGCCGCCGATCATGGGGGCTGCAGCCTTCCTGATGATCGAGTTCCTGAACCTGCCCTATACGACGATCATTCTGGCCGCGATCGTCCCGGCCTTCATGCATTTCTTCGGCGTTCTCGTGCAGGTGCATTTCGAGGCCAAGCGCAATGGCTTGCGCGGCCTGCGCCCGGACGAGATGCCTGACGTGAAAGAAGCGCTGAAGCGCGACTGGCCGACGATCATTCCGCTGGCAGCGCTGATCACCGTGCTGATGATGGGCTACACGCCCTATCTTGCCGCGTTCTGGGGCATCACCCTCTGCATCGCCGTTGGCCTCTTGAACCCGCGCCGCCGCATGAGTTTCCGCGAGATATTCGACGGCCTGCGCGATGGCGCGAAATACGCGCTTGCCGTCGGCGCTGCCGCCGCTACCGTGGGCATCGTCGTCGGCGTCGTGACGCTGACCGGCGTCGGCTTCAAGGTGTCCTATATTGTGACGTCAGTGGCCGGCGAAATGGCCGCCTTCTTCACGCCAATTGCGTCCTGGATTACGCCGAGCACGCTGATACTCTTGTTTACCCTGGTGATGACCGGCTTCGTCTGCATCCTGATGGGCTGCGGCGTGCCGACCACCGCAAACTACATCATCATGGTCACGGTGGCCGCACCGGCGCTTGGCCTGCTTGGCGTCGAGCCCATCGTCGCGCATTTCTTCGTCTTCTATTACGGACTGCTGGCAGACATTACCCCGCCCGTTGCGCTTGCCGCCTATGCGGCGGCGGGCCTTGCTGGCGGTGATCCATTCCGAACCGGCACCACCGCGTTCCGGCTTGGCCTCGGCAAGGCGCTGGTGCCATTCGTCTTCGTGTTCTCGCCATCACTGCTGCTGGTGACAAAGGACTTCACCTGGCCCGATTTCTGGCTGGCCTTCTGGGGCTGCATCATCGGCATCACCTGCCTGGGTGCTGCACTGTCGCGCTATATGCTGGTGCCGACCAAAGCCTGGGAAAACACGCTTCTGGTCATCGCCGCCCTGCTGCTGATCGCGCCGGAGCTCTATTCGACGCTGACGGGTCTGGCGCTGATCGTGCCGGTGCTGGTCAACCAGTGGCAAGGCTGGCAGCGCGAGAAGGCAGCCGGCCTGGCATAGCGCAGTTCACACGCCTTCCAGCACAATGATCGTCGGTTGGCGTGGAAGTGTGCGCAGCGACAGCTCAAGTGACCGGCTGGTGCGGAACTCGACGGCAAACTGATCGCCCATCAGGCCGGTGAACTCGCCGATCGGCGTCGAATGACGGTGCATCGGCAGGATCACCGATGAATAGAGCCTGGTCGCAATCTCGCTCATCGATCCGACCGACTGGGTCATGCCGCCGTCAATCGGCACCATCAGCACATCCAGCCGGCCGATCTGGCCGAACTGCTGGTCCGAAAGCCTGGTGTGCAGATGGCCGAGATGGCCAATGCAGAGATTGCCGGTCTCGAAAATAAAGATCGAGTTGCCGTCTCGCTCCAGCCCCTCGGAATTCTCGCCCCAGCCCCACCGGCGAATATCCGTCGTCACATTGCGGATGGTCACATCGTCAACCTGCAGGCGGTGTCGCGCCGGCTCGGACCCATCACCCCAGCCGCGCAGCACATACTCGATCGTGGCCGGCGGGTTATCGGTATAGTGGGTGCGGTGCGCCTTGTTCATGGTGACCACGCGCGGGTTGCTGTCGCCGCCATAGACGCCTGAAAAATCCGTTGCGATGCGCACACCACCCGGACTCTCGATGACAAAGGTCGAATGCCCGGCATAGGTGATCTTCACCACCTCGTCCTGGGTTGAGGCAACCGGCTGGAAGGGTGGCCGCTGCTCCGGCGTAAATTTCGCGTAGGTCGCACCAGGCAACGCCTGGGCAATGGCGATACATTTGGAAACAATCTGCTCGTTGTTCTGCGCCGAGGCAGGCGCTGCGATCAACAGGGCAAAGAGTGATACGGCAAGACGCAAGGGCGACATGTGGCCTCCGGATGCCATCAGACTACGCCCGCGAAAGCGTCGGCGCGAAGTCACTTTCGTGAGAGCATTTCCCCCAAAAGCGCCGTATTGTCAGCGCTGCTTGGCCACAGAATCAACTCGGGCACCGCCTCATGAAAATCTCCACGCTCTCGCTCGCCCTGCTGCTCGCATTCGTGCCGGCGGTCCATGCCCAGACTGCTGCGCCAACGGTAGAAAATTCCGGAGCCGCCGAAAGCGAGACCGATGGGCCGGAAGGCGAGAGCCTGTTTCCGGATGGCTACAAGTATCCGCGCATTCCGATTGTGTTCCAGCCCTCTGCCGATGCGCCCGGTCTCGCCGATTTTCTGCAACTGCTGCGCACCACCGCCGAGAAGCGTGACGAGGCGGCGCTGAAGGCCCAGATTGCGCCGGTCATCTTCTGGGCGCGGGATTTCGGCGGCTCCTTTGACGAAAAGGCGAGCGGCGAGCAGAACCTGCGCCAGGCTTTCCAGATCGGCGTGCCGGACCTTGATCCGCAATTTGCCAATGATGGCTGGGAACGGCTGGAGGATCTGCTGACGGCGAACCGTATCGGCGTCGACGCCGAACATCAGGGCGCCTTCTGCCTGCCCTCATTCCCGGAGCTTGCTGACAAGCCGGCTGCCGAGAAGGTCTTCAAGGAGGCCAACATGGTGGATGAGTGGCCGCTCGCCTGGGCCTATGTCGATGGCCGGGTCGATGTGCTGGAGAAGCCCGAAGCGAACGGAACCGTCATCGCCTCTGTCGAAAGCGAGGCAATGCCGATCGAGATCTGGGGCGTTGATGATGACATGGAATGGTCGGAGATCATCCTGACAGACGGACGGCGTGGCTTCGTAAAGAGCGGCAGCCTCGGCTTCTGGATCAACGAGAAACTCTGTGTAGCGAAAGACGCCTCCGACGCCTGGAAGATCGTCGGCTATATCGGCGGCGGCGATTGACCTACACAATCATCTCGCGCCAGCGCTCTGCCAGTGCTGCATAGCCATCGTCAGGCTGTCCGTCATAGGCGAGGTCGTCTGCGTCGATCGTCACGAACGCCTGCTTTGAGCGCAGCCAGATATGGCCAGACGGCCGCAACCATGTTGCGTCGTCCAGTGTACCGGCCTTGATGTTCACCTGATCAGCTCCGACCGTCGAGTGCAGCACGCGTACGCCGCAGTCCGGGCAGAAATGTCCCTCTCTGACCTTGCCGCTCTCGGACACCCGCTGCATCGTCTTAACCCGGCCCGTCACCTCCACCGCCTCCGCCCTGAACCGCAGCGACTCGCCGAACGCACTCGACGTCTGACGTTGGCATTCGGTGCAATGGCACAGATAGAACACGAGCGGCGCGGCTTTCGCCTGATAGCGCACCGCGCCGCATTGGCAGCC
>CAYZQP010000200.1:0-209 GCA_964480545.1 uncultured Mesorhizobium sp. | reverse complement strand
GCAGATCAGGCAGTTTCACTTTCTGGATCGGCAAGCTGTCCCCCGTCTGGACGTTGGCTGGCGCATTATTTATAAGCCCGCCATTCAAAAACAGCAGAATTAAGCCCGGGGAGCCCGCATGGCCGGCCATAGTCAGTTCAAGAATATCATGCACCGCAAGGGCAAGCAGGACGCGGTGCGCGCCCGAGCTTGGAGAAAACCTTGGCGCG
>CAYZQP010000199.1:0-7325 GCA_964480545.1 uncultured Mesorhizobium sp. | reverse complement strand
TCTGGAGGAGGGGTGGCAGCTTGAGGTTGCCGAACTGTGCGGCGTGTCCATGGTGCAGGGATATGTGCTTGCCCGGCCGCAAACCGTTCCGGTCAACTTCTCTGCCTTTGCCAACGAACAACAGGCGCCTTCCGAACCGCACCTCATCTTTTCGACCGGGCAGGAGGGTGACAGCGAGCCAGCGGAGCAGCTGAAGCCGCACCGCACTGCGCCCCGACCTTTCGGCCGCCGCGCATCCTGAGAATTCTGCCCAGGCTTTGCCTCGTTTGATGTAGAAGCTGCCAGACGCATTGGGGTTGCATCCTGGGAGAATCCGCCATGAAGACCTTGCTTGTTGCCGTTGGACTGACGCTCGTTGCGAGCGAAGCGAGTGCCATTTCCCGTTACCAGACAAAAAGCATGACCTGTGCGCAGGTGCAGTCGGTGCTGCGGCAGGAAGGGGCTGCAATCCTGCGCTGGCAGTCGAAACGCGACAGCAGCCTGCCGATCTACGGCAAGTATGTCAGCAGCGTTCGCTACTGCGAGTTCGGTGAGGAGACGACATTTGCGTCTGTCCCGACAGTCGACGACCAGGGCTGTGACGTGCGCCGGTGCCAGCGGCCTGACAATGACAGGCGCTTCCGCTGGATGCCGAGGCCCTGACGCCGGGCAGGCAGGTTACAGTCCAAGACTGAGTTGAGGCGCTGGTGGCGGCCCAAGGCGGACGCCTTCCAGCGCCAGCAGGCGTTCTTTTGTCGTTGCGCCGCCGGGCGCCGAGAACCCTCCGAGCTTGCCACCTGCGGCTATGACCCGGTGACAAGGGACGATGATCGGTACCGGGTTTTTCCCCATCGCCTCGCCAATTTCGCGGGCCATGCCCGGGTAGCCCGCGCGTGTCGCCAACTCGCCGTAGGTCAGGGTCTCGCCGAAGCCGATGTCGCGCAGGGCTCTATAGATTGCCTGACGCATCGGGCCTACGTCGCCGGCTTCAACCGGAATCTGCGAGAAATCCGTACGGGATCCCGCAGCGTAGGCCTGTACCAGATCGATTGCGCGCAGGACAAACTCCGGAGCGTCGGCGGCTGACAGTTCGACGCTGTGAAGGCTGGCTGCCTTTCGGCCAAGTGCGCTGCGGTCATTCTGTGGCATGAGCAGGCGGACGATTGCGCTGTCGCGCCACACAAGCCCGATCCAGCCGAGCGCTGTCTGGAAGATGCAATGTTCGAGGTTATTCACAGGATCGCGCACGTGTTTGTCTCCAGGCCGCACTGTAGCATGTTGTGCCACAAGGCGGACAATGTTCGGGTCTATGTGCACATCTAGATGGTGGTCCTGGCGACTGACACCCGATTTCGCGTCAGGTTGAAGAATGCGGTTGGGTGCGGTAATGGACCGGGGAAATCCGAAGCGGGGATGCTCGATTTGCAGGTGTTGCGAAAGCTGATCGTGCCAGCGATTGTTGTGGCGTGCGGGAGCGTTTCTGCGTGCTCGACGGCTGGTGACAGGTCCACGCAAGCGCTCGCTCCGGCGCGGGCGGCGGCAGTGCCCCAGGCTGAAGAAGAGATCACGCAAGCTGCGGGTACCGAGGAAGACGGCGCGCGCAGCCTTGCTTCCGAGCTTGAACGAAAAGGCAAGAAGCCGGCAGCGGCAGCGGTCCAGACAGCGACTGTTGCTGCACAACCCGACGCGCTTGCGACAGCTGTCGAACCTGTTGTTGAAGTCGCGCAGACTGATGAAGACAAGGCTGGAGACACCGGGCTGACCGAGTTGCCTGCGACTGCCATGCTGCCCGAGCGGCGCCCAGCGGGCATGATTGCCGCCAGGGCGCTTGAAGCCGAGGCAGCCGAGCCAAAACAGCAGGAAGTCCAGGTCGCCAGCCTCGATCCGCAGGCTGGCATGGCGAGCCAGGCCTACGAGGACGCCTCGAACGGAAAAGCGGCCCGGCCCGTTGCCCAGAAAATTGATCCCGAGAGCGGCGTGGCGCATTCGCGGCCTGCACCTTCGGGGCGGGTGGGGCCTGACAACGTTGCCGCCCGCAGCCCCGAACTGGATCGACTGATCACCCACTATTCCAACTATTACGGGGTGCCGGAAAAGCTGGTGCGGCGGGTTGCAAAGCGCGAAAGCACGATGAACCCCAAGGCCACCAACGGTCACTATGTCGGCCTCATGCAAATCTCGGTGCCGACGGCGCGCGGCATGGGTTACAAGGGCAGCCGGCAGGGCCTGCTCGATGCGGAGACCAACCTTAAATATGCCGTTCGCTATCTGCGCGGGGCCTATGTTGTGGCCAACGGCAATCATGACCGCGCTGACCGGCTCTACCAGACCGGCTATTACTATCACGCCAAGCGCGCGGGCCTGCTGGACGAGACCGGTGTCGGCACAGACCGCAAACGCCGCCGTGGCAATCGCGGATAGAGCTTGCATCCGGCGAAGATCAGCCCAATATCCCTGCCCGAAGGGATGCTCCTGAAGGGGGCCTTGATGCGGATTACTTCTATTGTCGCGGGCTTTGTCCTGCTGGTGGCTTCTGCAGCCCAGGCCTCGGCCTGGCAGCGTTACGATAATGATCGCTACGGATATCGCGTCGACATCCCGCCGGGATTTTCGGATGTTGTGGAAGCCGACAATGGCGATGGCGGCATGAGCCAGAGCGAGGACAAGCTGTCCCAGCTGGCGATCTGGGGGGCCAACGTCACCGAGAGCAGTCTGGCTGAAGAGTTCAGGATGCGCATCGAGAGCGCGAAGGAACAGGGTTGGAACATCAGCTATCGGCGCGAGACCAGGACCTGGGCGAGCTGGTCGGGCTCGGTTGACGGGCGCATCTTCTATGCGCGCGCGATCGCGCTCTGTGATGGGCAGGCCGCATACTTCCTGATCGAGTACCCCAAGGCCCGCAAGAAGCCCTTTGATCCGGTTATTGTGCGCATGGTGAAGAGCCTGAAGAACGCACGGGCCTGCTGATCCAAACAAATACTTGCCTCCTGACGCGATCCGGCCATTATCCACCCATTGCGAAGAGGGTGGATAAATTGACTGTTCTATTGCGTGGGATTTTCTTTCTGCTGCTGATCGGGATGACCGGGCCTGCCATGGCGGCCGGCGAGCGCATTGCGCTGGTGATCGGCAATTCCAGCTACAAGATTGGCGCCTTGCCGAACCCGAGGAACGACGCGCTGTTGATGAGCGCAACGCTGAAAGAGGCGGGCTTTACCGTCACCGAGCTTGTCGATGTTGGCCAGGACGAGATGAAGCGGGCAATCCGAGAGTTTGGCCGGCAGTTGCGCGAGGACGGCGTTGATGCCGGGCTGTTCTACTATGCCGGTCATGGCGTGCAGGTGAAGGGCGAGAACTACCTGATCCCGGTCGATGCGCAGATCCAGGATGAGGATGAGGTCGAGCTTGAGGGCGTGAACGTCAACGCCTTCCTGCAGGTGATGAACTCGTCGAAATCGAAGATCAACATCGTGATCCTCGATGCCTGCCGCAACAACCCGTTCCAGGCCTCGTCGCGCAGCCTGTCGCGGGGCCTGGCACCTGTGGATGCGCCAACCGGCACGTTTATCGCCTATTCAACGGCACCCGGCACAACGGCTGCCGACGGTGATGGCACCAACAGCGCCTATACGGCAGCGTTGGCGAGCTCGATCAAGGGCGGCGGCAGCCAGCCGATCGAGGGCGTGTTCAAGGATGTGCGCCGCGCGATGATCGACGGCAATACAGGGCAGGTGCCATGGGAGGCGAGTTCCATCGTCGGCGACTTCTATTTCAAGCCGCAGGGCGTGGCTCAGCCGCAGGCCGCTGACGAAGTCTTCGTGGCCTGGAATGCGGTGAAAGATTCTGCCAATTCAGCCGACTACAGGTCGTTTCTGGATACATATGGCGAGCGCAATCTGTTCCTGAAGCAGCAGGCGGAGCGGCGGCTGCGCGACATCGAAAGCGGCACGAGTGCGCCGGCACCCGGCAGGGGTGAACCCGCCAAGAGCCATCCGGATCTCGACCAGCGCATCGCCATGCTGCGCAAGGAGGAAGCGCCGGAGCCACGGCCGATTGCGCAAAGGGATGGCTGGACGCTCTACGGCTACAAGGATGCGGGCAACGTGAAATGCTGGGCCTGGCGGCCACCGGCAAAAGCCTCGCCGAAGGGCGTGGTGCACGCGGCGGTGCAGTTTGGCATCGACAAGCTTGGTACGCAGTTCACTCCATCGCTGATTGCGCCGGAGGAGTTGAAGCTGGATGCACCAGCCAAAGCGGAAGTCGGCGGCGAGACGTTCCTTGCGACACCTGCCGGCAACGTCGCATATTTCGCCTTCTCCGACAGCGGCAAGGAGCTGGTGCGGATGCTGGATGGCGATGTGCTGAAGATTTCCGCGACGCTGACCAGCGGCAAGACGGTGTCTTACGAGTTCGCCACTGACGGGTTGCCCGGCGTGCTGAAATCGATGGAAGCCTGCGATTAGGTGAACTGGCGGCGTGATTTGCTCTCGCCGCCAGTCGTCTGATTACTCGCCCTTTGGCGTCGCAACTGCGATGGCCGAGGCGATGGCCAGCGCGCCGGCGTCCTTCGCGGTAGCGGCCTCGATGGCCTCGCCTGCGGCGGTGTTTTCGCCCAGCACTTCGGCAGCGGCCAGCCAGTAGCCCGCGACGCTGCCACGCGCGGCGGGGGCGCTCGCTTCATCAGCGGCCGACAGCTTCTTCAGCGCGTCGGTGAGCAGCAGAACCGAGGCGTTGTCGAGATGGGTCTTCACTTCTGCTGCCTTTTCCGGCGTCCACTTCTTCTCGAGCAGTACAGCCTGACCATCGGCCAGCGACTGGTAGAGCGCCGCGTTGATCGCCGGGCCGCCGTCGCGCGCCTCAAGTGCCGCATGGACAGAGTGCTGGCCTTCCGGGCCGTACCAGAAAGCGAAAATCTCGTTCCAGTTCTTCGGGCTGCCGTTTTCCAGCGACCAGTTCGGCTCCTTCGCCTTGGCCTTGCGTGCGCTTTCGCCAAGCTCGTAGCGCGCCCAGTTCAGGGCAGTTGCCTCCAGGCCAGCCTCGACGGCGGAGCGGCGCTCGGCATCATCCAGACCCTTGAACCTTGCAGCACCGACCAGCGCTGCCATCAGCGTTTCAGCCTGGAAATCGGTGTCGCCAAAATACTTGACCGAGACCGGCAGGTGGGTCTTGAAGCGGCCGTTATAGTCGTCGGCGAAGATCGCCAGCGAGTGCTTCGGGAAGTTGCCGCCCAGACCATAGGCGGTCAGCGCCCTGGCCCAATCCGGCTTGTCGCCCTGAAGGGCTGCGGTGACGTCGCGAATATCCAGCGGCATCTTGTTGTGGCTGGTCACATCCGAGGCTGACAAGAACGGGCCGGCACCGATCTGCCAGGGCTCCTTTGCCTGCGCGGCGCTAGCAGCCAGCATGGCTGCGAGTGCGATGGTTATCTTTGTCGTTCTTGTCATTGGGCCCGTCTCCTTGTTCGGAGCGTTTGGCCTATAAATATGATATTGGAAGTCAAGTTATTGGCGGTCACGTTCTTGTGAGGGAATAGGGGAATAGGGGAAAAGGGGAATAGGGGGAGGGCTCAGCCGGTAGCCAGTTGCGCCTTCATCGCCAGCGCCCATTCCCGCCCGGCATCGCCACCCCACAGCAGCCAGGCGATGTGGCCGGCCGAGGGGTTTGCCTCATTGCCGAAATTCCTGCCGCGCTTGTCGACCTCGTGGCGGGCGAAGTAACTCACCATGCGGCGGATCATGTCGGGCGTCTGCGCTTCGCGGGCTGACAGGCTGGCAGCAATGCCGGCGCCGACCTCCGTGCCGCCGCGCCGGAATTTTTCGCGCAGGGCCAGGCCCCGTGCGGCATTGGCGGCGACAGCCTGCGGCGGGATCAGGTCGAGCCCGGATGCCTCGCGGCGGATTTCATCAAACGGATCGTAGGGTTTTGGCATGTTGGTTCCTGCAGGCCGCTCAGGATAAGCCAGCCTCGCAGGTGGTGAACAAGTTTTAGCGCGGGGGTTTGCTCGCCGGCAGCGCCGCCAGTTCTCTCGGCAGGGGTTTGCTGGAGCAGGCGAGGTGCATGTCGCGCATGAAGAGCCTGCGCTGTTTGGCCTGATGCTCCTTGCCGGCGGCAACCAGCGCCAGGCCATAAGGGCCGATCACCGCGCCGGCCGCCCAGTATATCTTTCGTTCGCGCGCACTGTAGGTGGCGGCCTGGCTGCGCATGTCGCGGCAGGCCGGCGAGTTCCATTTCGGATCCTGGCCCTGCAACTTTGCGGAATACTCCGCCGG
This sequence comes from uncultured Mesorhizobium sp., assembly GCA_964480545.1. GTDB lineage: Bacteria > Pseudomonadota > Alphaproteobacteria > Rhizobiales > Rhizobiaceae > Mesorhizobium_G. Next base: position 1,077 of record CAYZQP010000199.1, on the reverse strand, counting down.
GGCGACCGTCGAGCAGCCGGCCAGGGCCGCAGCGAGGACGCAGATTGCAGGGGCGGCCCGGTTCATGTCTTCAGCCTTTGTTTACCATGTTTCCTGGGGGATTCTTAACCTGCCAAACCTTTACCGACGGTGAAGGTTCCGGCCCGGATCAACAAAAGCGCGCAAACAAAAAGGCCGGGCGTAAACCCGACCTTTCATAGCTCACACATTTTCAGTCCGCCTCGCGATTCTCGCGCCCGCTCCGAACGGCTATCTGCCATCGCCTGCGGGTGGGGACCCAATCTGCTTCACGATCCGCCGCAGTACATCCGTGCTGACGGGGCGATCCGAGCGATTGGCTTCATTCCATGACGCTGGCGGTAGCCAGCGCGCTGTGATTAGACAGCCTGGATGTTGTCGGCAGCGTTCTTGCCAGAACGGCGGTCAGCAACAACGTCGAACGAGACCTTCTGGCCTTCGACGAGGGTGCGCAGACCTGCGCGCTCGACAGCCGAGATGTGAACGAACACATCAGCGCCGCCGGTTTCCGGAGCAATGAAGCCAAAACCCTTGGTGGTGTTGAAGAACTTGACGGTTCCGATTGCCATGACGATTTCCTTTTATTCGTCGTTTTAGTCTGCGAGCTGCCGCCCGCGGGTAGATCGAATTGTAGAGGAAGATCATCTGGGTGCGCCGGGGTGCGGCGCCGGGGAGTCAATTCAGCGTCCAAGTCGATGCAGCGCATATAGGGGAAGTGTGCGGCGAAATCAAGATGGGTTAGTTTCAGGATATGGGTTCCTCGCCCCTGCGTAGCGGGGGAGAGGTGCCGAGCGAAGCGAGGCGGAGAGGGGGTGCATTCCTATGGCCCGTGATGCCCCCTCTCCGTCTCGGGCTGCGCCCGATCCACCTCTCCCCCACCTCCGGTAGGGGCGAGGAACCCAGGTTCTGAGACGTTGCGCACACTTCCGCCGCCGATGGTGCTCGATTCAACGGGCAACAGGCGGTCCGTGCAGGCAAACTGGGCAGGCGAGATTTCGGGGACAGGCGAGTTGGCTCAGGGGACAGCGACTGTCTTTGAAATCAAGCTGGTTTCCATGG
>CAYZQP010000198.1:0-7383 GCA_964480545.1 uncultured Mesorhizobium sp. | reverse complement strand
CCTTGTCGATGCGGCGGCCATCCATGTCGATGACCTCAAAGCGCCAGCCCTGGGCCTCGAACTTCTCGCCGGTGGTCGGGATGTGGTTGAGGTGGGAGAGCATGTAGCCGGCCACGGTCTCGTAGTCGCGGGTGTCGGGCAGGGGGATATTCAGCACCTCGGCCATTTCGTCGGCCTGCATGTAACCTTCGAGCAGCCAGGACCCGTCTTCGCGCTGGACAGCCGCAAGCTGCTGGTCGTCCTCATCAAGGTCGGAGCGGAACACACCGGCGATAGCTTCCAGAATGTCCGCGGGTGTGACCACGCCTTCGAAGTGGCCATATTCGTCATGCACCAGCGCCATCGGCACTTCGGCCTCGCGCAGCGTGTTCAGCGCATCCAGCGCATCGGCCTGATCGTGGACAATCGGTGCCTTGCGCAGCAGTTTTTGCACGTCAAAGGTCTTGCCGGTGGCTATCGCCACCAACACGTCGCGCGTGTTGATGACGCCGACCATGTTGTCGACGCTGCCATCGCCAACGGGCAGGCGCGAGTGTGAGGTTTCCATCATCGCCTTACGAATGACAGCTTCGTCGTCGGTCAGGTCGATCCAGTCCACCTCGGTGCGCGGTGTCATCACGGCACGCACCGCACGGTCGCCCAGACGCATGACTCCGGCAATCATCTTGCGCTCGTCGCTTTCGATGGTGCCGTGATGCTCGGCCTCGGCGACCAGCATCTTGATCTCCTCGTCGGTGACGCGCTCCTCGCTCTCGCCGCTCTGGCCGAGCAGCCACAGCACGGTGCGGCCGGAAATATCCAGCAACCACACGAGCGGGGCAGCGACGAGTGCCAGAATCGTCATCGGGCGGGCAACGCGCACGGCGACCGCTTCCGGGTCGCGCAGCGCGATTTGCTTGGGGACCAGCTCGCCGATGATCAGCGAGGCATAGGTGATGATGGCGACGACGATGCCGACGCCGAGCCAGTCGGCGATGCCGTCACGTACTCCCATCGACATAAGAAACCCGGTCAGGCGCAGACCAAGTGTGGCACCCGAAAAAGCGCCCGACAAAACGCCGACAAGCGTAATGCCTATCTGCACCGTGGAGAGGAATCGTCCTGGATTTGCGGCGAGCGCTAGTGCTGCTGCTGCACCTCTGGCTCTGGGGTCCTGGCGCTCGATCATGCCTTTGAGGCGAGCCGGACGCGATGAAACCACCGCAAGCTCTGACATTGCGAGGAGGCCGTTGACGACAATGAGGACGACAACGATAGCGATTTCAACGTATAGCATTTGAGTGCTGGATATCATTTTGTGCGGCGCACGCAAATGGTCCACGAAAATTTGTTCAGGTTTGCCGCAAACGGCGACGGCAGGGATTTGGTAACCTAGACTGCCGAAAGCTGCCTCAGGCCGATTTGGTCAACCTTGGCGAAAGCTTGGATGCGTAGGATGGTCCGCAAACAGAGCTATCTTACGGTCAAACATGTTCCAGAATGCCGAAAAACCAACCATCTCCTGCACACTCACCCTGACATCGGGCGAGCGCATGCGTGGTGAGATTGTATTGTCACGCCAGCAGCCGTTGCAGGAGGCAATGAACAAGCCGGACCAGTGGATAGAGTTCCTGTCGCGTGACGGCCGAACGATGTCGATCGCAAAACACTCGATTGAGTCGGTGTGGGAAGCTGAAACCGCAGATGTCTCGCAACTCGATCTGGCGAAGACAGATCCCTATCGCATTCTCGGCGTTTCGACGGGAAGTGAGATGACGGTGATCCGCGATGCCTACCTGGCAAAGGTGCGGCTCTATCATCCAGACAATTACGCCAGTGTTCCACTGCCGGCCGAAGTCGCCGAGTATATGGAAGGCATGTTTGTTCTGGTGCGCGATGCCTATGAGGAGATCGGGCCGCGCAGTCGTCGTGGCGAGGAAAGCGAAGCGGCCTGATTTCAGGCCCGGGCCTGACGCCCTCTTGCAAGAAGGGGCGGCAGTGCCTCGACCGCAATGATTGCGGCGAAGATCAGGGCGCACCCGAACCAGGCGACAGAAGGTAACCTTTCGCCAAGTTGAATGGCCGCAAAAAGCGCTGCGAAGATGGATTCCGAAGCCAGAAAGATCGCAGCCTGGGCCGCCGTCGTGTGGCGCTGGGCGACAGCCTGCAGGGTAAAGGCGATACCGCCGGAGATCACTCCCGCATAGAGAATTTCGGGCAAAGCAGCACGCAAGGCTGCCAGATTGAAGGGCTCAATTGCCAGGCCAAGCGCGAGGCCGATTGCGGCGCAGACGGCAAACTGTGTGACTGCCATTGCGACCGGACGCCCGGTGGTGACCACGAAGCGTGCAATCAGGACAAGCTGGAGCGCCCAGATTGCGGCGCATAGCACTGTCAGCCAGTCGCCCGGCGTCAGGGCGCCAATATTGCCGCCGGACAACAGCCAGATGCCGGTAAAGGCAATGAGGGCAGCTGGCCAGACGACAAGATGCGGCCATTCGCGGAAGAGCAGGACGCTGACGAAGGGTACCATGACCACGTAGAGGCCGGTCAGAAAGCCGGAATTGGTGACGCTTGTGGTGAGCAATCCATATTGCTGGGCGACGATGCCGGTGAAGAGTACAAATCCGATCAGGGTGAACATTCGCCAGTTGGCTGCGGTCAGCGGTTGCGTTGCACTCCGGGCCTCCCGAAGGGCGAAGGGCAGGATTGCAAGCGTAGCAGCCAGGAACCGGAAGCCGATGAACTGCATCGGGCCGATCGCCTGCATGGCGGTTGATTGCGCGACGAACCCGCCGCCCCAAAGGGCGCCGGCAAGCAACAGCAGAAGATTGGCCTGGAGACGCGACATCCGCGCGCTCTATCATTGGCAGGGCATCGGAAAAAGACCCGGCGATTGATCCAGCAAGCCAGATGATTTCGATTTGAAATGACGCTAGCATGGCTCGATTGTCATGGAGGCTCTTATGAGATTTCGCTCTTTTATTCCGGTTTTACTGCTGGCTACGACCATTCCGTTTGCTCCGGCTCTGGCTGCCGGCGAGGCAACACCTGCGCCAACTGCTACTGAACTCCCCAAACCGGCGGAAGGCGTAGTGCCGGACGCGCCGGCCACACCGGCAACCACCGAGGCCGCTCCAGCCACCCCTGCTGCTCCGGCTGCCACCGATGCCGCTCCAGCAGCGCCTGTCGCCCCTGCCGGAACGGAAGCTGCTCCGGCTGCGACCGAGGCAGCGCCTGTCGCCCCGACCGTGACCGAGTGCAAGAAAGGCGAAGTCTTCGATCAGGGTCAGGCCAAATGTGTGGAGGCCAAGAGCGGGATTGATGACAAGAGCCTCTACGAGGCCGGTCGCGACCTGGCGAATTATGGCCGCTATGAGGAGGCAATCCGGGTTCTCGAACTGGCTTCCAGCAAGGACGAGAAAATCCTCAACTACCTCGGTTATTCAAATCGCCAGATCGGCAATATCGAGCTTGGCCTGCAATATTACCATGCGGCGATTGCAGCAAATCCTGACTACTCCAGGGTGCGCGAATATCTCGGCGAGGCCTATCTGTTGACCGGGAACCTGGCCGGCGCGCAGGAGCAACTGGCCGAGATCAGGCGCATCTGCGGCGGTTCTGCCTGCGAGGAGTTCCAGATGCTGGACAAGCAAATCGCAGACTATGTCCGCCTGAAAGGGTAGGGGGCTGAAGGGCAGATTGTTTCGGGGTTAGCCGGCCCGGCTGACCCGGATGATTGCACCATCGCTCTCGTCAGTGAGAAGCCAGATTGAACCATCCGGGGCGACGTTTACGTCCCGGATGCGGCCGAGTTCTCCACCAAAGATCCGCTCCTCCCCGAGGATTTTGCCGGCTGGGTCGCGGTCAAGGCGAGAAAGCTGGCCGAATTTCAGGGAGCCTACCAACAGGTCGCCTTTCCATTCCGGGAACATATCTGCCTGGTAGCTGGCCAGACCCGAAGGCGCTATCGACGGATCCCAGTAGAACAGCGGCTGCTCATAGCCGGGTGCTTCTGTGCCCTGGCCGATCTTGAAGCCGGTGTAGTTGCGGCCGTAGGTGATGACGGGCCAGCCATAGTTTTTGCCGGCCTCGGGCAGATTGATCTCGTCCCCGCCGCGTGCGCCATGCTCTGCGGTGAGCAGCGAGCTGGTCACCGGATCAAAGGTTGCGCCCTGCGGATTGCGGTGCCCTTTTGACCAGATCTCGGGCAGGGCAGCCTTGCCATCTGCATAGGGGTTGTCTGCGGGGATCGAACCATCGGCATTGATGCGGATGATTGCACCGGCGTGATCGCGCATGTCCTGGGAGCGATCCATGGCGCCGCGATCTCCGGTAGTGACAAAGATGGTACCATCCGGGCGGAAAACGATACGCGACCCAAAATGCTGGCCGGCGCTGGTCTTTTTCGCCATGGAGAAGATCACCTTGACGTCCTCCAGCCTGCCGCCGCTACCTTCGCGCACCAGTCTGGCGCGAGCCAGCGCAGTGCCGGCGCCACCGTTGCCGGGCTGCGAATAGGTGAAGAAGATCGTCCCGCTGGTGGCAAAGTCGGTTGCTGCGGCGATGTCCAGCAATCCGCCCTGACCTCGCGCGGCTACCGCGGGAACACCTGCCAGCGGTTCCGACAAACCCTTGTCAGTCAGGATGCGAATCCGACCCGGGCGTTCGGTAACGATTGCCTCGCCGCCGGGAAGGAAATCCATACCCCACGGGTTCTCCAGGCCGGAAGCAATGATGTTCGTGGATATCCTGACCTGGTCCGTTGAAAAATCGCGGGTCTGGGCAATTGCTGATCCGGCGAGGAACAGGGGAATGAGGGTCATCGGGAGAAGGCGCATGGCGCGAATTCGATATCGAACCTTGTCGTCACAATGGTCAAACAGAGGCCATTGTTTGGCACGTGCCTCACAAACCGGTGAGACTGTTCATCCATCATCAACAGGATCGAATTGTTCCACCGTCTGTCACGTCAGCATTTTTATGGAAATCCGCCATTTCCACGCTATATTCGCTGCGATTCATATGTTCGTCCGATTGCCGGAAGGCATTCGGGCGGTTTTATTTTGTGCTGCGCGCTGCGAGGATGGCGCCGACGGGGAAGGACTTGGGCATGATCAAGGTTCCAATGACAGAGCGCGGTTATGCGGCGCTTAAGGAGGAACTGCGTTGGCGCCAGCAGGAAGAGCGGCCACGGATCATTGAGGCAATCTCCGAGGCGCGCTCGCATGGCGATCTGTCGGAGAACGCAGAGTATCACTCCGCCAAGGAGCAACAGAGCCTCAACGAAGGCCGTGTCAACGAACTTGAGGACTATATCGCTCGCGCAGAGGTGATCGACGTCACCAAACTGGCTGGCGACAAGGTGAAGTTCGGCGCGACTGTCGTGCTGGTCGACGAGGACACTGAAGAAGAAAAGACCTACCAGATCGTAGGTGACCAGGAAGCCGACGTGAAATCCGGCCGTATCTCCATTTCATCGCCGATCGCGCGGGCTTTGATCGGCAAGGCTGTTGGCGATGCTATCGAGGTCAACGCGCCGGGCGGTGCCCGTGGCTATGAGGTCTTGCAAGTCCGCTTCGTCTGACCGTGCCTGCGGTGGATATGCGCGCAATCGAGGTGATTGCGCCGAATTTCAAGAAGCGTCTTTCGGGTGTGACGAGCACGATTGTGCAAGTCGTGCCCGAGCAGGCCAAGAAACTGGGCATCGCAACGCTCGGGCCCGGTCTTCCCGACAACCTTCCAAAGATGCGATACCGCCAGATACCGCTGCTCTGGCGGGGTCCGGCTTCGGGCCTCCCGCGCATCTGGCACGCGCGGCGTAATGTCGAGATGGTTGCCGGTGTGGCACTGCGGGCGCTCGGATGTCCGCTGAAACTGGTGTTCACGTCAGCCGCCCAGCGCCCGCATCGACCGTTCACGAAATGGTTGCTTCGCCGGATGGACGCGGTGATTGCGACAAGCCGCAAATCGGGCAGTTTCCTGGAGGTGCCACATGTTGTTGTTATGCATGGCATCGATACGGACAGGTTTCATCCGCCGGCAGAACCAGAGGATGAGTTTGCTGCAGCCGGTCTTCCGGGCAGATGTGCGGTGGGCTGTTTCGGCCGGGTGCGCGACAACAAGGGCACAGATCTGTTCGTTGATGCGATGATCGCGCTATTGCCGCAATTTCCACTCTGGACGGCGGTGGTGACGGGGCGCACCACGGCGGAGCATGCCGGGTTTCTCGCCGACCTGCGAACCAGGGTCGCTGAAGCAGGTCTCACAGATCGTATCCGGTTTCTGGGCGAGGTTGATGACGTAACTGTCTGGTACCGCAGGCTTTCTCTTTATGTCGCGCCATCGCGGCAGGAGGGATTTGGGCTGACACCGCTGGAGGCAATGGCGTCGGCGACGCCGGTCGTCGCCAGTGATGCTGGCTCCTATCTCGAACTGATCCGGCAGGGTGAAACCGGCGCCGTCGTGCCCGCAGGTGACGGTGCGGCTTTGCGCGAGGCGATCCGCCCTTATCTTGCCGACCCCGAAATGGCCGCCCGGCAGGGGCAGGCCGGACTGGCCTGGGTCCGCGAAAGGTTTCCGATTGCGCGGGAAGCGCAGGGGATAGCCGAAGTTTATGATCGCGTCTGGAGCCGATGACGCTCAGGGGATTGCGACGACGCCCTCGTCCTTGACCTGGCGGATGGTCAGAGCGGTGCGCACGGTGTCGACATTCGGCGTCGAGGTCAGAGTTTCGATGACGAAACCCTGGAAGGCTGCGAGGTCGGGTGCTGCACAGTGGAGCATGAAATCGGATTCACCGGAGACCATCCATGCCGCGCGTACGATCGGCCAGTCGCGGGTGCGGGCGGCGAATTCCTTCAATTCGGCCTCGGACTGATGCTTGAGGCCAATCAGGCAGAAGGCGATGACGTCCATGCCCAGTTTCGGGGCGCTCAACAGCGCGCGGTAGCCTGCAATGACGCCTGATTCCTCCAGTTTGCGCACGCGCCGCAGGCAGGGCGGGGCAGAGATGCCGACGCGGCTGGAAAGCTCGACATTTGTTATGCGGCCGTCAGCCTGGAGTTCACGCAGGATCTTCCAGTCTATGGCGTCGAGCTCGGCCCGTATCGGCATGTGTCGTTTCTGGTCCTGTTCGCGAAAGAATCTTGCGCAAACTCTTTAGAGCAAGCGGACCCGCGAGGGAATGGCATCTGCACGTCACGACGGCGACAGATTTGCGCGAAATTATGCATGAGGTTTCGGGGGAGAGGCTGCGTGCCGCCTTGCAATGGATGCATGGCTGAACCTACATGTGAGACGAGAAATGCATTGCGGCTCGCCGCACGGGGTTATCATGGCTACCAAACACTCACCGGTGCTCATCATCGGGTCCGGTCCTGCTGGCTACACCGCCGCTATCTA
>CAYZQP010000197.1:788-7386 GCA_964480545.1 uncultured Mesorhizobium sp. | reverse complement strand
CTGGATAGAGCACCAGACTACGAATCTGGGGGTCAGGAGTTCGAATCTCTTCGGGTGCGCCATTCTCCTGCTTGAAAATCAAATGCTTGAGCTGGCGTCGCAACCCCGTCGTTGCTGCAGCTTGTTCCGGGCTCGGGTAGCTGAGAATCTATCGGCAGTGATATCCGTTCCCGGACGCTACCGGGGACTGAGGATAGAAGCACGCACCGTACTTTACACCGTTTCCTGTCGTATCCACGGGGACAGATTCTCCAGGGTGAAGGGTGTAGAGGTTGTCAAAAAACCGTGGATTCCGGTTGCAGTCCTTGTTTTCGCACCACGCAACGTGGATCCGGTCGTCGCATCTGTTCTGGAGTACGCTCTTGTAAAAAGCATTTGGGCTGTACCCGGTTACCGGGCGGATGCATTGGTGCGCGTCGTTGGCGAAGGTTGGGGGTACCACACAGAACATCCCCGCAATTGCCGCAGCAAGACACAGAATCCGTCGGTTCATTCGGCATCTCCAAAGCAGATTACCGTCGATAGGCAACGCGGCAATGTCAATGGGTGATGGGTCAGTTTTGAAACGTCGTCTGGCTCGCCGCGGTCTGCGCTTGCAGAACCTGCGCCTCACTCGGCGGCGTCGCGAGCCGTGAACGCTTGCACCAGCGTCGCAAGCGATATCTCGCCCAGATCACTGGTGATCAGGTCTGCGCCGCGCAATCGGCCCGGGTCGTTCACGCGGTCGACGCCGAGGCAGAAGAAGCTGCCGGCCCTGGCAGCGCGCACGCCGGAGATCGCATCCTCGACCACGACGCAGTCTGCGCTGCTGAGGCCGATGCGCTCCGCAGCCGTCTGGAAGATGCTCGGGTCGGGCTTGCCGCGCTCGACATCATCGCCGCCAACCACTGCGCCGAACTGGTCGAGCAGGCCGACCTTCTCCAGAATGAACTTCACGTTCTTGCTGCTGGATGCGGTGGCGAGGCGCAGGCCTGCGGCTCGGCACTCTGCGACGAATCGAACCGAGCCATCGAAAACCTTGAATTTGCCCTGTTCGATCAACTCGATGAAGTAGCCATCCTTGCGTTCGGCGGCAGCCTGGATACGCGCCGGGTCTGCCCCTTCCATGACGGCTGCAACGCCATCCTGCCTGCGGCGGCCATCGACCTTCTCGTGATAGACACTTTCATCGAAGTGATAGCCCTCCTCGGTGAACAGCCGCGCCCAGGCCGCATAATGCGCCGGCACGGTGTCGACCAGAACGCCGTCGAGATCGAAGATAATTCCACGAAGGGTCATGCAGCACCGGGTACAGCGGGGATTTCCTGGCCAAACGCGACCGCAGTCTGTTCGCCGGCTTTCAGCACCACGGGCGCGCCATGCACGAGGATGGTTTCGCTGGCGCCCTTTGGCGCATCCAGCCGGAACATCGCGCCATCATGTGTGATGGTCACGGAAACCGTGTTGCCATGCCATTTGAGCCGGAAGTGGATGTCGCTCCATTCGGCCGGCAACCAGGGCTTGAACGTCATCTGACCGTGCATCACGCGGAAGCCGCCGAAGCCGCAAACCAGCGACTGCCAAGTGCCGCCGGCGGAGGCTGCATGCATGCCATCCTGGGTGTTGCCCTGGTTGTTGGTCAGGTCGACAAAGGCCGAGCGGCGGAAATATTGCAGCGCGCGCTCGGTATCACCAACCTCGATGCCCATGATCGAGTGGATGGCAGGGCTGAGCGATGATTTGTGCAGCGTGCGCTGCTCATAGAACTCGTAGTTAGCCTTCTTGACCTCGTCGCTGAACTCGTCCGGCAGGACGTAGATGAGCATCACCACATCCGGCTGCTTCAACAGCGTCGTCTCGCCCGAGTTGAAGTGGTCGTAGCCTTGCGGGTAGCAGGGCATGTTGTTCTGGTCCCACTCGGTGACCGGAACTTCCTTCAGCGAGAAGTAGCCCTCGAATTGCTCGATCAGGCTGCGGCTGGTGTCGAAGGGAATGAATATCTTTTCAGCGGTGGCTTTCCAGCGGGCGGCGGCACCCGGCTGCAGGTCAATCTTCTTGGCGATTTTCGCCAGTGCCTGCGGATGGTCTTTTGCCAGTTCCTCGTGGACTCGGGCTGCCTGTGTCAAATGCCACTGCGCCATGCGGTTGGTGAAGGCGTTATTGTCGACATGTTCATGGAACTCGTCGGGGCCAATGACGCTGGTCAGCACATAGCGGTCCTGCTCGGCCTGATGTTCGAGGCGATCAACCCAGAAGCGGCTCGTCTCAAACAATATCTCGGCACCGAAATCGAGCATGAAGCCGATGTCGCCGGTCGCCTGCACATAGGTCAGAACGCCATAGGCGACGTCAGCGGAAACGTGGATTTCTTCCTCGCCGGTCCAGATGCGATGGATGCCGTCGGCCGTCCATTTCGGCGTGGTCTCGTGGCCGGTATCTGCCGACTCCCAGGGAAACTGCGCGCCGGAAAACCCGTTCTGGCGAGCGTTCTCCCGCGCGCCTGTCAGCGTGTGATAGCGATAGAGCATCAGCGCCCGCGCGGTGGCCGGCTGGGTGTAGATGTAGAAGGGCAGCAGGAAGATCTCTGTGTCCCAGAAGATATGACCACGATAGCCCTCGCCCGACAGCGACTTGGCACCAATATTGACGGTCGCGTCATTCTCGTTGGCGGTGATCAGCATGTGGTAGATGTTGAAGCGCACGGCCTGGGTGGCCTGCGCGTCTGAGCCGATGGTGCAATCGCAGTCAGACCATTTTGCTGCCCAGACATCGCGGTTTGCCTCCAGCAGCGCGTCAAAGCCTGTCTTGCTGGCCGCTTCCAGTGCGGTGATGCACTGCTTCTGCAGCTTGCCCTTCAGGCTGTCGCGCGACTTGTAGATGGTGATGAGCTTGTCGAGGCGGATCGTCTGCCCGGCGCTGGCGTCAAACTCCAGGCGATGCGCGATGCGTTCATAGCTCTGGTCAACGCCGCGCTGCGATGGCGCAGGCTGGGCGGTGGTTGTGCTGGCATAGCCGATGTCGATGCCCGACGCGATTGTCCGCATTTCGAGATAGATCGCATCGCCTTGCACGGAACGAGCGGTCTCCTGAAGGTGCTTGGACTTTGCCCATTTCTCCCACTTCACCTCGGCATGGAAAACCGGCTTTTCGGCATAGGCCGGCAGGCGCTCCAGATTGAAGCGGCGGCCATCGATGCCGCTCTCTACGGCAATCGAACCGCCGTAGTTTTCCGGCGTCACCTCGACCCGCAGCGCGCACAGGTGCTGGTTGGCAAAGGTGGCGAAGCGCAGCGTCTCGACGCGGGTGCGACGGCCATCGCCGTGCTCGAAAGTGGTGCTGCGCCACAGGGCGCCCTGGCTGATGTCGAGCGCACGCTTGTGCGAGATCACCTTGGCCGACTGGACGTCCAGCCGCTCGCCGTCAACACGAATGGAAACGCCGGTCCAGTCCGGTGCATTGACCATGTCGATCACCGGCGAGTCATGCGCATCGAACACACCATTGAGGAAGGTGCCGGAGCAGTCGCCCTTAAAACCCTCTTCAAGCGTTCCGCGCGTGCCGAGATAGCCATTGCCGACAGTGAACAGCGTCTCGAACACATTGGCTTTGCCGATATCGAACTCGGTTTCTTCGATCAGCCATTCGGCGGAACTCAACTTGTCGCGCATGGGTGCTCCGGGCATTCGGGGTCGGTCAGAGGCCGTAGGCTTCTGCGATCTGGCGATCTGTTTCTTCGAGCGATTTGTAGATGGCGAGTTGCGAGCCGACGCAGCGCTGCGCGCCCATCGCGTTGCCGTATTGGCAGGCCTTCACGTAGTCGCCGTGCTTCAGGTAGCCGAAGGCCATCCCGGCAGCGAAGGAATCGCCACAGCCGGTGGTGTCGACGACCTTCTCGACAGGCACGCGCTTGACCACATGCTCGCGCATCTTGTCGCCTTCCATGTAGTAGACGACGCAGCCATGCTGATCGAGCGTGACGCAGATGGCTTTGACCCCGCGATCAAGGCAGTGGCGGGCGAATTTCGGCAGCTGATCCATCGCCAGCTCGCCGACATTTTCGAGCTCGTTGGCTTCATATTCCGAGGCGAACCAGGAGCAGCCGGCCTCTTCGAGATTCATTTTGAGGATGTCGATATAGGGCAACCAGCTGTCACGCTCGACCCAGAAGCGGTGATGCCTCTGGCCGTTGCGCGCCAGCGTGTTGGTCGGGCCATGCGCATCAAGCAGCACGATGCCCTTGCTGTTTTCCTTGATGTATTTCAGCGTCGCGCGGCTCACCTCGTAATCGGTGATCGGCACGCAGACAAAGGCGTCGGCATCAAGATAGGCGCTGACATCTTCCGGCAGGATTGGATCCATGAAGCCGGTCTGGCGCTCGATGCGCTTGTTCTGGTCGACATAGTCCAGCTGGACGACGTCGCCCTGATCCAGCGCAGAGGTTATGCCTGCTGAATCGACATTGGCGAACTGCTCAAGGATCGCCTTGACCGGTGCCTCGTCGCGCTGGCGGACGTGGGCGATCGGATGAACGGTGCCATCATCGCCAAGCAGGGAAGACAGGGCGGCGGCGGTGTAGAGAGCACAGCCGTATTTTTCCAGCGTCTCGCCCTGCCAGGTGTTGATCCTGTCGCGCGGGATCGGTCCGAGAACTGCAACTTTGAATTTCTTTGACATGCTACTCATTTACCCCTGCGGCACCGCACACTTGTTGCGGCCCATAAAGCTGATCGCGCGCCTATACGCCATCACGACCATCATTGCTCTCGATACCGCGTTGGTGTTGCCCCTTGGGGCATGCACTGGTCGATGAAGTGCCCGCTGCGGGCAGGGAGTCGGGCCCGCAGCGGGAGCGGTTCGGGCTACTTGCGCTTCTGCAAGACGTCGAACCAGACGGCGAGGATGATGATGAAACCCTTGATGATCAGCTGGTAGAAGGTCGGGACCCCCAGCAGGCTCATGCCGTTGTTGAGCACACCAATGATCAGCGCACCGATGACCGTGCCACCAATCGTGCCGGAGCCGCCGGCAAGGCTGGTGCCGCCGATGACGACCGCAGCAATCGCATCAAGCTCGAACATGGTGCCGAGGTTTGGCGATGCGCCGTTGAGACGCGAGGCGAGCAGGATACCGGCCAGCGCCGACAGCACCGAGACGGTGATGTAGACGATCATCTTGGTCTTGTAGACGTCGATGCCCGACAGGCGCGCTGCGTCTTCATTGCCGCCCAGCGCATAGAGCCTGCGGCCGAAGCGTGTCTGGCCGAGGATGAAGATACCGGCCGCGGCGATGACAGCAAAGATCGCGACCGGAACCGGAATGCCCTGGTAGCTGGCGAAGATGAACAGCGACAATGCGAGGCCGGCCGCTGCCATGATCAGGCTGGACACGATCTGCACCTTGTCGACCGGAAGGCCAAGCTTGCGCGAGGCAGCCGCTGAGCGGAACGTGCTGTAGAGCATCAGGCCAAACACCATCAGGATGATGACCATCGAGGCAGTGGGCGGGATGTAAGCGCCGCCGATCTGCGGGAAAGTCGCGTCTGTGACCGGCACTGACGAGCCGCCGGACAGCGTTAGCGCGAGGCCTCTGGCGATGGTCAGCATGCCGAGCGTTATGATGAATGGCGGTATGTTGTAATGCGCTATCCAGAACCCGTTCCAGCCGCCTATCAGGCCGCCGACGAGCACAAGCGTCAGGATGATGGATATCCAGACATTGATGTCGTTCTGCATCAATATCGTCACGACAATGGCAGCCAGACCTGCCACCGAACCGACCGAAAGGTCGATGCCGGCAATCAGAATGACCATGGTCATGCCGACCGCGATAATGCCGATGATCGTCACCTGGCGGGCCAGGTTGGACAGGTTTCGGGCGGTGAAGAACGAGTCGTCAGCGAAGCTGAGCCCGATCACCAGCACCAGCAACGCAATCAGCGTCGCATTGTTCTTTACAAAATTGAGTACGGTGTCCTTGCTCATGACACTTCCTCCCCCTTCACGCTTCCTGTGGCGTATTCCATGATCTTTTCCTTGGTCGCAGTGGCTCGGTCGAACTCCTGGACGATCCTCCCCTCCGACATCACAAGGATGCGGTCGCTGAGCCCCAGTACCTCCGGCAGTTCCGATGAGATGACGATGACCGCCACGCCCTGTTCGACGAGGCTGTTCAGCAGCTTGTAGATTTCGACCTTCGCGCCGATGTCGATGCCGCGGGTCGGCTCATCGAGAATGAACACGCGCGGCTTCGAGTTGAGCCACTTGCCGAGAATGACCTTCTGCTGGTTGCCACCCGACAATGTGCCGATGACGGTACCGATGGTCGGCGTCTTCACGTTCAACTGCTTGACGTAGTCAGCGACGAGCTCGCGCTCCCTGGCGTGATTGATGACGCCGAGCAGTTTCGACGAGATGGTCTCGAGCGAACTGATCGTGGTGTTGAAGGTGATTGGCTCGGCAAGGAAGAGACCCAGCGCCTTGCGATCTTCTGTCAGCAGCGCAATGCCTGCATCGATGGCGTCGCGCGGCGACTTGATCTTGAGCTTCTTGCCGTCGAGCGTGACCTCGGCGCGCGCCATGCCGGGATAGGCACCGAAGATCGCGCCGACCAGTTCGGTGCG
>CAYZQP010000197.1:0-778 GCA_964480545.1 uncultured Mesorhizobium sp. | reverse complement strand
GTGCGGCCAGCGCCCATCAGGCCGGCGATGCCGAGGATCTCGCCCTCATAGGCGTCGAAGGAAGATTTCTTGACGCGCTTCTCGCCCGGCAGTGTCGGGTGATCGACTTCCGCGTCCCTGACCTCGAGCACCTTATTGCCGCGCCTGGCCTCGCGCGTCGGGAACATGTCCTTGATGTCGCGACCGACCATGCGGGCGATGATCTGGTCGAGTGTGATATCTGCGATGGGCGTCACGTCGCCGATCGTCTGTCCATCGCGCAGCACCACGATGCGGTCGGCGACCTGACGGATCTCTTCCATCTTGTGCGAGATGTAGCACATGCACACCCCGTCATTCTTCAGCTTGGCGATGATGCGGAAGAGGTCGGCAACCTCCTTGTCCGTCAGCGCCGAGGTCGGTTCGTCGAGAACCAGGATGCGCGCCTTCTTCGACAGCGCCTTGGCGATCTCCACCATCTGCTGCTTGCCGACGGTGATCGACGAGACCTTGTCGCTCGGCGAGAAATCCCTGATGCCAAGCTCGTCGAGCAGGCTCTGCGTTTCGCGGTTCAGCTTCAGCCAGTCGATGCGGCCGAAGCTATCGGTGAACTGGCGGTCGAGGAAGATGTTCTCGGCAACCGTCATCTCCGGGATCAGATTGAGTTCCTGGTAGATGATGGCGATGCCGGCGTCTTCGGCTTCCTTGGTGCTGGCGAACTGCTTCTTCTCGCCATTAACAAAGATATCGCCGGTATAGGTCGGGTAGGGCCAGACGCCGGACAGGACCTTCATCAGGG
>CAYZQP010000196.1:0-7432 GCA_964480545.1 uncultured Mesorhizobium sp. | reverse complement strand
CGAAACGCTGCAGCGCATCGTCGAGGTCCACTACCCTGGCATCAAGCAGAAACTGGTCAGCGCTGCACTTACCCAATTCTACGAGATCCGCGATGTGCCCGGCCTCAAGAAGCGCCCGTCAACCTCCGAGGCGCTGGACTGGATCCGGCTGCTCGTGGCCGATGACGTCGATCCCGCCGACCTGCGCGCCGATCCGAAGAACGCCTTGCCAAAACTGCACGGCGCATTGCTCAAGAACGAGCAGGATGTCCATCTGTTCGAGCGCCTCGCCTTCATGGCGCGCCGGCAGGGATGACGCAGGTCGGTATCAAGGCAACCATCACCCGGTGGGCGGACGACCATTTCCCCGGATATGTCGAGGTGGAGTTTACAGACCGGTTTGGCCAGGTCTGGACCTTCGTCGTCAAGGTGCCAGTCGTATCGCTGGAGCATCCAGGTCCTGACAGCGCCTATCCGCGATCAACTTCACTGGAAGCCAGGTTTGTCAGCGAGGCTGTCGACGCCGAGGCGCGCCGCTTCGTCACCGTGGAAACACTGTGGGTCGAGGCGGAGGACGGAAACTCGCGTTTCGAGCTGTGGCCAGATCAGGTGATGCCTGTCAGCGATTGATGCGCATTAGCCCCGGCCCGACGACGCCATGCGCACAACCGGTGCAACCCGCTCGCTTCGCGGGGTGATTGGCTGGCCATCGATCTTTCGCAAAGGCACAGCCTTCGAATAGTAATGCCCCTGCGCCAGATGAATGCGCGTCATCGACTGGAGATAGATCAACTCGTCGCGCGTTTCGACACCCTCTGCGGTGATGCTCAGGCCAAGCGAATGCCCGAGTGCCTCGATGGCCTTCAACACGCTCTGGCTGCGTGGCCTTTTGTGAACATCGGTGATGAAAGAGCGATCAATCTTGATCTCATCGACAGTGATGTCGGCCAGCGCCGACAGCGATGAGTAACCCGTCCCGAAATCGTCGATGGAGACCTTCGCCCCGGTGGCGCGGATCATTGGCAGGATGCTCTCCTGGAAATCCCGCGTCGCCATGAAGGCGTCTTCGGTCACCTCAAGCATGAAGCGCTCGGCCATGCCTGTCGCATTCAGCCGCTCTGCCAGTTCGCCCATGAACGTCTGGTTGCCGGCCTGACGTGCCGCGATGTTCACGCTGATGGAAATGTCCTCACCGAACGCGTCATTGATGAGATCTACCGAGCTGATTGTCTCCTCGAAGATCATGTCGGTGAGCTGGTCCATCAGCCCGACCTCACTTGCGATTGCAAGGAACTGGCCCGGCGTCTGCATCACGCCATCCTCGTCAATCCAGCGCATCAGCACTTCAACGCCGCGCGTTTCGCCACTGCGCAGTTCTACCTTGGGCTGGTAGGCACATATGATCCGGCGATCAAATATTGCCTCACGCAGCCGCTGCTCCGTGCGACCGCGTTCAACTGCCTTGCGCTGCATGTCTGCATCGAACAACGACACTGTCCCGCGCTTGTCAGACTTCGAACGCAGCATTGCGCGGCTCGCGTTGCTCTGCAGGGTTGTGTAGTCGCGCCCATGATCCGGAAACAGACTGATGCCCGCAGATGCGGAGGCGAAAACCTCCCTGTGATCGACAAACAGCGGCATACGGACACGCTCCAGAACCTGTGCGAGCCGGCGGCGCGCTTCCTCGCCGGAAGCAGCGGGCGCAAGGAGCAGGAGGAATTCGTCGCCCCGAAACCGGGCAAGCAGGTCACTTTCACGCAGTTCGCCGGCCATGCGCTCTGCCAGCTTCGCCAGCAGTTCATCGCCATTGGCGTAGCCGAAAAAGTCATTGACCGTACCGAAGCCGTCAAGGCCGATCACAGCAAGTGCAAATGGCGTTTCACCGTCAGCAATCAATGCGTCGACGCTGCGTTCGGCAACCAGACGGTTCGGCAGCCCGGTGACGTCATCAAAATAGGCACGACGGATGAGTTGCTGGCGTTCGGCCTCATCGGCGGCCGCGTCGTAGCCGATCACGACGGAGAGGTTCTGGCTATCTATGTCGACCGGAAACTGCCTGTAGGAGAACTCGTCGCGGCGTTCGCGACTGGCATAAAGCTCACGCCCGTCCGCAGATTCGATCGCAAGACGAAATGGTGCTGCCTTGAGTATCGACTCGAGCGTTATCCCGGCCCTCTTGTTGTCCCCCGACATGGATCAACCTGACGAGCGCATGGGAAACAGTGTCGTCGGTGGAGGCTCGCGGGAGGGAGGATCGCGCGGAGGAGGATCTCTCGGCGCTTCCCTGGCCGGCTCTCTCGAGATCGGCGGCATGGCAACCGGGGGCTCGCGGTGGTCGCGCGGCCGGTCGCCGGCGAGAGCCTGAAGGCCCCGCGCAAGCGCGCTCTGTTGTTCGTGTACCGGCTCGGCCGGCTTCGGTTTGGGCGCAGGTGCCGGTGACGGCTCTGGCTCCACACCCATGCGCGCATGACCCATTGTGGCGTTGCGCCACCGTTCGATCGTGAACCGCACCATTTCGGAGCGATCCATTGCGGCGCGATCTTCATCTGCCTCTACGCCGGGTTCGCTGCGTGGCAGGGTGGCCGCAGGCAGCGTCTTGAACATGAACCGGGCAGCCAGCGGCATGCCTTCGCCGATGCCGATGACCTCACCGGTGCCAAGCGAGGGCACGAAGGAAAGCAGGTTGGCCGCAGCGTCGGACGTAGCCGAGCGCATCATCATGTGATCTTCGTCGCTGGCCATGCGCATGATGAACAGCGTCGAGCACTGCGAAAGGATCGTGCCGTCAAGTTCAGCCGGCCGTTGCGTGACGAGGCCAAGATGGACGCCATACTTGCGACCCTCCTTGGCAATACGTGAAAGTGCTCGCCGTGCCGGCGCAAAACCGATGGAATAGTCTGCCGAGGCGTAGCGGTGAGCCTCCTCGCAGACCAGCAACAGCGGCATGCCGCCATCGCTCCACAATCCAAACTCGAAAGCCAGGCGCGCCATTACGCAGACAATGGCATCGACAATTTCGCCGGGGACGCTGGCAAGCTTGAGCACAGTGATGCCTGCGCTGTCGGCTTCCAGACGGAAAAGCTGGTTCAACGTTTGCGCCATGGTGTCACCGCCAACCACGGCGTTCTCGAACATGAAGGCAAAGCGCGGGTCGCCGCTGATCGCCTCAAGTCGCTGGAGCAGACGGTTGTGGATCATGCGGCTGGAGCGGTTCTCCAGCTTGCCCATGCGTTCGTCGATCAGGCCCAGCAGATCCTGCATCAGGTAAGGTGCAGGCGTATCAGCCGAGAACCCGGCGCCACGCGGCAGCCGCTTGGCCAGCGTCGAGCGCTCGATACCGGTTTTGTATCCCGCGTAGGTGCCCTTTGCGATCGGTATCAGTTCAGCCAGTATCTCGACTTCCTCGGCGACTGCAGGTTTGCCGCCGAAGACAACGTCGGTAAGTTCCTCGAAGTTGAGCAACCAGAAGGGCAGCCTGAGATCATCCGCACCGATAACCGAGGCGGCGCTGCCGAAGCAGCGGGAATATTCGTTGTGAAGGTCAAGCAACAGAATCCGGACATCAGGACGCGCGCGCATCATCTCGCCCAGGATGACCGAGACACCACTCGACTTTCCAACGCCGGTCGAGCCGAGGATCGCGAAATGCTTGCTGAGCAGGTTGTCGACATCGACATAGGCCGGGATCGATGAGTCCTGATGCAGATTGCCGATATTGATCGAGTTGTGTTCGATGGCTGCATAGACAGTGCGCAGGTCAAAGCGGCGCAGCAGTTCTACCGGATCGCCAATCGCGGGATACTCGCGCACGCCACGCGCAAACCTGGGCGCGCCGTGCTCGTCGCGCACGAGTTCGCCCATGAGGTCGACACGCGCCACAGCGGGATAACCTGACGATGCACCATCCTCGGGATTGGTCGCCGAGACTTCGGCGATCATGCCGACGATTACCGTGAAGCCACAGCGAATGGAGATGAATTTGCCGACGGTTGCGCGCTGCTCGCCGATCGGCACAGGTGCCGGCAGACCGACACGCGCTTCCGAGCCACGCACCGACAGCACATGCCCGAGTGCTTTCTCGCTACGGGTCGACCTTTCGGCGCTTGCAAGATCAGGCACGGATCACCTTCGAATTCAAAACTGAATGTAGATTCATCCGTAACGAGTTTCTTCCGTGTTAAGGACGTGTATCAAGAGTTGCTTATGGTAAAAAAACGGTTAGCGAGCCCGGACCTTTGGCCTTTGGTCCAATGATTTTCCGCTGCCAGATTGCCTGGAAGTGGCTAACCTTCAGCAAAACTGCCGGAGACCCCCAATGACTGTTGAAGTTCGAAAGCTGGCAGTCGCCGACAAATCTGACTGGCGTAGGCTCTGGACTGCCTACCTGGAGTTCTATGAAACGAGCTTGCCTGAACAGGTGTATGAAACCACCTGGGCGAGACTTTTCGCAGATGGCGAATTTGAACCGCGCGGCTTCATTGCAATTGTGGATGGCAAAGCTGTTGGCCTCACGCACTACCTCTTTCACCGCTCGGGCTGGTCAATCGAAGGTAACTGCTACCTGCAGGACCTCTACACGACGGCTGAGGCGCGCGGCCACGGCGTCGGCGCAGCACTGATCAAGGCGGTAAAGGCGGCAGCGACGGAGCGTGGCGTCGCGAACGTCTACTGGATGACCCACGAAACCAACACCACTGCGCGCGGGCTCTATGACAAGGTCGCCCGCAAGACCGGTTTCATCGAGTACGATCTGCTGTAAACTGCTGCCATGTTCATTCCATTCTTCCTTGAGCTGAAGGCTGCGCGCGTGCCGGTCTCGCTGCGCGAGTATCTCACGCTGCTGGAAGGCATGGAGGCGGGGCTGACGACCTGGGATGTCGAGGGCTTCTACTATCTGGCACGCTCGACACTGGTGAAGGACGAGAGGCACATCGACCGCTTCGACCAGGTATTCGGGCATGTGTTCAAGGGGCTGGAAGCGGTGTCGGGCGAGGCCGGCATTGAGGCCACCAATCTGCCGGAAGAATGGCTGCGGCGGCTCGCCGAAAAGCACCTGTCCGAGGAAGAGAAGAAACTGGTCGAGGCGCTCGGCGGTTTCGACAAGATCATGGAGACGCTGAAGCAGCGGCTCGAGGAGCAGAAAGGCCGGCATCAGGGCGGCAACAAGTGGATCGGCACCGCCGGCACCTCACCCTTCGGGGCCTATGGCTACAATCCCGAGGGCGTGCGCATCGGACAGGAGACATCGCGCCACCGCAAGGCGGTGAAGGTGTGGGACAAGCGCGAGTTCAAAAACTTCGATGACTCGGTGGAACTCGGCACGCGCAACATCAAGGTGGCGCTGAAGCGCTTGCGCCGCTGGGTGCGCGAGGGCGCGCAGGAGGAACTCGACCTGCCAGAGACGATCCACGCCACCGCCGAGCATGGCTATCTCGACGTTCGCACCCGCCCCGAGCGCCGCAACGCGGTGAAGCTGCTCATGTTCTTCGACGTTGGTGGCTCGATGGACGACCACATCAAGGTGGTGGAGGAACTCTTCTCGGCAGCACGCACCGAGTTCCGGCAGCTGGAATTCTACTACTTCCACAACTGTCTCTACGAGGGTGTGTGGAAGGACAATCGCCGCCGCCATTCAGAGGTGATCCCGACCTTTGATGTGCTGAACAAATTTGGCCACGACTACAAGGTGATCTTTGTCGGCGACGCCTCGATGAGCCCCTATGAGATCGTTACGCCGGGTGGCGCGGTGGAGCACTGGAATCAGGAGGCCGGAGCGGTGTGGCTGGCGCGCGCGCTACAGCAATGGCCGAACGCCGTGTGGATCAACCCGGTGAAGCAGGACTATTGGGGCTACACGCATTCGATCAAACTGATCAGCGAGATCTTCAGCCAGCGCATGTTCCCGCTGACCTTGCGTGGGCTGGAAACCGCCACGAAGGAACTCTCGAGGAAGCATTGATGGCGGTGTCTGAAGGCGGGCAACATTACCAGCGGCTGATTGATGAGATTGTGGGTATTGCCCAATCTGACGTGACGGCTAACCGTATCCGGAAGAACGGCCACGGCGAACGTACAAACGATGATGCTCTTCCACTCGAAGAGCATGAGTTGGCTGCGAAGGAATTGCTTCTGTCGCTTTCTGGTCAGGAGCGAGAGATTGTTGCCAGGATGGTTGAAGACGCACGGCAATACGCCTGTCACGACGTGTTAGCATTCCTGGAATGGAGGCACAGTGTTGGAGGTATGGATATCGTGGTAGACGGCGTGAAGCTCCCCAAAGAGCCTTTCTTTGGGACCATGCACCACGATTTCGTTGCGCGTCTGGATGGCGATGCGTGGCCCGAAGAAAGGCTGGAGTAGCTACACCTTGGCTCACACGACCAGGGTCAAAAGCGCCAGGCCAAACGCCGCCAGGCAGACAATGACGCGTGCCCGATGCCAGGCGGCCCAGCGGGCGAGGGTCGCGGGCAGGTCTTCGGCAGCAACCGCGTGGCGCAGGAAGGCTTCGTTCGCAGCCTTGAAATACGCGAAGTAGATTCCGACCAGACTGCAAGTGAGAAAGGCCGCGGCGATGGCCGCCAGGCTGCGTGCCGCCAGGCCGGACTGCAAGATGACCTGGCCCATCGCGAGCAAACTTGCCAGCGGCGCTGTCATCGTCAGCGGCGCGAAGAAGCGGAAGAGCATCGGACCATAAGTCGGGTGCAGCGCGAAGAACGTCTCTGGCGGAAGGGTGCGCCAGTAGGGCACGAGCAGCCGATCCTCAGCCAACAGCGCGCCGGCGAGTAGGCCAAGGCAGAGCGCCGAGATCAATGGAAACAAATCGCCAGCCACAGTCATGCCGAAGTCGTCCGCCTGGAGGGATGCACCACGCACGATTGCCCCATACAACCTCTTCAGATCAAGTCTGTGTGACTGTACCACCTCACCAGCGAAGGATCAGGCGGCTCGCGATGGCCCCGATCAGCGCCAGTATGCCGATAGCCATCGTGTACCACACCGCCACAAACAGCGGCGAGTCATCAAAGCAGTGCAGGGCATAAAAGGTTGCAGCAACACCGCCGGCAAGCAGCCCGGCCACTGCGCCAGCGCGGGTCGGGTCGGTCGGCGCGCCGTGGCGGAGAGCAAGCAGCAGCGCCACGAGCGGCAGCGCACCGATAGCAGGAATGGCGATCAGGCAGCGCATATTGTTGGTGCCCATCATGCGCGTCATCCGCAAATCCGCTGGAAGAATGAGCCATTCGGCAACGAAAGCGACGAGCAGCAGCGCCGGTGCGACGAGCAGCCATACGCGACTGATGCTGGCACCAGGCAGCGCCATGCGCGCCAGCGCAATCGCGGATGTAACCGACAGCGTCAGGGTCAGCACAAGCTTGAGATCGAAGCGCATTGTGCCCACCGCCGCTGCCACATCAGGTCGCGGCCCGAGCATCGGGAAAAACACGATGGCGGCGAG
>CAYZQP010000195.1:2311-7475 GCA_964480545.1 uncultured Mesorhizobium sp. | reverse complement strand
GTGGGGGTCGATCACGCGATCCCTCAGCCTGAGCTTACTGGCTTGCTGCCTTGATGGCTTCATCGCCGCGCTTGACGATGTTGTCCATCGCCTGCTGGGCAGACTGCTTGCCGGCGAGCAGGTTCTCGTACTCTTCGTTCATGATGTCGCGAACCTGCGGCAGGTTCGGCAGACGCACACCCTTGGAGTTTTCGGTCGGAGCCTTGCCCATCATCTGCTGGATCGGGATCTCGCGAGCCGGGTTCTTTTCGTAGAAGCCGGAAGCCTTCGTGGCTTCATAGGCTGCCATGGTCACCGGCAGGTAGCCGGATTCCTGATGCAGTTTTTCCTGCACTTCGGTCTTGGAGAGGTAGTTGAAGAAGGCGGCAACCGCCTTGTACTGCTCATCCGACTTGCCGCCGAAGACCCAGAGCGAAGCACCGCCCGGGATGGTGTTCTGCGGAGCGCCTTCAACGCCGGCTTCATAAGGCAGTTTGCCGGTGCCGTAGTTGATGCCGGCCTTGATCACGTCGCCGAGACCGCCCGAGGATTCAGTGAAGATGCCGCATTCGCCGCCGAGGAAGAGCGGCTTGGCTTCCGAGGTGCGGCCGCCATACTTGAACGTGCCGTCCTTGGCGAGTTCAGCCAGTTCTCCGAAATGCTTCACGAAATTGGCCGAGTTGACCTTGAGCTCGACATTCTGGGCGGCGATGCCGTTTTCCTGCGTGCCCCACTGCTGGTTGTTCCAGGCAGCGTAGTTCTCGGTGTGGATCCAGGTCAGCCAGGTCGATGTGAAGCCGCAAGGTGCAGCGCCCGAGGACTTGATCTTCTTTGCGGCTTCCCAAACCTCGGTCCAGGTCTCTGGAGCTTTCTCGGGGTCGAGGCCGGCCTTCGTGAAGATGTCCTTGTTGTAATAGAGGATCGGCGAGGACGAGTTGTAGGGGAAGGACAGCATAGTGCCGTCCGGCTTCGAATAATAGGCGACGATGCCCGACAGATACTTGCTCTTGTCGAAATCAGCGCCGAGCACTTCGGCGACCGGCTTGATCGCGCCTTCGGCTGCCATCATGACGCCGGTGCCGGCATCGAAGACCTGCATGATGTCAGGGGCCTGGCCGGCACGGAATGCCGCGATGCCGGCGTTCAGCGTTTCAGGATAGGTACCCTTGAAGATCGCCGTCAGCTTGACGTCCGACTGGCTCTCGTTGAATTCCTTGGTGATGCGGTCAACCGTTTCGAGGTTGGCGCCGGTCATGGCGTGCCACCAGGTGATTTCGGTGACGGCAAAGGCTGAGGTGGTGGTAAACAATGTGGCTGCGGCGGCGAGGCCGACAGCGAAGCTGCGAATGGTCATCTGATCGCTCCCAAATTCCTTAGTTGGCGAAATATGGGAGCTGCGGATCTGTTGAGCAGTCCTCCCAAACCGCTGAGCCAATAATGCCTGTTTGTGACAGTTGCACAATGGATTTGTTACAGGTTCTCAAAATTTCATGTGAGTTGCGGTTCACTTTCGTTTGAGAAAACGGTGACCGATATTGGAACGCATGTTCTTCGTCAAGGATATTTGGAACGTATGCGCCTGCTGTGACGACTCGCTGCACGCTTTGCGGGCGCTTGTTGCCGATGCTCTCAAGGGCTGAGTCAGGGCAAGGCCGGACAGCCGGCTGACTTTTCAATCACCCGGTAGATTTCGATGCCTGCTGATGGGGCGGGGC
Source organism: uncultured Mesorhizobium sp. (assembly GCA_964480545.1). GTDB lineage: Bacteria > Pseudomonadota > Alphaproteobacteria > Rhizobiales > Rhizobiaceae > Mesorhizobium_G. The sequence goes on along the minus strand of CAYZQP010000195.1, from coordinate 5,781 downwards.
ACTGCTCCAGCCAGGCCGGAGGCTGGCCTTTGCCGAGGGCAGTGGCAAGAGGATGGCTCGCGGCAAAGCGTTCCGCGATGCCTGTGTCGATCTGGCAAACCACGACATGTGTTGCCTGCGCGGCGATTGCTATGGCCTGAGCATCACTCGTTTCGCCGTCGAAGAAGCGATAGACCCGCTCGATGCCATCGTTTGCGGTGTGGAACGGCACAGCGACAACACTCGCGCCATTCGCAGGGGCAAGCAGGATCGTACCGAGCCCGGGCGGCGCGAGCAGGCGACTGTCGTGCGGCCAGTTGAGCTTCGGCTTTGCCTGGCAGCTATCGGCAATCATGACGCCGGTCACCTTTGGTATGCGGCCCTGCGTGATGTTGGGCAGGAGCATGATTGCGGCAACGACGGCGAGACCTGGCAGCAGAAGGATCGGCTTCAGCTTGCCGATGAAGGGTTCGCCTAGACGGGTACAGAGCGAGGGCAGAATGGCGGCAAGCACCAGTGCCAGACCCGGACCACCGAAGAGTGGAGCAATGCGCATGAATCGCAATGCGAGGATCGCCTGAAGAAGTGCTGCGGCTGCAAACAGCGCATAGACGGTCCAGGCGCGTGACAGCGGCTTTTGCTGGAAGGCGAACACCATTGCTGCGCCAATGCCGATGACGCCCGGCGCGATCATCTGAAACAGCAGGCCTTGCCCGAACTGAGGCGTCGAGAGGATGCTGGCATCTTGCGAGATGGCTGCAAGCCAGTTCTCGCGCACATAGGGCGATAAGGCAGCGTAGGGGCCGCCAAGCACTTGCGGGTAGAGCCACACGGTCAGCGCCAGCGACAGGGCCGCGCCAACGGCAAGCAGTGCAGCGCGGATGAAGAAGCTGCCGGAGCCAATGCTCGCAGCGAGCACAAATGTCAGGCCGGCACCCACCAGTGCAACAAGATGCACAGCCGAATAACGATCCGGCAGGCCGAGGCCGTAAGAGGCGGGTGGCGTGACCAGAAGGTAGAGCACGACGGCCGACACAATGAGCCCAAGGCCGAGGCCGCGAAGCTCCTCACGGCCGCCTTCCTGGCCGAGCACGAACCGGCCAGCAAAGACGGCCAGCGCCAGCGCAAGGAAGCCCGCAAGTTCCGGGCTGAAGGCCAGCGACAGCGCCACCATCGCGCCACACAGTATCGAAGCACGCACACCGGAGCGCATTGTCAGCAGGGTAATCGCCACAAGGGCGATCATCTGCAAATTGTGGTAGTCGATGCGGCCGGGCTGGAATTCGGTTGCGGAGAGAACTGCCACAGCAGCGCTGAGTGCCAGCACCGGCAGGGGATTGGTGAAGCCAAGCTCGCGAATGATCTTTGCCAGCAGCCACACGACCAGCATGAGCAGGAGAGGCGGGACGATCATTGTGGTGATCGACAGTGCAATTTCGAGCGGCAGGAACAGGTTCAGCAGGCCGGCGAAAAGCAGGTAGGGCGCATCGACGATCCAGGGCCAGTGCGAGACCATTGGCTCCGGCTGCAGCACGCCCGGAATTGTGCGGTCAAACAGCGAGCCGCTGGCAAAGACATGCCGGATCTCGTGCAGTTTCATCACATCGTCGAGATCGGCATTGGGCCGGAAGCCCAGCCACCAGAGCAGCGTGATCGCAGCCGCCAGCACCGCCCACACGACGGGCCACGCGCTTGAGGGTGTTAAGTGTTCTGCTGTCCGCATCGTCCGTCTCCGGCCCGATGCCTAACAGTTGGAAGTTTCAATCTGCTAAAGCGGCGTCAATCAGGGTCTTTGCGTCGTCGCTGGCCCAGGCGGCCGGACCGTTCATTGAGGCGAGCAGGCAGCCATCCTTGTCGATGAGCAGCGTGACAGGCAAGCCAAGCGCCAGACCCTGCCGCTTCAGGTCGTTGAAGATGCCGAGTGTGTTGTCGCGGTAATAACCGAGACTCTTGATCGCGGTTTCCTCAAGGAACTTTTTCGGCTTGGTATCGTCGCCCGTATCAACATTGACGGCGACCACCTCGAACTTGTCGCTGCCCTTCAGATGCTGGATTTCATCGAGCTCCGGCATCTCAGCACGGCAGGGCGCGCACCAGGTCGCCCAGAGGTTCATCAGCACGATCTTGCCCTTGAGGTCGGCGACGGACATGGGCTTGCCCGTGGGATCGTTGAAGGCCAGTGTCTTCAGCGAGCGCGGCGGATCAGCCTTACCCATTGCGGCGACCTGACCCTTGGCCTTTTCGGCCAGCGCAACGCCGCGGTTTGACTGTGCCTGGCAGACCAGATCGTCCTGGCTCTCACCGGCAGCGTTTGCAGCCTGTTGGGTGGCGGGGGCGGCGGCGATGTTGCCATCCGGCCTGCCGCTGATGTAGACCGCAGCCGCACCGACCGCGAGGCCGGCGACCGCTGCGAGAAGCAACAGCTTCACCGGCGGAAACAGCGAGGGCTTCTTGTCGTCAGACATCAGGTTCCAACTCTAATTCTTCGGCATCGGGTTATATCTATGAGCGACAAGAAGGCCAGCAATCAGATGTGGGGCGGACGTTTCGCCTCAGGCCCTGCGGCCATCATGGAGGCGATCAATGCCTCCATCGGCTTCGACAAGAAGCTCTACGCCCAGGACATCCGTGGCTCGATTGCCCATTCCGAAATGCTGGCTGCACAAGGCATCATTTCTGCGGCGGATCAGCAAAAGATCGCCCAGGGGCTGAACACGATTTTGCGAGAGATCGAGGATGGCAAGTTCGAGTTCTCGACGCGGCTGGAAGACATTCACATGAATGTCGAGGCGCGGTTGGCTGACATGATCGGCGCACCAGCAGGCCGCCTGCACACGGCGCGCTCGCGCAATGATCAGGTCGCGGTGGATTTCCGCCTCTGGGTGAAGGATGAGTTCAACCGTGTGGCGACGCAGCTGAAGGCGCTGATCGCAGCGTTCCTGGTGCGGGCCGAGGAGCATGCCTCAACCGTGATGCCGGGCTTTACGCATCTGCAAACCGCGCAGCCGGTGACCTTTGGCCACCACTGCATGGCCTATGTCGAGATGTTTGCGCGCGATCTGTCGCGGGTGAAGGATGCGATCGAGCGCATGGACGAGAGCCCGCTGGGTGCCGCAGCGCTGGCCGGCACCGGCTTTGCCATTGACCGTCACGCGACCGCAAAAGCGCTCGGCTTCCGCGAGCCGACGCGCAACTCGCTGGATTCGGTGTCCGACCGCGATTATGCGCTGGAGTTCCTGTCGGTTGCGGCGATCTGCGCGACCCATCTGTCGCGGCTGGCAGAGGAGATCGTGATCTGGTCGACGCCGCAATTCGGCTTCATCCGCCTGTCGGACCAGTTCTCCACCGGCTCCTCGATCATGCCGCAGAAGAAGAACCCGGACGCCGCCGAACTGGTGCGCGCTAAGACCGGCCGCGTCAATGGCCATCTGGTTGGATTGCTGACGGTGATGAAGGGCCTGCCGCTGACCTATTCCAAGGACATGCAGGAG
>CAYZQP010000195.1:0-2301 GCA_964480545.1 uncultured Mesorhizobium sp. | reverse complement strand
CAAGGAAGCGGTGTTTGACGCTGCCGAGACGCTCGACCTGATGCTGGCTGCGATGACCGGCATGGTGTCGGATCTGACCGTCAATGTTGCCGCCATGAAGAAGGCTGCGGGCTCCGGCTATTCGACTGCGACTGATCTGGCGGACTGGCTGGTGCGGGTGCTCGGCATTCCATTCCGCGAGGCACATCACGTGACCGGCCGCGCAGTAGCACTGGCCGAGAGCAAGAGCGTTGCGCTGGAAAAGCTGGCGCTGGAGGACCTGAAGTCGATCCATGATGGCATTACGGATGACATCTATTCGGTGCTGTCGGTGCAGAACTCGGTGAAGAGCCGGACCTCGTTCGGCGGCACTGCGCCAAACGAGGTCAAGAAGCAGATCAGATACTGGAAGAAGCGGCTGGCAAAGGACTGAGCCAGCCGTCGTGATCTTTCAGGTTCGCTCCATGTCGTTCTCGCAAAACCGTTCACACTTTTGCGCGACATGCTTTAGCTCGACAGCACGTCGGCCCATTCCGGGTGGCGCTTGAACTGTGCGGCGGCGAAGGGGCAGAGCGGGATGATCTTCTTGCCGGCAGCGCGCGCGTCGATGACTCCGCGCAGCACAAGCGCCGCGCCGACGCCCTGGCCGCGGAACGCATCCGGCACGCCGGTATGGTCGATGATGATCTTGTCGTCGCCAAGCTTCGAATAGGTCATCTCGGCCTCGTTGCCATCGGCGCGATAGACGTAACGGCCCTTGGTGGCGGTTTCTTCAAGTTTGATATCCAGGTCGGCCATTTACGCCTCCTCCATGCTGAACAGATTTCGTATTGCTTCAATCTCGGCGGGCCGCACCTCGTGGCCGCCATCGTGCCAGACCAGACTGACATCTGCGCGGGCCTTCTGCAAATTTGCCTCAAGCTGAGACGTCAGGTTGGGCGGGCAGATCGGGTCGCGCCGGCCGGCGGTGATGAGGATGCGCTTTCCCTTCAGGCTGCCGTTGATGGTGGGGTTGAACGGGATCAGCGGATGCATCAGGGCCGTGGTGTCAAACAGATCGGGCCGCGCGAAGATGACCGAAGCCAGAATGTTCGCACCGTTGGAATAGCCGAGCCCGAGCACGTGCGACGGCTTGCTGGCCGCGACATGGGCGGCGATGAAATCCGCTATCTTTTCGGTTGCGCGGGCGAGATCGGCCATGTCGTAGACGCCTTCGCCGGTGCGGCGGAAGAAGCGCGCTGCGCCATGTTCGGACACGTCGCCGCGTGGCGAGATGATGGTGGCATCCGGCATGAGTTCGCGGCCGAGGCCGGGAAACTGGTGCTCATCGCCGCCGGTACCGTGGAAGGTGAACAGAAGCGGGCCGCCTGGTGTGCCGGGCGATGTGAGATGGATATAGGCGTTGGTGGGCATGGGGGTGCTCCGAACTTGCGCCATCCTCGGGCTTGACCCGAGGATGACGGCAGTTGGTTAGTTACGCAGCCTGGTCGAGCGGCTGCAGGTTCTTTTCCAGCCAGGGCCGCAGGTGCTGGTGCTGCGAGGGCAGCTTTAGCGCTTCGCCGAGATGCGCAGTGTCCTCGTCGCGATCGAAGCCTGGCTCGTTGGTTGCGACCTCGAACAGCACCCCACCCGGCGTGCGGAAATAGATCGCCCAGAAGTAATCGCGGTCAATCACCGGGGTGACCTGATAGCCGGTGTCGAGCAGCGCCTTGCGCACCTCGAGCTGGGCTGCACGGTTCTCGACCGCAAAGGCGACATGGTGCACCGAGCCCGCTCCGAGGTCTGCAAAGCTGGCACCGGGCAGTGTCTCCAGGTCGATCGTGTCGGCACCATTGCCGCCGGGCATGATGAAGCGCTTCACGTTGCCCGCCTGATCGGCTTGCTGGTAACCCATATAGCCGAGCAGTTCGCCCATGCGGCCATCGTCGCGCAGCCGCATCGACACAGAGTGGAAGCCGCGAATGGCTTCATCATTGCCGACGCCGCCTTCGGTCCATGGCGCGCGGGCGTCGCCCTTGACCTCGACCAGCGCAAAGCCATCGCCATCCGGCCCGGCAAAGGCCAGACGCTTTTCGCCAAACAGGGTTTCATCCTTCAGGCCGGTGACGCCCTGCTTGGTCAGGTGGTCCTGCCAGAAGCCGAGCGTGCCCTCGGGTACCGAGAATACGGTGGTGCCGACTTCGCCGACACCCGGACGGCCCTTGCCGATGTTCGGGAAGGGGAAATAGGTCATTACCGACCCCGGCGTGCCGCGCTCGTCGGCGTAATAGAGGTGATAGACGTCCGGCGCGTCGAAGTTGACGGTCTTCTTGACCCGGCGCA
>CAYZQP010000194.1:1393-7525 GCA_964480545.1 uncultured Mesorhizobium sp. | reverse complement strand
CCAGGCGGCGTGGGTCACGGCGACGTCCCAGGCGCGGATGTCGGTGCAGGCGAAATAGAAGTCGATCACCCCAGACAGCTTGCTGCCAAGGAAGAACACGTTGTCGGCAAAAAGGTCCGCATGGATCACGCCGCTGGGCAGATCGCCCGGCCAGTTCGCTTCCAGATATGCGAGATCAGCCTCGACCTCGGCCACCAGCCCCGGCTCGACGCTCTCGGCATCACCGGCAGCGCGATCCCACAGCGGACGCCAGCCATCGACGGTGAGCGCATTCTTGCGGGTCAGCGCAAAATCCGCACCGGCCAGATGCATCTCGGCCAGCACCTTGCCCACGGCGCGGCAATGCTCCACCGTCGGGCGGCGCATCCACATACCTTCGAGGAAGGTGATCACCGCCGCCGGCCGCCCGGCCAGTTCGCCCACCAGCGCGCCATCTTTGCGCGGCACCGGCAGCGGGCAGTTGATGCCCTTGCGCGAGAGATGCTCCATCAGCCCCAGAAAGAACGGCAGATCATCCGGGTTCACCCGCTTCTCGTAGAGCGTCAGGATATACGGCGCATCCGACGCGTGGATGAGGAAGTTCGAGTTCTCCACGCCCTCGGCAATGCCCTTGTAGGAGAGCAGTTCGCCAATGTCATAGGCCCGCAGGAAGTCGGCCAGCTCGACCTCGGTAATGTCGGTATAGACGGCCATTCAATCCTTCGCCGCAAGTGTAATCGCCACCGGGATCCCCCCACTCCGTCTCGCTTCGCGAGCCACCTCTCCCCCCTCCGGAGGGAGAGGAAGGAGCCACGTCCGGACAGCTCGCGCCTTTCCTCTCCCCCCGCAATCGGGGGAGAGGTGGCTCGCGCAGCGAGACGGAGTGGGGGTCGACCCTACATCCATCCGCCTAGCCATTCACAAACGCCATGTCCTGCCGCGTCAGTTCAACATCACGCAGCGCGCGCATCACCGGGAAATTCTCGGTCTCCTCGGCGGTAATCGCGAGCTCGACCTTCACGTCAAAACGCTGACGGAACCCATCGATAATCTCGTCGACCAGGATCTCTGGCGCCGACGCACCCGCCGACAGGCCGAGCACCGAAATATCCTTGAAATCGTCCCACGGAATTTCCGAAGCGCGCTGCACCAGCATCGAGGCTTTTGCCCCGAAACGCTCGGCCACTTCCACCAGCCGTCGCGAGTTGGACGAGTTCGGCGCGCCGACGATGAGGAACAGGTCCGAGCCCGGCGCTGCTTCCTTCACCGCGTCCTGACGATTGGTCGTGGCATAGCAGATGGAGTCCGACGCCGGCTCGTTCAGCAGCGGGAATTTTGCCTTCAGCGCGGTGATCAGTCCGTCCGTATCTTCAACCGAAAGCGTCGTCTGCGACACGAAGCCGAGCGCTGCCGGATCGTCCGGCTCGAAATTGCGCACATCATCCTCGGTCTCGATCAGCGTCACCGCGCCATCGGACAATTGCCCCATCGTGCCGATCACTTCGGGGTGACCGGCATGGCCGATCAAAAGCACGTGGCGGCCAAGACGCTGATGCCGCAGCGCCTGCTTGTGAACCTTGGAGACCAGCGGGCAGGTTGCGTCGAGGTAAAACAGATTGCGCGCCACCGCATCGGCAGGCACCGATTTCGGCACACCGTGCGCGGAAAACACCACCGGCGACTCACGATGCTCAGCCGGTATTTCGCTCAGTTCCTCGATAAAAACAGCGCCAAGATTCTGCAGGCCTTCGACCACATAGCGATTGTGTACAATCTCGTGGCGCACATAGACAGGCGCACCATATTTCTTCAGCGCCAGCACGACGATCTGGATCGCGCGGTCAACGCCGGCGCAAAAGCCGCGCGGGCCGCACAGGCGGATGGTCAGGGGGTGCTTCGCTTCAGACATCAGGCGCGACATGGGGGCGAGAGGGCAGGGGTGTCAAGGGTTACAGTCTAACTCGGCCACCATGCCGCTGCTGTGGCGCGCCCTGGGAAATCTGCGCATCTGGCTTGCAGGCCGTTGGCAGTCGCCGCTGCGCGTTGTCAGCTATTGCTTCATGTGCGGACGGCCTGCCATCATGCGCCCATGTTGATCCGCACCGCATTGCCCCCGGATATCGCCGCCATCAGCGCCATGCTCAAAGAGCTGGTGGATATCGGCATTCGCACATTGCCGCATGACGAGGCGTTTGTGCGCGACAGCTACGTCTCCAATCCGAACGGCGTGATCTGCTCCGTGGCGGTGGCGGACGATGGAGAGATTCTGGGCCTTCAATCCATCTCGCGCGCCGTCGAGGGAAACATCTATGGCGTCACCCCGGGTTGGGGATCGGTCGGCACGCATGTCAGCCCGCGGGCGAAGCGGACGGGAGCCGGCAAGGCCCTGTTTGCCGCAAATCTCGCGGTCGCCAGCAAGGCCGGTCTGCCGGCAATCGATGCCTCGATCGGCGAGACAAATGAAGCGGCGCTGGCCTATTACGAGGCGATGGGGTTCCGCACCTATCGCACCATGCCGGGACGCATCTGCAAGCGCTACGATTTCGCCTGACGGGTCGGGTTCGTCTGGCTGGCCGGGCGACGCAGCCAGACAATCACCACGCCGACCAGCGCCAGTGCCAGTCCATACCAGGTGAAGGCATATTGCAGGTGGTTGTTCGGCAACTGGATGTTGGTTACGCCGCCGACCGGCAATCCGCCAGGATTTGGCGCATCATTGGCATCGACAAAGAACGGCAGCACTTTTGCGTCAGCCGGCAGGCCGGCACTGGAGGTCATGGCCTTCAGGTCCTTCCAGTAGAAGACGTTTTTGGCGATGTCGTTCTCGGGCACTACCCAGCCGGCCTTGGCGGCCGGCGCAGATCGGGCGAGCCCGGTGACCGTCACCTCCCCGACAATCTCGCCTGCGGCGCGCTTTGCCGGATCTCTCATGTCAAACGGCACGAAGCCGCGATTGACGAACAGAAACCGCCCGTCGGCCAGTTGCAGCGGCGTGTAGACATGGTAGCCGCTGGCACCTTTCCAGGTGTCGAAATAGAAGCGCTCGCCCTCATGGGCAAAAGTGCCGGTGGCAGTCACAGGCGTGTACTCGAAATCGTTGCCGGCAGCCTGTGCGGCCTCGATCCCGGACAGTGGCAGGGGCGCGTGCCTGGTGCGCTCGGCAATCGACGCCAGCAGCCCCTCTTTCCATTGCAGACGGTTCACCTGCCAGGTGCCGAGGCTGAGCAGGATGGCGAGCGCACAGGCGGCGGCAATCAACAGCGGCCAGCGGCGCGGCGTGGCAGCAGCACTCATTGACCCTTGTCCAGCCGCCCTTCGGCCGCCTTGGTGGCGTATTGTTGTGCGACCAGAACGCCCTTCATCAGGCGCAGCCCGAAAAGGCAAAGCGCAGTGATGATCGGCGGCCACAGGATGACGTGCAGCCAGATCGGTGCGCCCAGTGATTCCAGCCACGCCGCCAGAGCCACAACGATACCGCCGACGATCAGGATGACGAACACCGCAGGCCCGTCGCCCGCATCTGCGAACGAATAGTCCAGCCCGCAAACGGCGCAGCGGTCCGGCAGCGCGAGGACACCGGCAAACATGCGGCCTTCACCGCAGCGCGGGCAGCGTCCGCCCAGACCCGCTTTCACGGGATCGACCGGCGGATAGAGGGCTTTGTCGTCGTGGGTCATGTCCAGACTCGCTTCAGGAGCAAGTTTAGCATCTGTAAGCGCAGCGTCATCCGGGCAATACGCCGCTGGCGTCCAGATTTCTGTCTTTTCAACGAATTTTACTTGTGGTTGTATGAAACAGTATTGCTATCCAAGGTTTCAAATGTCTCGTTTCTGGCTCTTCATCGCCCCAATCGCGGTACTGGTTCTGTGGATATGCTGGCTCCTGCAGTCATACTTCGCTCCCAGGCTCGGGATCACGACCTGGGAACTGCAGAGCGCAGGGCAGTTGGGCGACAGCTTCGGGCCGCTGAATGCGCTGTTTTCCGCGCTTGGCTTTTTGGCCATCCTGTTCACGCTCAACCAGCAGATGGTTGCCTTGTCCAGCCAGCAGGAGCAGATCGGTGCTGACAGGGCCTTGCAGTACAGGGAGCGCTTCGAGAGAACGTTCCTCGATCTCCTGGCGTTGCTTCGCGAGGAACGCGAGCAATTGCAGTTCAAGTATAGTGACGAATATCTGCGCAGTTCAGATGCGATGCAGAAGGGCCGGACCGACAAGATTCACAAGGGCCGCAAGGCAATCCGCGCGGCGGTCTACGAGATGCGCTATTGGATTGCGAGTGCCAGCAACCCGGACAAGCAGGTTGTTGCGCATATCTATGACGAGCGGGTCAGCCGCCGCTATCTGAGTTTTTTCGGTCCCTACAACAGGATCATCTATTCCATTCTGCGTAAGGTCGACGCCGATACGGGCCTCGACCCCGAAGAGAAGGTCGAGTACAGCCGGTTGCTACGCAGCCAGTTGACCCATTTCGAAGCCACACTTGCCGGCATCAGCGGATTGGCTGATCACTCGAAAGAGCAGTTCCGTCTGCTGCAGTTCTACAAGATGCTGAAGTACATCCCCAGGGGGAAACTCCGGGCCGTGCTTGAAGGTTTCTACGGCAAGGAAGCATTTCAGGGTCGCAGCGGGACCGTACACGAAGCACGTGATGTGGACGACGATGAGGAAGCACCGGTGCAGCCGATGGCACAGGCTGCGGCGGCTATGGCCTGATCTCGATCGGCGTTCCGTCCTTCACCATCGACCAGATCTCGTCCATCTCCTCGTTAGTCACAGCGATGCAGCCGAGTGTCCAGTCGCCGGGCAGACCGACCGACCTCAGCGGGAAGCTGTTGGGCTGGCCGTGGATCATGATGTCGCCGCCTGGATCAACCCCGCGCTCGCTGGCGGATATGCGGTCGGCATCATTCGGATAGGAAACGTGGATCGAGCGGTAATACTGGCTGTTCGGGTTGCGCCAGTCGAGCATGTAGCGACCCTCGGGCGTGCGCTTGTCGCCCTCCTGCAGCTTGTGGCCGACGGGGTTGCCGCCCAGTGCGATGCTATAGCTGCGCAGGACCGTGTCGCCGGCCATCAGTTCCATGCGCCGGTCCGCCTTGGCGACCCGCACCAGCGTCACCGCCGGTTCAGGCTCGGGTCTCGGTGTTGGGATCGGTGGGTCCGCAGAGGCTGATGCGAGCGCGCCCGCAGCAACCAGCCCGGCGAGGGCGAGTGCAAAGCCGCGTCTTGTCCAGTTTCGCAAACTGCCGTTGACCTTGCTCATCGGGCCAGACTGTACCCGCAACGCGCCGGAAATGCGAAAGGCGGCCGAAGCCGCCTTGCAGATGTTGTGACCGTTTTGCGGCGCGCCGCCGGATCAGTGTACGGCGATTGTCCCGCCGACCGAACCCCAGATGTAGATCGCGGCAAACAGGAACAGCCAGACCACGTCGACGAAGTGCCAGTACCAGGCAGCGGCTTCGAAGCCGAAATGCTTCTCAGGCGTGAAGTCGCCACGGATAGCGCGGATCAGACAGATGATCAGGAAGATCGTACCGATCAGAACGTGGAAGCCGTGGAAGCCTGTCGCCAGGTAGAAGGTGGCACCGTAGATCGAGTTCTTGAAGTCGAAAGGCGCGTGGGCGTACTCGTAATACTGGACATACGAGAAGAGGATGCCGAGCGCGACAGTCAGCGACAGGCCCCAGATCAGGCCCTTGCGATCATTGTGCAGCAGCGCGTGGTGCGCCCAGGTAACCGTGGTGCCCGAGAGCAGCAGGATAATCGTGTTGTAGAGCGGCAGATGGAACGGGTCGAGGATCTCGATGCTCTTCGGCGGCCAGACGCCGCCTGTATAGGCGGTGCGTGCAAGCTGCTCGGCGTCAGCCGGGTAGAGCGAGGCGTCGAAGAATGCCCAGAACCAGGCTACGAAGAACATCACCTCCGAGGCGATGAACATGATCATGCCGTAGCGCAGGTGCAGCGACACCACGCGGGTGTGGTGGCCCTCATGCGCCTCGCGGATCGTGTCCGACCACCAGGCGAACATGACGTAGAGCACCAGCGCCAGGCCGACGAAGAACAGCCACGGCGTGGCGAGCGGAATGCCGAGCAGCGAGAAGTCGTTGCCCTTCAGGTACTGCATCCAGCCGATGCCGCCGATCGCCATGACCA
>CAYZQP010000194.1:0-1383 GCA_964480545.1 uncultured Mesorhizobium sp. | reverse complement strand
GGCCTTCCTTGCCCTCGCGGATCACATCCGCCCACCAGCCGAACATCGTGTAGAGCACGACAGCGAGACCGATGAAGAACAGCCGGGGGCCGGAAATGTTGACGCCGAAGAATGGTGCGAAGGCACCGCCCTTCAGGCTCTGCATCCAGCCAATGCCGCCCAGCGCCATAATGAGAGCGCCGATAGAGCCGAGAAGCGGCCAGGGGCTTGGCGGCAGAATATGATAGTCGTGCTGCGGCTTGGCGTGGTTTGCCATATCAACCCCCGAGTTTGTTCTTTGCTTCATCCGACTTTGCATCAGCAGATTCAAGCTGCTTCGTCTCGATCGGGAAGAATGTGTAGGAAAGCGTGATGGTGCGAACGTCCTTCAGCTCCGGCGCATCGACAATTGCCGGGTCGACATAGAAGACGACTGGCATGTCCATCGTTTCGCCGGGCTTGAGCGTCGTGTCGGTGAAGCAGAAGCATTCGACCTTGTTGAAATATGCGCCGGCAAGCTCGGGCGTTACGTTGAACGTCGCCTTGCCTGCAGACGGCCTGCTGCCCATGGCGCGTGCGGTATAGCTGACCAGAACGGTCTCGCCGATGCGCGCAGTGACCTGGCGTTGCACCGGCTTGAAGTCCCATGGCACGCCGGCCGTGTTGGCGTCGAAGCGGATATTGATTGTCCGGTCGAGCACGGTGCTCGAGTATTGCTCAACGCGCTGCGTGGTGCCGCCATAGCCGGTCACCTGACAAAACAGCTGATAGAGCGGAACCGCAGCGTACGAGGCGCCAATCATCGAAAAGAAGACGCTGCCGCAAACGATGGCGGTGATGCGCTTGGAGCGCTGCAGCTGATCTTCTTTTGCTGTGCGAACCGCCATGTCAGAACCGGTTCATAATGTTGGGGCCGAGCTTCACGATCGTGACAGCGTAAACCAGCACGACGAACACCACGAGCGCCAGGGCAATCGCGAGGTTGCGGCTGCGCCGCGCCTTCAACTGCGCTTCGGTCGGCTTTACGGTTTCAATCTCACGGGTCACGGGGGCCTCCATCACAGCCCCATCCGCGACAGGAACAGGCTGTCAGCCAGATACACCGCAAAAATCGCGAACAGATAGATCAGCGAATAGCCGAACAGCGCCTTGGCAGGGCCCATCGTGCGGTCGCTTTCGGGCATGCGGAAGACGCCCCAGGCATACCAGACAAAGCCTGCGCCGAGCACGGCCGACACCAGCCCGTAAACGGTACCGGCATAGCCGAGATACCACGGCAGTACGCCGACAACAGCGACGACAACGGCATAGGCCAGGATCTGGCGCTTGGTGGAAGCCTCGCCGGCGACATTCGGCATCATCGGGATGCCGGCGCGCTCGTAGTCGCCCGACTTGAACAGTGCC
>CAYZQP010000193.1:0-7562 GCA_964480545.1 uncultured Mesorhizobium sp. | reverse complement strand
TGGTGCGGATAGGAATCGAGCCGGTCTGCGGGCGATGGAATGCCGGCATCTGCCAGCAGCTCAATCGCGCGCTGCCGTGCCTGCGCATCGTTCATCGGCAGATGGCGGCGGATCGTTTCGGTGATCTGCTCGCCGATCGTGTAGAGCGGATTGAGGCTGGTCAGCGGGTCCTGGAACACCATGCCGATATGTTTGCCGCGCAGCTTCGCCAGCTCTTCCAGTGTAAGGTTGTCTATGCGCCGTCCGGCCAGCCAGATTTCGCCGGAGGTGATGCGGGCGGGGCGGTCGATCAGCCCGATCCCGGCCGAACCCGGCATGGATTTGCCGGCCCCGGATTCACCAACAACGCCGAGCACTTCGCCCGGCGCGATGTCGAAGGAGATGTTGTCGACGGCGCGGAAATTGCCGCGCCGCAGGGCGAAGTCGACGGTCAGGCCGCGTACAGAAAGCAGGGGCTCGACCATCAACGCAGCCTCGGGTTCAGCGCATCGCGCAGCCAGTCGCCAAGCAGGTTCACCGCCAGCGCAAGGGCGATCAGCGTAATCGCCGGGAAGAACAGGATCCACCACTCGCCCGAGAACAGGAATTGCTGGCCGATGCGGATCAGAGTTCCGAGCGAAGGCTGGGTTGGCGGCACGCCGACGCCAAGGAAGGACAAGGTCGCCTCCTCGATAATGGCCAGTGCCAGACTGATCGTCGCGATGACCAGCACCGGGCCAAGCGTATTCGGCAGAATGTGCTTGAACAGGATGGTCAGCGGCCCGACGCCCATGATGCGCGCTGCCGAGACATAATCCTTCTGGCGCTCGACCATGGTTGCGCCACGCACCGTGCGCGCAAATTGCGCCCAGTTGGAGAGGCCGATCGCAAGGATCAGCACGCCGACCGCCATGCCCTCCTGCCGGTTGGCCGGAATGATGCCGCGGGCGATACCGAAGATCAGCAGCGCAATCAGGATCGCCGGGAAGGACAGCTGGATATCGGCAACGCGCATGATGAAGCTATCCCACCGGCCGCCAAGATAGCCGGCGGTCAGGCCGAGCGCAGTGCCGAGGGTCAAAGCGAACACTGTTGCCGCGAGCCCGACAAACAGCGAGACACGGCTGCCGTACAGGATCGTCGACAGAACGTCGCGACCCTGGTTGTCGCTGCCGAGCAGGAAATAGTTGCCGGCCATCGAGGTCGAGTTTGGCCTGGTGAAGCCGTCCATCAGGTTGAGGCTCGCCGGGTTAAACGGGTTGTACGGGGCGATCCACGGCGCGAGAATCGCGGCACCCACCAGAACAATCGCCACGAAGGCAGCGATCATCGCGACAGGCGAGTTCTTGAACGAGAACATGACATCGCTGTCCATCGCACGGCGGAACCAGCCCGGTTCCTTCTCGACGACAACGGAGACTACGGGTTCTGACATGGCTATTTCCCCGCGCTCGTGGTGACACGCAAACGTGGGTCAACGACGTAGTAGAGAATGTCGACGACCAGATTGATGAAGACGAATACCGCCGCCACAAACAGCAGGTAGGCGGCCATCACCGGTACGTCGACTGACTGCACCGAGTTGATGAACAGCGAGCCGACACCCGGCCACTGGAATACCGTCTCGGTGATGATCGCAAACGCAATGACCGAGCCAAGTTGCAGCCCGACGATGGTGATGACCGGCACCATCGTGTTCTTGAGCGCATGGCCGAAATGCACCGCCCGGTTCGGCAGGCCGCGGGCGCGGGCGAACTTGATGTAGTCGGTGCGCAGCACCTCCAGCATCTCGGCGCGCACCAGCCGCATGATCAGGGTCAGCTGGAACAGCGACAGCGTGATTGCCGGCAGGATCAGGGATTTCAGCCCCGATGCTGTGAGCAGTCCGGTTTGCCACCAGCCGATAAAGACGGTCTCCCCTCGCCCGAACGAGGGCAGCCATTTCAGCTCGACGGCGAAGACGTAGATCAGCCCGATGCCGATCAGGAAGGTCGGCAGCGATACGCCGATCAGCGACAGCGACATGATGATGCTGGTACTCCAGGCTTTCGGCCGCAGCGCGGTGTAAACACCCAGGCCGACGCCGAACACCAGCGCAATGAGCGCCGAGGCGAAGGCGAGTTCGATGGTCGCCGGCAGGCGGCTCAGGATCAGTTCTGTCACCGGCTGTTGCAGCCGGTAGGAAATGCCGAACTGGCCTTGCATCGCATTGCCGACAAAGCGGCCAAACTGCACGATGACGGGGTCATTCAAACCGAGCTGCTGGCGCAGTTGCTCGTAATCTTCGATGCGCGATTCCTGACCCAGCAGGCTGGCGACAGGGTCGCCGACATAGCGAAAAACGGAAAAGGCAATCAGCGCGACAAACAGCATCACCACAACAGATTGCAGGATGCGTCGCAGAATGAATCCCGACATGGAAATCTCCGGATATGACAGTAGCCGCAAGCGGCTGGCCGCTGCGGCTGGTTGACAGGCAAGAACCCCGCCGCATTGCTGCGGCGGGGTTCCAGGCCTGTTAGTCCTTGGTCAGATCATAGAGACGCGGCTGGTTTTCCGGGTGCACCGCGATGTTCAGGCCCTTCTTGGTGGCATAGGCCAGGACCTGGTTATGGATCGCCAGATAGGGGCGGTCCTCCTGCACCTTCGCCCAGATTTCGGCGATGGTTGCGTTGCGCTTCTCGGCATCAACTTCGGTCGCCAGCGACTCGATCTTGGCGTCAAGATCGGGGTTGGTGTAGCCGCCCGGATTGTAGGCACCGTAGTGTCCGGCCTTGGTGTGGACCAGATCGTTCAGCGTGTAGGCGGAATCGAAGGTCGGAACGCCCCAGCCGAGCAGGTAGAAGTCGGTTTCGCCGTTCTGGATCAGCGGCGAGTGCTGGGTGATCGGACGCGAGGCGAGCGTCGCCTTCACGCCGATCTGGCCGAGCATGCCGACATAGGCGGTCGAGATCGCCTCGTCGTTGATGTAGCGGTTGTTCGGCGTGTCCAGCGTGATGGTGAAGCCGTTTGGATAGCCGGCTTCGGTCAGCAGTTCCTTGGCCTTGGCAATATCCGGAGCCGGATACTTGTTCAGCTCTTCGGTCCAGCCGTTGACGAAGGGCGGGTTGATGACACCGGTCGGGATCGACTGGCCGCGCATCACAACCTGCTTGATCGCATCGCGGTCGAGCGCCAGCGCGAAGGCTTCACGCACCTTCGGATCGCTGAGCGGGTTCTTGTCCTTGACGTCGGACGACTTCAGTGGCTCCGGCGTCACACGATAGCCGAAATAGATGAAGCGGTTTTCCGGGCCGGTGGTGACAGTGATGCCATCCGACGACGACAGGCGCTCGATATCCTGCACCGGCACGTCCTGCACGAAATCAACCTCGCCAGACAGCAACGCCGAGACACGGGTCGCAGCTTCGGTGATCACGGTGTAGACGATTTCGGTGGCGACCGGGGTCTTGCCCGACCAGTGCGCCGGGTTGTGCTTGAGCACCGACTTCACGTCGACTTCGCGCGACTCCAGCGTGTAAACGCCGGTGCCATTGGTGTTGCGGACCGAATAATTATCGTCCTGCGAGCCGGCTTCCTGCACCGCAACGGCATTGTTCTTCTCGGTCCAGCCCTTGTCCATGATGAAAGTGTTGGTCAGGTTGTTTGGATAAAGCGGCGATGGGCCCTTCATCTTGACCTCAACGGTCAGATCATCAACGGCGGTGACGCTCTCGACGGCGGCGTGCAGCTGTTTCAGGTTGGATTTCTCGGAGCGCGCGCGGTCGATAGAGAAGACCACGTCCTCGGCGGTGAAAGTAGCGCCGTCATGGAATTTCACATCCGGACGCAGCTTGAACACCCAGACTGTCGGGTCACCTTCCTTGATGGCCCATTCGGTGGCCAGACGCGGGATCAGGTTACCTTCAACGTCGCGGTCAACCAGCGTCTCATAGATGTGGTGGATGAAAGTGTGCGTCACGCCCTGGTTCTGCGAATGCGGATCAAGGGTCAGCGCGTCGGAGTTGCGCGCCCATCGAACAGTCTCTGCCGAGACCGGTACAGTCATGGCCGCAATCGCCAGAATGCTGGCGGCAAGTACTAGTTTACGCATGTCGTCTCCCGTTGTATTTTGTGGTTCCCGAGCTTTTTTCTCGATTGGCGGGCATCATAGGCGAGGCTTTTGCCTTTGCAAGACACGCTATCCGGAGCCCTTTGCGCGCGAATCCGGACCACCCGCACACGGTTTCGACGGCCTGCAAGGCATGTTTATTTCGCTGGGGGAACCTCTGGCGCAATTCGACATTGTAGTTGATTGGCGAACCGGACACTTTGTTTCGTAGCCACCGGGAGAGAGCAGGGTCGATGCCGAGGGGATCTGACGCAGACGTTAACATCAACAACAGAAATCTGGGGAAATCGGCAACCGCTTCGGAGCAGCTCACCCGCATCGCGCTGCCGCCTGCCTTCACCATCGTTGGTGTCACCGCACTGCTCTACCTTGGCCGTGACGTGCTTCTGCCGCTGGCCATCGCGCTGCTGCTCACCTTCGCGCTCTCTCCCATCGCCTCCATGCTGCGCCGGCGTTCCGTGCCGCGCACCCTGGCTGTCGGCGTCACGGTCGCCTTCGCGTTTTCTATCATCGCGCTGATCGGCTTTCTGCTCGCCTCGCAGGTCACGCAGCTGGCGCAAAACCTGCCGACATACCAGACCAACGTGATCGAGAAGATCAGATCGCTCAAATCCACCGGCGGGGAGGGCGGGATTGTCGACCGGATCACCGGCGTCGTTGAACGGGTCGGAGCCGAACTGCGCGAGAGTACAGCGACACCCTCCGGGGTTGCTGCGACGCCCTCTTTGACTGGTGCATCCGGGGCGGCTCCGGCTGGTGAACCGGCGCCGAAGCCTGTGCCGGTTCAGGTTGTCTCCGAGCAGGGACCGTTCGAAATCCTCGAGAACATCGTGGTGCCGCTGGTCAGCCCCTTCGCCACAGCGGGCCTGATCATCGTTGTCGTGATCTTCATGCTTATGGAGCGCGAGACGCTGCGCGACCGTTTCATCCGGCTGGCCAGTGCCGGTGACATTCACCGCACCACCGAGGCTTTGCAGGACGCAGGCTCGCGCGTGGCGAAATACCTGCTGATGCAGCTGGTCATCAACACCACCTACGCCATCCCCATCACCATTGGCCTGTGGCTGATCGGTGTGCCCAACGCGATGCTGTGGGGCATCCTCACGCTGGTGCTGCGCTTCGTCCCCTATATCGGCCCGGCCATCGGCATGTTCCTGCCGCTGCTGGTGACCTTTGCCGCGCTGCCCGGCTGGACGCCGCTCTTGTTTGTCGCCGGGCTGTTCCTCATCATGGAGCTCATCTCCAACAATATCATGGAGCCCTGGCTCTACGGCTCGCGCACGGGCCTGTCGCCGCTGGCGATCATCGTTTCGGCGATCTTCTGGAGTTGGCTGTGGGGACCGCTCGGGCTCGTCATGTCAACGCCACTGACCGTGTGCCTAGTCGTACTCGGCCGCCACGTGCCGCAATTCGAATTCCTCGACGTGCTGCTCGGCAATGAGCCTGTGCTGGAGCCGCCCGCACGCGTCTACCAGCGCCTGCTCTCGGGCGATCCGGACGAGGCGTCGGAGTTCGCGGAGGAATATCTGGAGGACGAATATCTCGTCGACTTCTACGAAAAGGTCGGCGTCCCGGCGCTGCTGCTCGCCGAACAGGATCGCCAGCGCGGCGTATTGAGCGACGAACGCCAGGCATTGCTGGCGCGCTCCGCCAGTGCGCTGGTGGCTGACCTCGAGGAGATCGCCGATGAGGAGGAGGAGGAGTACGAGGAGAGCGAGGAGAGCCGGACGGATACCGACGGCAAACCGACCATCGAGCTACCCGACGGTGATGGACGGTCTCTGCTGACGCT
This sequence comes from uncultured Mesorhizobium sp., assembly GCA_964480545.1. Lineage (GTDB taxonomy): Bacteria > Pseudomonadota > Alphaproteobacteria > Rhizobiales > Rhizobiaceae > Mesorhizobium_G. The sequence goes on along the minus strand of CAYZQP010000193.1, from coordinate 1,680 downwards.
TGGTGGCCGGTCGGTGCTGGACGACGCTGCCTCCGGCATGTTGGCGCAGGTACTCTCGATCCAGGGCGCCGACGTGCAAAGTGCCGGGCACCTGGCCCTCTCCGGACCCGCCGTCGCGACCTTGCCACTGACGGGCGTTGAAACTGTCGTGCTTGTGTATCTCGGAGATGCTCCAGCCGCCAATGCGCGGCTTGCGGTGCGCCGCCTGAAACGGCGCGTCTCAGGTCTGCGCGTCGGCCTCTATGTGCCCGGTCTGGCCGGCGATGACAGCGAGGCGCAGGCAAAGAAAATTGCCACGCAGGCCAGCGCCGATTTCATCGGAACAACAATCGCTGTAACCGCCGCTCATGCTTTCTCGCGAGTTGCCGCCGTCAAACTGAAACGCACGACCAAGCGGCTGGCCCCGCGCCGCAAGCCTGTCAGCAAGGCGGCCGCGTGACAGCTACTTCATTTCGATCCTGACAATGTCGTGCACGGCGCGGGCACCGCGCTTGTCGCCCTGCACCACGATATGGAAGCCCTGCGGCAGAGGCTTGCCGTCCGTTTCCAGCGCCAGCAGGATCATGGCGTTGCCGAACTCCGGCGCGAGTTCGCCGACGGAGAAAGCGATCTGGTAATCATCGACAGCGCTGACCAGCAGTGTCTTTGCCAGCGCCTGGTTATGCCCCAGTCCGTCGAGCGCCTTGCTGGCCTTGATCACGTCCCACAGGAGCGGGCCCTTGTAGGTCGCCGTTCTCTCACCCTTCGACGTCTTGAAAGTGATTGTCTGCTCCACCTGCGGCAGCGCCTTGAGGTCTTCAAGCTTCATCGCAACCGGCGCAGTACCCTGCGCGGCAAACTCGAACGACGTGGGTTGCGCGGTTTGGGCGTAAGCAACCGGGCTCGACAGGCTGACCAACAGTGCCAGACATAGAATTCTCAAGCGCATGGAGCCTCCCTGTATTCGTGTGCATATATGGCCGAATACGAATCGCAGCCATTGATCCAGCATTACCAAGCCTGATGAACGTCATTTGACGATGCGTGATATCCATGCATCTATATCGATAACGCGCAAGTGGCGCGAAAACCCGACCCGGAGGAACTGATGATCTCTCGCACCCTTTTTGCCGCAGCTTTTGGCGTTGGCCTGCTGGCCGCTGGCGCTGCTTCGGCAAATGACGGCAAGTTGACCGTCTTCGCTGCCGCTTCGCTGAAGAACGCCCTCGACAACGTCAATGCCGCCTGCGAGGCCGATGTCGGCCAGAAGGCGACGATCTCCTACGCAGCGAGTTCGGCGCTGGCCAAGCAGATTGAGGAGGGCGCGCCGGCTGACGTGTTCATCTCCGCTGACCTCGACTGGATGAAGTATCTGAACGAGAAGAAGCTGACTCAGCCGGCCACCGAGACGCAACTGCTCGGCAACCGCATCGTGCTGATAGCCCCGAAGGATTCAACGGCGACCGCCGACATCAAGGCTGGCTTTGACCTCTCCGGCCTGCTCGGCGATGGCAAGATCGCCATGGGCAATGTCGAGTCCGTGCCGGCCGGCAAATACGGCAAGGCCGCACTTGAAAAGCTCGGCGCATGGGATGGCGTGTCCACAAAGGTCGCGCAGGCTGAAAACGTCCGCGCTGCCTTGAAGCTGGTCTCCACCGGCGAGGCTCCGCTCGGCATCGTCTACCAGACCGACGCCGCATC
>CAYZQP010000192.1:0-7588 GCA_964480545.1 uncultured Mesorhizobium sp. | reverse complement strand
GGGGCCGCGGCTACGTGCTGCGCGAGCCGGACGACATGCGCGCCAGCGCCTGATCCGCTTCCAGAGATTTTGCAGAAGGCCGGCAGTTGCCGGCCTTTTCATTTTGGTGCCTTGTTGCGCTCAACAGCAGCGCCCAGCCTTGCGAGCAGATCTGCCAGATCGTCGTCGGTCAGGCTGGCGATATGTTCAGCCAGATGATTGGCGAAAGCCGTCGCGCGCGGGGACAGCCCGGCCGTGTCAACCGAGACGCGCGGATTAGACGACCACGCAAGTGCTTCAAGCTCCTCTGCCTCGTCCCAGATGATGTTGAAATAGCCGATCACCTTCTGCAGGAACGGCCAGCTCGGTGTGCCACGTCGGCCATGCTCAAGCGCCGAGAGATAGGCTGCGGAGACACCGAGCGCTGCCGCCATGCCCTTCTGGCTGACGCCCCGCGCCTGACGAAGCTCGCGTATCCTGGCACCAAACGGGGTCATGTCCTGCGCCTCTTGATGCGCAGATAGAGCGCGCCTGCACCTCCATGGCCGCGCGCAGCGTGATCAAGCCCGGAGACATAGGCCTGGAACGGCGCGGTCTTCAGCCAGGACGGCACCGAGCGCTTGAGCACGCCATCGCCGCCGGGGCCTTTGCCGGTGATGACCAGCACATAGCGCGCACCGCGCTCATGGGCGCGGGATACGAATGAAAGTAACAGCGAATGCGCCTCGTCCTGACGCATGCCATGCAGGACGAGGCGCGCCTCGAGCTGAAGCCGCCCCTTTGCCAGCTTGTCGACGGTCTGCCGATCGATCTGGCCGCGCGGCGCCGGAGGTTGCGATACTGCGGGTGACCAGGAGGGCATGATGGACGTTCTGGCCGGTGGCGCCGATGCCGGCGGCGGCACGACAGCAGCAGGCTTTGGCGGGGCCACAGGCGCCGGCGCGACGGGTTTGGCAGGCTTGGCAGGACGCAACACCTTTGCCGTGCGCGCAACCTGATGCCAGAGGATCCGGTCCTCCTCGCTCAGCACCTTTTCGGAGCGGCGGCTCATGGCCGATCCCCCAACAGGGGCTTCGGCAACAGGGCGTAGAAGTCGGCGGCGTTGCGGACAACGCCCGCAATCTCTCCGGCAGCATCGCCAGATCCGGCAAAGAGATCGCCACGCGCCGGGCCGACAATCGCCGAGCCGGTGTCCTGCGCAATCATCAACCGGCGAAACGGCTTGTCATCGAAAGCCGTCAGCGTTGGTGCATCAATGAAGAACGGTGTGCCGAACGTGTGCAGCAGGCGGTCAACAGCTATCGAGCGTCCCGTGGTCAGCGGCACTTTGGCTGCCGCAATCGGTCCCAGCGCAGGATGCTCGACGTCAGCGACGCGAAAGAAGATGTAGGACCGGTTTCGCCACAGAATCTCGTCGACGCGCCCGGGATGCGCAGCCAGCCAGGCGCGGATCGACTGCATTGTGACCTCGGCCAGCGGTATCTCGCCGAGATTGGCCAGCTCCCGCCCGATGCCGGTGAAGCGGTGGCCGGTCTTGGCGGCATAGGTGACGCGCTTGAGGGACCCGTCGGTCATCTGCAGTCGTGCGGCGCCCTGTACGTGGATGAAGAAGGCGTCGACCCTGCTCTCGAGCCAGGCAATCTCCAGACCCTGCCCGTCCAGTGCACCGGCGGAGATTGCCGGACGGTCATAATACTCCACCAGGCCGTCTGGCGTCTGGCGCGCGAAGGCGAAATAGGGGTCCATGCCAGCCGGGCGATTGGCATCGTCGACATCAACCAGATCGGCGGGACGCGCCAGCAGCGGCACTGTAAAGCGCCCGGTGCGGACGGGCGACGCTGCAACCTCGGGCTCGTAGTAGCCCGTGACAAAGCCGGCGGACGACCCGTCAGGCGTGACCAACGCCGGCACAAAGTGATGCTCAAAGAAATCGCGCGCCTGAGCGCCGCTCAAACTCTCGGTCGACCGTGCTGCCGCGCAGGCATCAGCAAAGGCCGACGCATCAACGCCGAGCGAGCCGGTTTTGTAAGGTTTGGTCAGTGCATGAAATGCCGACAGGCGAAAGGCAGCAAACGCCCCGGCAGGATCGTCCTCCCGCCAGCCGGGCAGGTCGTCAAAACGTACAGGCTTGAAGCGGGCCGACAGTGCCACCGGTCACTCGCTCAGTCTTCCTCTTCGGTGGCGACCAGCTTCCAGTTCGGATCCTTCGAGCGGGTATCGCGCGCAAAGGTCCAGACGTCCTTCACCTCGGCGACTGCTTCCGGATCGCCGGATACGACTTCACCTGCCTTGTCACGGGTGACCGAAATCAGCTCGCTGACCAGGCGCAGGGTCAGATGCGCCTCACTGCCCTTCATCTCGGCAGATACAAAATCGGCCTTGTTGATGCCAACGAACGAGGACTGAACCTGCTCGCCCTTGCCCTCACGCTCGGAGATCGCCTGGACGAAGCCGTCATACACTTCCTTCGACAGAAGGTTTTTCAGCGTCTTGCGGTCGCCGGCAGCGAAGGCCGAGACAATCATCTCGTAGGCCATCTTCGCACCGTCGAGGAAAGACTTGGGCTCAAAGCTCTGGTCGGCATCGCGCACCGCGCGCAGGCCGCGATTCAGATCCGTGCCGGGCTGGGCGATTTCGTCGATCGACGAGTAGGAGTTCTCCTGCTCCTGGCCACGTCGACGCGGAAGCGCCACGACATTGTCACCGCCCTGCTGTTCCTGTTCGCGATTGCGCGCCGAGGAATAGGGATCGTAGGGCGGACGCTCATTGCCGGTGCGGCGGCCAAGCACGCTGCGCAGCTGGTAGAAGATCACAACCGCGGCGATCATGAAGACAATAGTGCCGATGTCGAAAAATTCCACTTTCTCACCCTGATCATCCACGTCGACTTGATTTCGCGCGGAACCGTCAATCGCATATAGAACGTATATCGCAATCATTCAAATCAACTGCCTGCGTTCCTATCTGGGCCTAAACGGATGAAACACCCTTGATCGGCTTCTTTTTCTTTCTCGTCTGGCCGCTGGCCGAAATTGCCGGCTTCATAATTGTCGGGCGCGAAATCGGCGTGCTGGCGACGCTGGGCCTGTTGTTCCTGAGCGCCATCATCGGAATGGCGTTGATGCGCTATCAGGGATTCGCGGCATTGCGGCGCATTCAGGCTGACGCCCGATCCGGAAAGGACCCGGCACGGGATGCCGCGCATGGTCTTATGATGATGGTTGCCGGCATGCTGCTGGTTCTGCCGGGCTTCGTCAGCGACATTATCGGGCTGGCGCTGCTTGTTCCGCCGGTGCGCGACCTCGCCTGGAAATTCCTCAAGCGGCGGGTGAATTTTGCGGAAATCCGCGTCAACCGGGGCTTTGGCACAGCGGGCCCTTCCGGGCGGGAGGACGGGCAGACCATCGATCTCGATGCATCGGACTATCAGTCGACGCCGAATCCCGACTCGCCATGGAAGCGGGTGGACGACAACAAGGAGTGACCCGATCAGCCCGCCAAAGCTTGTTTTGGCTGATATGCCGTGCTAGCGAACCGCAACTTTTTCAGGGCTGGTGAGCCCGCACAGAAAGATGGAAAACGAGCATGGCCAAGGAAGAGAAGAAGGTTGAGGGCGCTGCCAATGGCGAGGCAAACGGCAAGCCGCCGGAGCTGAACGTCTTGGTGCAGTACCTGAAGGATCTGTCCTTCGAGAGCCCCAACGCACCGAATTCCCTGCGTGGCCGCGAGCAGGCTCCGGCAATCAGCGTGGGCGTTAACGTCAATGCCAATCCGCTGTCTGAAACCGAGTTCGACGTGGTTTTGTCGCTGAACGCGAAGGCTGAAGCCGGCAAGGAACTGCTGTTCAATGTCGAGCTGACCTATGGCGGCGTGTTCCATGTCGCCAACTTCCCGCAGGAGCACATGCTGCCGATCCTCTTCATCGAGTGCCCGCGGCTGCTGTTCCCGTTCGCGCGCCAGATCATTGCCGACCAGACCCGCAATGGCGGTTTCATGCCGCTGTTGCTCGACCCGATCGATTTTGCGCAGATGTTCCAGCAGAAGATCGCCGAGGACCAGGCCCGCTCGAAAGTTCAGGTCAGCTGATCGCTGACCTCTGATCGCTGACCTCCGGGCAAGAAAAAGCCGCCATGGCGGAGGGGGATGCCATGGCGGCGTTTCTCAAGTCATGCGGCAGCCCGGAGAGGGGGGATGAGGCTGCCGCACTAATCCGGTATAGGCGGGGGACGGGCCGTACTCCGGATATCGACCGAAGCCGATGACACCCAAATGTATATCCGAACATGGCGATTCAAGGGCGAACTGATTACAAGTTCGTAACGTGCGCGTGAGCTTTCAGGGCCCGGCTCTTCACCAGCATTGTACCAGTCGCTCAATGCCGCAACCTGCACCCGGGAGCCTCCCGCTCGCCCAGGGGTCGGATATCGACCGATATATGTCGTAGCATCGCCGGTTTGCCATGCCCGCTCACCTATGGTTAAGTCCTGAACGACCGATGCAAGGGGAGAGCAGCGGCCATGAGAGGTCTGACGCGAGCATACCGGCAAACCGCCAGGATATTTGTCACGAGCCTGATGACAGCTGCGCTGCTGACGAGCGCTGCCTATTCCCAGGAGCAGGCACAACCGGCAGAAGCACCCGCCCCCTCGCGCGATCTCACCTTCACCACCTGGACCGGTCCCTACATGCGCAGCCAGATGCTTGGCTTCGTGCGCCCCTATGAAGATGAAACCGGTGCGCGCGTCCGTGTCGAGCACTATGCTGGCGGGCTGACCCAGCTGCGTGATCAGGTCGAGTCTGCCAATGTCATCTGGGACGTGGTTGACCTGACCGAGGCTGACTCCATCCGGGCCTGCCAGGAAGGGCTGCTGGAAAACATCTCGGATATCCAGCTGCCCAATGGAGCTGATGGCACCCCGTTCAAGGATGACTTCATCGAAGGCGGGCTCAATGATTGCGGCGTCGGCGTGATGATGTGGGCGACGACCTTCGCCTATGACAAATCGAAGTTTGCCGCGAAACCGCCAACGACAATCGCCGACTTCTTCGACATGCGCACCTTTCCGGGTCCGCGTGCCATCCGCAACGATCCAACCGTGATCATGGAATGGGCGCTGATCGCCGATGGGGCAAAGCCCGAGGAAGTCTACGGGCTTCTGGAAACGCCAGCCGGCGTGAAGCGCGCGCTGACCAGGATGCATTCGATCAAGCCCGGCCTGAAAGTCTGGAGCAATGGCCGCGAGCCGGTGCGTATGTTGAATGCCGGTGAGGTGGCGATGTCGTCAATCTGGGCGACAACAGGCGCGGTTGCAGCGCGCGAAACCGGAGCGGATTTTGAGATTGTCTGGAACGGCAAGGTCGTCGAACTCGACCTGTTCGGCATCCCCAAGGGTGCGCGCAACAAGGAAGCAGCGCTCGAGTTCATCCGCTATGCGAGTGGCTCGGAGCCACTGGCACGCATGGCCGAACATCTGCCCAACGGCCCGGCACGCAGCTCGTCGCTGGCGCTCGTCTCAGATGAAGTGCGCCAGCAGCTGCCGAACAACCCGGCGCGCGAGGGCGAACTCTCGATCCATTCAGACGCGGCCTGGTGGTCGCGCAATCATGCAAGGCTGGAAGAAGCATTCCGCGCCTGGCTCAATGCTCCTGCGCAAGAGGGACCCGCCGGAACAACACGATAGAAAGCCGCTAAAGGCGCGAGAGGGGAAAATGCGATGAGTGAAGAGGCTCACACCACCGATAAGGCAATGGTGCCTGACGATCTCGTCGCGAAAAGCGGCTTCTTTACCGGCATGAATCCGTTCATGGCGATTGCCTCTATGGTGATGATCACCGCCTTCGTCGCCTTCACCGTCAGCGATGTCGAGCGCGCCAACACCGTCTTCACCGTCGGCAAGGATTTCATCATCAACTCGCTCGACTGGTTCTATGTGCTGGTGGTGTCGTTGGCCTTGCTTTTCGTGTTCTGGTTGCTGTTCAGCAGGTTTGGCGATGTGAAGCTTGGCAAGGATGACGACGAGCCGGACTTCTCCACCTTCTCCTGGATCTGCATGCTGTTCAGCGCCGGTCTTGGCTCAGGCCTGATTTACTGGGGCGTCGCCGAGCCGATGAACCATATGCAGGACAGTCCCTATCTGACGCGCGGCGGCATCGCGCCCAACAGCCTCGAGGCTGCGGCATCCGGTATCAAGGTGACGATCCTGCACTGGGGCCTGCATGGCTGGGCGCTCTATGTGATCGTCGGCCTGTGCCTCGCCTATTTCGCCTATCGCAAGGACCTGCCGCTGTCGCTGCGCACCGCACTCTACCCTATCCTCAAGGACAAGATTTACGGGCCGTGGGGACACGTCGTCGATCTCGTAGGCGTGTTCGGGACAATCTTTGGTCTTGCGACGTCTCTCGGTCTGGGCGTGGCACCAATCGCAGCAGGGCTCGAGAGGCTTGGATGGCTCGAGAACAACACCGTAAACCAGATCATACTGGTCGCGATCATCACCGCGATGGGCACGTTCTCAGCGGTTTCCGGCGTCGACAAGGGCGTGCGCATACTCAGCGAGGCGAATGTCTGGGCGAGCCTTGCACTACTGCTGCTGTTCCTGTTCCTCGGGCCGACTGCCTTTATCATCGGCATGGTGATCTCAGGTGCCGGCGAATATATCTGGAACGTCATCCCGATGGGCTTCTGGATCGACCCTGACCCAACGCGCCAGTGGCAGGGCTGGTGGACCATCTTCTATTGGGGCTGGTGGATCGCCTGGTGCCCCTTTGTCGGCATGTTCATTGCCCGCATCTCCAAGGGCCGCACCATCCGGCAGTTCTGCTTCAGCGTGCTGCTCATCCCTACCTCAGTGGTCATCATCTGGATGGGCGTATTCGGAGGGGCGGCTGTTGGCGTCGACCTGTTCAACAATGCAGGCGTGGCAGCTGCGGTAGCGGACAATTATGCCAATGGCGTGTTCCAGACCATCACGGGGTTTGGCTATTCATGGCTGGTTTATCCGCTGACCGTGTTCACGGTGATCCTGCTGATCTCCTGGTTCGTCACGTCAGCAGACTCGGGCATTCTGGTCATCTGCACCATGCTGTCGATGGGTGACGAAGCGCCGCCAAAGAAGTTCCGGATATTCTGGGGCGTGACATCTGGTGTCGTCGCGGTCATGCTGATGCTGGCGGGCGGTCTGACCGCACTCCAGACGGCGTCCATCGTCGCCGGTATACCGATTGCGGTGGTGCTGCTGCTCATGGGCTATGGCATGGCAAAGACGCTCTACGAGGACTTCCCGCTGCCGGATGTCGATGACAAGTTCGAGTTGCGCTACCTGAACCGTTGAGGACCGAACCATCCTGACAGTCTGGCTGTAGACAGGCGCAGTGCATGGGGCTACCCGTGGCCCCATGAAAAAGGGTGATCACCTCTTCCTCGTTGATGGCTCCGGCTACATCTTCCGTGCCTATCACGCGCTGCCGCCGCTGACGCGCAAATCCGACGGCCTGCCGGTGGGTGCTGTGTCTGGCTTTTCCAACATGCTTTGGAAGCTGATGCAGGACGCCCGCAATACCGATGTCGGGGTCGTGCCGACGCATTTCGCCGTCATCTTCGACTATTCCT
>CAYZQP010000191.1:4097-7591 GCA_964480545.1 uncultured Mesorhizobium sp. | reverse complement strand
CAAACTGCTCTGCGGCACCGGAGAGGAGAACATGGCGCACCGCCTCGGCACCGGGCGATCCGCCGGGCTCGCGCGTTACCACCGTGGGATAGCGCTTGTCGCGCAGTTTGGCCGCGAGATAGCGGATCTGGGTGGACTTGCCAGCCCCCTCACCTCCCTCAAACGTTATGAAAAAGCCGCGCGCCATCCGTACTTCCATGAGCCGCCAGGCTGGCGGCAGTCCCGAAGTATCTAGTCGGGCAACGGGCGGATTGCTAGCGCATCCAGCCGAAGACCAGTTCGCCCAGCGCATTTTTCGCGCGACTGGCGATCGATCCTGTCGCGACGTCCTCGGCGGCGAACAGCGGGGTTTCCTGGGTCAGAGTGTCTCCGACCCAGATCTTGAGCGAGCCGATCGGTTGACCCGAGGCAATCGGGGCTATGGCCGGGCCTTCGTAGATAATTTTCGCAGAAAGCTTTTCCTTGTCATCCTCGGCGACAAAGATTGAAACCGGCCCACTGGCGCGCAGACCGACGGTGGGCTTCTCGCCGCCAAAGACGCGGGCCTGTCCGACGATCGCGTCGCGCGCAAACAATGGCGCACGGTCGAAAGCCGTCATGCCCCATTCGACCAGGCGGCGTGCCTCTGCGGTGCGTTCGCGGTCGCTCGGCAAGCCGCCAAGCGCGAGATAGAGACGCTGGTCGCCGCGCTGGGCCGAGCCGACAAAGGCGAAGCCGCCCGTTTCTTCCGCCCCGCCTGTTGCCAGGCCATCGACGCCGGGAATGCTGAGCAGCGGGTTCTTGTTGCGTTGGTTGATCTTGTTCCACTCGAACTCCGGCATGGCGTAAAGCTTGTAGAATTCCGGATATGTCTTGTGCAGATGTTCCGAGAGGCGCACGAGGTCGCGCATCGTCATCTGCTGGCCGTCGGCGATGGCGCCGGTCGGGTTCTTGAATGTCGACTGTTTCAGGCCAATCGCCTGCGCACGCAGGTTCATCTGCTCGGCGAATTTCTCCTCGGAACCAAACATCCCTTCGGCGATGGCGATGGAGCCGTCATTGGCGGCCTGAACCACCACGCCCTTCAACAGATCCTCCAGCCGGACATTTGAATTCAGCTGTGCAAACATCGTCGAGGTGCGCGATGGCGCGCCACCGGTTCGCCATGCGTATTCACTTACCTTGTAGGTGTCATCCAGCCTGACCTTGCCGGTGGTCAGCGCATCAAACACCACCTCTGCGGTCATAAGTTTTACCAGCGAGGCCGGCTGCACGGGCGCATCAGGGTTTTTGGACAGGAGGACTGTGCCGGATTCGGCCTCTATCATCAAAGCCTGCCCTGCCTTGGTCTCGAAGCCTTCTGCATGTGCCGGAAATCCGGCGAGAAGACCTACGGCGACAATGCAGTGGGCGAGGCTGCGCATCGCTAGTCGCGTACGGTCATTGCATCGGGCGCACCGGCGTTCCAGGCAGCCTGCAGCATCGCGTCAACATCATGGCGACCGTCGCTGCGCAGGGTGAGCGAATACCACCTGGCACCCGACGGGCCGTCGAGAGGCTCGGTTCTGGCAATGCCGACACGGTTCAGGGCCTTGCCCAGGCGATCAGCCTCAGCCCGGCTACGGAACGAGCCGACCATGACATAACTTGAGTCCGGCCCGGACGTCGCAAGACGGCCCAGCGCGACCGAGGCGGCACCTTCCCGCGGGCCTGCACTGTAGGATGCTGTTGCGAGCGCGATCTCGTCGGAAGGCTTGCGCAGGATGTCGGCGCCGGCATCAGGTGCAGCGATCCCGGCTTCGGGTGCGGTTGCGGTTGTCAACTGACCCGGAAAAGGCTGGCTTTTTGGCGCCGCACCCTGGCCCGCCCCGCCCGGTGACGTCCCATCCATGGCAACCATGACGCCCGTTGGCATGCCGACCGACGGATCAGGCGCAACGTTGCCCGGCACATAGGAGGCCATCAGGTATTGTTCGTCCTGCCCATGCAGGGGTGCGCGCCCGACATATTCGACCTTCACTTTCGCGGTGCCGTCACGCACATAGCCGAGCATCTCGGCACCCCGGCGTGACAGATCAATCACCCTGGCGCGCGAATATGGTCCGCGATCATTGACCCGGACGATTACCGATGCGCCATTCTTCGTGTTGGTAACGCGGGCGTAGCTCGGCAGCGGCATGGTTGGATGGGCTGCTGTCAGATGCGTCATGTCATAGATTTCGCCGTTGGCGGTCAGGCGACCGTGAAATGCATCGCCATACCAGGAAGCATTGCCGGTGCGCACATAGCCCGGCTCTTCCTTGGGATAATACCACTTGCCGCGGATCTGGTACGGCTTGCCGACCTGTTCGCGACCGCCACCCCGCTTGAGGTTCGAGCGCTTCGTCGTAACACGGGGACTGGCCTTGCCGTACTGCGCCTCGGAAAAATACTCCTTCGCCTGCTGGCTGGCGGTGGCGCGGTTTGCGGGAGCCAAGCCCGGGACGTCAATCACCGAGCGCGCGGCGGTGCGGTTCGGTGTCGAACTGGTGCAGGCGGCAAGCACCGCTACCGAGGCCGAAAGCACCAGGATTGATCCCAACCGCATCGTCTTCATGCAGAGCATTCCATCAATATCGCGGCCAGGCCGCCCCCAAACCTCTTGGATAGCGCAGAAGTGCTTATCGTCGGATTAATCAACCTTGTCGATGATTTGATTAAAATGTGACCGGAATTGGCAGGCCCTCAGGGTCGCCGGCATCAGCCCTTGTCCAGACGGTAGAAGCAAAAGGGCATTGTCTCGAATTCACCCTTACGCTCCAGCCTCATGCCCAACCGCTCAAGCACGCGGCGCGAGCGGTCGTTGTCCTGATGCGCAAAGGCGATGAAATGATCGGCTTTGCCGGACTGGAAAAACCAGCGGATGAGTGCCGTTGCCGCCTCGCTCGCATAGCCCTTGCCCCACTCGTCCCGCGCGATCATGTAGCCGAGTTCGTAGTCGCCGGTCTCGAAGGGCGCGAAACCGGCCCGCCCGACAAAGGCCTCATCGTTCCGGCGCACGAGTTTGAACTTGGTCGTCCCGTGGCGCTGGTACTGCTCGCGCCAGCTTGCAAGGCGCTGTCTTGCGTAGTCCTCAGTCCATGGCTCAACGCTCTTCATCACATAGCGGTTGACCTCTGCGTCGCCATGCAGCGCCTTCACCAGTGCTGCATCGCCCGGCTCCCAGAGCCGGACTGACAGCCGTTCTGTGCGAAGGATCTCCATAGTCGCCCGCAATCCGTGTGATTCTGCCGGGAAGGATGCTAAAGGCGCAGCGCGCCCGATGCTATCGGGCCGGCATGCCGGGGATGCAGGCTGAGGACAGGTTGACGCGGCGATCACGAACGCTGTAAAGCCGCAGACCTGAGCGCGTTCGGTAGCAGACTGGCAGCAGACGGCAAAATGCCGAGAAGCCAGAAGTGCTAACGAACAGGGCCTGGAGGGATGGCCGAGCGGTTTAAGGCACCGGTCTTGAAAACCGGCGATGCGCAAGTATC
>CAYZQP010000191.1:0-4087 GCA_964480545.1 uncultured Mesorhizobium sp. | reverse complement strand
GTTCGAATCCCACTCCCTCCGCCAGCTACCTCGATGCCAATGGATAAAGCTGCCTGAGCCACTTCCCCCGGAAGGCCAGTTCACGTTTTCCTATAAAACCTAGACATTGCTCTCACATCATGGTGAACTATGTTCGCGCGACGCAGGGACGAGGTTAGCGCGCATATCGTCAACTGGGTCCGAGATGGAGGATTTTTGATATGGATAGAAGACTTTTTCTGAAAGGCATTTTGGGGGTCGCAGGTGCGGCCGCTGTTGTAACAGTACTGAAGCCGGTCGAAGCCGATGCCGCAATGCCAAGTGGCCGCGGTATTCTCGACGAAATTGACAAGATGAAGCCCGAGACCTTTGCGCCTGACGCAGATGTCGAGCAGGTCTGGCATTATGGCTACGGCCATGGGCGTCCACGGCACAGGCCGCGCCGGCGTCCGCGCTACCGTCGCGTTTGCCGTCGATTCTATGACGGATATGGCTGGCGGCGCCGCTGCTGGCGCGAGCGGATTCGCGGCTGGTAAGCAGTCGAATCGCACTCTGGACGTCCTCCGCACGCGCGCTGCGGGGGACGTTTTCATTTGAAGGCTGTGGATTGCGAACGGAAGCATTTCCTGCCCGTGCACTGGCCTCTAAAGCGGGTCGCGATCTTTCAGATTCGCTCCGTACGCTTTAAGTCTTTGTTTTGGCGCATGTCGTTCTCGCAAAACCGCTTCACACTTTTGCGCGACATGCTCTAAATTACGTCGATGAAGCCCTCTTCCGAGATTTCCCGCCTCATCGAGATTATGGCAGCCTTGCGCGATCCGCAGACCGGCTGCCCCTGGGACATCGTCCAGGACTTTTCGACTATCGCGCCCTACACAATCGAGGAAGCCTACGAGGTCGCCGACGCCATTGCGCGTGGCGATCTTGACGATCTGCGCGAGGAGCTTGGCGACCTGCTCCTGCAAGTGGTCTATCACGCGCGGATGGCGGAGGAAGCTGGCGACTTTCGCTTCGGTGATGTGGTCCAGGCGATCACCACGAAGATGATCAGGCGGCATCCGCATGTGTTTGGAGACGCAGAGGCGCGCTCGGCCGGCATGGCGAAAGGCATGTGGGAGAAGATCAAGGCTGAGGAGAAGGCCACCAAGCGCGCGGCGCGGGTTGCGCGTGGCCTTGACCCGGAGGATCATGGCAAGGGTTTTCTAGACAGCGTGCCCCTCGCAATGCCCGGCCTGACGCGGGCGCTCAAGCTGCAGGAGAAGGCGGCACGGGTCGGGTTCGACTGGGGCGCGCCGGAGCCGGTACTCGAGAAGATCGAGGAAGAGGTCGGCGAGTTGCGGCAGGCATTGGCCTCGGGCGATCTCGTAGCGGTGGAAGACGAGTTTGGTGACCTGTTGTTTGCGATGGTCAATCTTGGCCGCCACCTGAAAGTCGATGCCGAAAAAGCGCTGGCCGGGACGAATGACAAGTTCAGACAGCGTTTTCACTACATCGAAAGAAGCCTGTCGCAACAGGGACGCAGCCTTGAGCAGGCAAGTCTCGAAGAGATGGAAGCACTCTGGCAGGAAGCCAAGGGCGTCTGATCATTCCTTGCCGGAAAGCCGCCGCTCGATTGCCTCGCGCGAGGCGTGGGTGACGATAAGCGTCAGGGTGACGCTGCCATCCTCGCCGTCCTCGCGGGCCGTGACATCGCCATTGCGATAGAGCCAGTCCAGGCTGGACAGTTGCGCCGGCGACAGCGTGACCTCAATCTCGGTCGTTGCGCCCGCCACATGTTCCTCGATGCGTGCAAGCAAGGGCGCTATGCCCTCTCCGGTTACCGCCGATATCGCGATGGGCTCATGTCCGGCAGCGCGGCCGACATCCAGAAGACGCTCCCGGTCTGCCTCGGAAAGCAGGTCGATCTTGTTCCAGACCTCGACCACCCGGCGTGTGTCTTTCGGGTCGACGCCGAGATCGTGCAAAATCTGCTCCACATCCTCGGACTGGGCTGCGGTGTCGGGGTCGGAGATGTCGCGCAGGTGGATCACCAGATCGGCCTCGACGACTTCCTCGAGCGTCGCACGGAAGGCAGCGATCAGATGCGTTGGCAAGTCCGAGATGAAGCCGACCGTGTCTGAAAGGATAACTATCGTTCCGTGCGGCAGGCGCACCCGGCGCAGGGTCGGGTCCAGCGTGGCGAACAGCATGTCCTGCGCCAGGACTTCCGAGCCTGTCAGCCGGTTGAACAGCGTCGACTTGCCAGCGTTGGTGTAGCCGACGATGGCAACCACCGGAAACGGGATTTTTTTGCGCTTGGCGCGCTGCAGGTTTCGCGTGCGCTTCACGGTTTCAAGCTCGCGCTCGAGGCGCAGGATCTTTTCCTGCAGCATGCGTCGGTCAGACTCGATCTGGGTTTCGCCGGGACCACCGAGGAAGCCCGCGCCGCCGCGCTGACGTTCAAGATGGGTCCAGCTGCGCACAAGCCGGCCCTTCTGGTAGTTCAAATGCGCCAGTTCGACCTGCAGAACGCCCTCTTTGGTGCGGGCACGCTCTCCGAAAATCTCCAGAATGAGGCCGGTACGGTCGAGCACCTTGGCGTTGAAGGCTTTTTCGAGATTGCGCTGTTGCACCGGCGTCAGCGGGTGGTCGACAATTGCGAGCTCTGCGCCGGTCTCCTTGATGATCTCCGCCAGTTGCTCGACCTTGCCGCTGCCGAGCAGCGTCGCCGGACGCGGATCGTTCACCGTGACGATCTCCACATGCACCGGCTCAAGCGCAATCGCCTCGGTCAGGCCGACGGCCTCATCACGGCGCGCTTCGGACGAACGCACGGGACGCTCGCCACCATGAGCGGCGGCGCGCAACACGGGCACAATGACGATGGCTCGTGTCCCGCGCGTGATGTCAGGATTATCTGTCATTCAGCCGAAATCGGCTCCTTCACGGAAGCTCAGGCTTCCTCGCCTTCGAACATCTGCACAGGCTGGCTTGGCATGATCGTCGAGATCGCGTGCTTGTACACCAGCTGGGAATGTCCGTCGCGCCTGAGCAGGACGCAGAAATTGTCAAACGACGTCACCACGCCCGTCAGCTTGACGCCGTTGATCAGAAAGATCGTGAGTGGGTTCTTGCTCTTGCGGACCGAGTTGAGAAACAGGTCCTGGAGGTTTTGCGTGCGTTCCGCCATTATTCTTCTTTCGCCGATCCCCTGCGGTCTGATGGCAGTGCGCCAAAATCCGCAGGGCGAGTCAAGAGGCTCCAGCGCCTTGTGAGCGCATACTTATGTAGAAGAAGCCCCTTGCCTGCGATATCAGGCGCGGACCTTCTCCGCAACGTCGAAGAATGCCTCGCGCAGCGCAAGCGTCACACTGCCTGGATGACCATTGGCGACAGATGTTCCGTCGATGTCGACGACCGGCATGACGACCGTCGTTGCAGCGGTAATGAAGGATTCGCGGGCGGCTTTGGCTTCCTCGACCGTAAATGCGCGCTCCTCGACCTTCAGCTTCTGCTTTGCCGCAATGTCCATGACGGTGGCGCGGGTGACGCCGCGCAGGATGCCGGACTCCGCGGGGCGCGTCACCAGCACGCCATCCTTCGTAACAATCCAGGCGTTGGTTGATGCGCCCTCCTTCACGGTGCCGTCAGGATCGACGAACCAGGCCTCGACTGCACCGGCTTCCTTGGCCTGCTGGCGCGCCAGCACGTTCGGCAGGAGGCCGACAGATTTGATGTCTACGCGCTCCCAGCGGTTTTCCGGAACGGTGATCACCTTGATGCCGGCGGCTGCGCGCGCGGCCGAGGCTTGTGGACTGGTGCGCTTTGCTGTGATGACAAGCGCCGGCCTCGTGTCTGCCGACGGGAAATAGTGATCGCGTGGCGCGACGCCGCGCGTCACCTGCAGATAGACCAGCCCGTCCTGCACAAGATTTCGCCTCACGACCTCGGCCATAAGGCCCTCCAGCACACGCCGCGACACGGGCCAGTCGATGCGCAATTCCTTCAGCGAGCGATCAAGCCGGTCCAGGTGGCGCTTGCTGTCGATTATGTACCCGCGGGCGACCTCACACACCTCGTAGACGCCATCGGCAAACTGATAACCGCGGTCCTCGATGTGCACGGCGGC
>CAYZQP010000190.1:974-7631 GCA_964480545.1 uncultured Mesorhizobium sp. | reverse complement strand
GATACCGTCTCGCTGGTCGAGTTCGTGCTGCGCACGGCGCGCGAGACCGCAAAGGTCAATGTCTATCCGGCCGCCGCTGTCACCAGGGGCTTTCATGGCAAGGAGCTCAGTGAATTTGGCTTGCTGCGCGAGGCCGGTGCCGTCGCTTTCACCGAGGGCAGGCACACGATTGCCTCCTCCCTGGTGATGCGCCGCGCCCTCTCCTACGCCCGCGATTTTGGCGCGCTCATCGCGCATGAGACGCAGGACGCGGATCTTTCCGCCGGTGGTGTGATGAATGAAGGCCTGTTTGCCAGCTGGCTCGGGCTGTCCGGCATCCCGCGCGAGGCCGAGACCATCCCGCTGGCCCGCGACCTGATGCTGGCCGGACTGACCGGCTCCAGCTACCACGCCGCCAAGATCAGCACCCAACTGTCGGTCGAGGCGATCGCTGGCGCCAGGGATCAGGGCGTTGCGGCCACGGCAGGCATTTCGATCAACAGCCTGTCGCTGAACGAGAACGACATCGGCGAATACCGCACGTTTTTCCGGCTTGAGCCACCGCTGCGCACCGAGGAAGACCGCCTGGCCGTCATAGAGGCGCTACGGGCCGGGACGATCGACGTCATCTCCTCGTCGCATGACCCGCAGGACGTCGACACCAAGCGCCTGCCATTTGCCGACGCAGCCCCCGGCGCGATCGGTCTGGAGACCATGTTTGCCGCAGCCATGCGCCTCTATCACAATGGCGATGTGCCGCTGCTGCGCCTGATCGACGCCATGTCGACAGCGCCTGCCCGGATTTTCGGCCTCGAAGCTGGCTCGCTCGCGCCTGGCGCGCGTGCAGATTTCGCGATTGTCGATCTTGATTTGCCATGGGTCGTGCGCGAGACGGAGATCGTCTCCCGCTCGAAGAACACCTGTTTCGAAAATGCCCGCTTCCAGGGCAAGGTCTTGCAAAGCTGGGTCGCGGGCCGCAAGGTATTTGGCGATTGAAGCACTACAATCGGAAGGTCGCGGACTTTCCGCACGACGATCATGGTCCAGACAGATAATTCGAACAGAAGCCCGGTTCATTTTAAGGGCAACTCTGTTCCGGGGGGCGGTCCTTGTTTAGTTCTATTGTTCCATCGCTGATCATTGGCTATCTGCTTGGCTCGATCCCGTTCGGGCTCCTGCTGACGCGCGCTGCCGGCCTCGGTGACGTTCGTTCGATAGGCTCGGGCAATATCGGTGCCACCAATGTCTTGCGCACCGGTAACAAGGGTCTGGCGGCTGCCACGCTGCTCCTCGACATGCTGAAGGGCACCGCGGCTGTCGTGATTGCCGGCTGGTACTTCCAGTCCAATGAAGCAGCCCTTGCGGCAGGCTTCGGCGCTTTCATTGGCCACATCTTTCCCGTCTGGCTTGGCTTCAAGGGCGGCAAAGGCGTCGCCACCTATCTCGGCGTCCTGCTCGGATTCGGCTGGGCGCCGGCGGCGATCTTTGCCGTGATCTGGATCGCCATGGCGGTCATATTTCGCTATTCCTCGCTGGCTGCACTGACCGGGGTCTCGCTCACTCCGCTGATACTCTTCCTCCTGGACCGCAGTCCGGAGTCCATCATGCTGGCGCTCGTTGCGGCTGTGATGGGTATCATCATCATCTACAAGCACCGGGCCAATATAGAGCGGCTGCGCGCGGGAACCGAAACGCGCATCGGCTCAAAGGGCTGACCGTGGCGCTGCGGCTCAGCGACCGGCAACGGATCAGCTGGCTGCGCCTCATCCGCACACAAAATGTCGGCCCTGCCAGCTTTCGCGACCTGATCAACCGCTTCGGCTCGGCCGATACCGCCATCGAGATGCTGCCGCAACTGATGGCTGAAGGCGGTGCAGCGCGCCTTTCGCGCGTCCCCGGCATCGCCGAGGCCGAGGCCGAGCTTGCCGCCGCTGCCCGCGCCGGTGCACGCATCGTGGCGATCGGCGAGGCTGACTACCCTGCTGTCCTGAGCGCCATGCCCAACCCGCCGCCGCTGCTGGCGATCAAGGGCAATCCGGGCGTCTTTTCTGCAGACGCTGTGGCCATGGTTGGTGCCCGCAACGCGTCGCTTGCAGGAGTGAAGTTTGCGCGTCGACTCGCCAGTGATCTTGGCCGTGCGGGCTGGACGATTGTGTCTGGCCTGGCGCGCGGCATTGACGCTGCGGCGCATGAAGGCTCGCTGGAAACCGGAACGGTCGCCGTACTTGCCGGCGGCATCGACCGCCCCTACCCCGCAGAGAATATCGACCTGCTGGAGCGCATCGTCGATGGCGGCGGTGCGGCCATCTCGGAAATGCCGATGGGCTGGGAGCCCCGCGCGCAAGATTTTCCGCGCCGCAACCGGCTGATCGCCGGTGCCAGCCTCGGGCTCGTGGTGGTAGAGGCGGCCGAGCGTTCCGGCTCGCTGATCACCGCGCGACTGGCCGGCGAGATGGGCCGCGTTGTCTGCGCTGTGCCCGGCTCACCGCTCGATCCGCGCGCCGCCGGAGCAAATGGTCTGCTCAAGCAGGGCGCGACCGTTGTCACAGAGGCGCAGGACGTGCTCGACGTGCTGACCCCGATGACCGGCGGACCGCCGCCGCGTCAGCAGGCCTTCCTCGAGCCGATCGATTTCAATGATGCGCCGCCGCGCCGTGACAATGACCGCGACCGTCTGATCGAGGCGCTGGGGCCGACACCAATCGGCATCGACGAACTCATCCGTCATACAGAACTGCACCCGGCGACCGTCTTTATGGTGCTGCTGGAACTGGATCTGGCCGGACGGCTTGAGCGGCATTCAGGCGGCGCTGTCTCCCTGCTCCCCGTCGGTCTTTGACGAGCTGCCAGCATTCCCTGTCAGTCGATCAGACGCTTCAAGTTGCGCCATGTCGATCAGATAGCCGAGCATTTCCTCATTCTGGCCGATGGCAAGCTTCCGCAATTCCCTGAGCATGGAGGGTATGTATTCCAGCGTCGCCAGGCTGTTCTGATTTTCGTTCGACATCATTGAATAGCACTTGATAAAAACGGGATCATAACAAGACTATTAAATATACCTAAAATTGCAACATCCTATACTTCAATTATCAGTTGCAATTCGCGTCAGGAACCAAAATTCGTCCCGGCCCTTGACCAATCTCCAAAGCGCGGCCATTTGAACGAACTTCCTTACCGGGGTAACTCCCGCGCGTCAGCCTGCCGGCGTGACGCCGGCCAAGCGGAAAAATCGGTATTTCATGGACGTCGTCGTCGTCGAATCGCCTGCAAAGGCAAAGACAATCAACAAGTATCTGGGCAAGAACTATAAGGTTCTGGCCTCGTTTGGCCACGTGCGCGACCTTCCCGCCAAGGATGGCTCGGTCCGGCCCGATGAAGATTTCGCAATGTCATGGTCGGTCGATACGGCATCGGGCAAGCGCCTGACCGATATCGCCAAGGCGGTGAAGGATGCGGACGGCCTGATTCTCGCAACCGACCCTGATCGCGAAGGCGAGGCGATTTCCTGGCACGTGCTCGAAGTGCTGAAGCAAAAGAAGGCCCTGAAGGACAAGCCGGTCAGCCGCGTTGTGTTCAACGCCATCACCAAGCAATCCGTGCTTGATGCCATGAAGCAGCCGCGCGCCATCGATGCGCCGCTGGTGGAAGCCTACCTGGCGCGCCGTGCGCTCGACTACCTCGTCGGCTTCACGCTATCGCCGGTGCTGTGGCGCAAGCTGCCCGGTGCCCGTTCGGCTGGCCGCGTGCAGTCGGTGGCGCTGCGCCTCGTTTGCGACCGAGAGGCCGAGATCGAGCGCTTCGTGCGCGAGGAATACTGGAACATTGTGGCCCTCTTGCAGACCCCGCGCGCCGATACATTCGAAGCGCGCCTGACCGGCTACGACGGCAAGAAGCTCACCAAGCTCGACATCAAGAACGAAGCGCAGGCCAACGACATCAAGACGATGCTGAATGGCGCATCGTTCCGTGGGCTGTCGGTGGAAGCCAAGCCGACCAGGCGCAACCCGGGCCCGCCCTTCACCACCTCCACCTTGCAGCAGGCAGCGTCTTCGCGCCTCGGCTTCTCGGCCAACCGCACGATGCAGGTGGCGCAGCGCCTGTATGAAGGCATGGACATTGGCGGCGAGACCGCCGGTCTCATTACCTATATGCGTACTGATGGCGTGCAGATGGCACCCGAAGCCATCGAGGCAGCGCGGGCCACGATCAAAAAGGAATTTGGCGACAAGTACCTGCCCGAAAAGGCGCGCCACTACACCACCAAGGCCAAGAACGCTCAGGAAGCGCACGAGGCGATCCGTCCGACTGACTTCAACCGCCTGCCGCAGGACGTCAAGAAATATCTCGATGCTGACCAGGCGCGTCTCTACGAGATGATCTGGAAGCGCGCGATGGCGAGCCAGATGAACTCTGCCGAGATCGAGCGCACGACAGTCGAAATCGAAGCAACCAATGGGGCCAAGTCTGCCCAGCTGCGCGCCGTTGGTTCGGTGGTGCGTTTCGACGGTTTCATTGCCGCCTATACCGATCAGCGCGACGAGGATTCCGAAGACGAGGAAGACAAGCGCCTGCCCGAAATCCGAGCCGATGAAGCGCTGAAGCGCGAGAAGATCGACGCGACACAGCACTCCACCGAGCCGCCGCCGCGCTACACCGAAGCCTCGCTCATCAAGAAGATGGAAGAGCTCGGCATTGGCCGCCCCTCCACTTACGCCGCGACACTGAAGACGCTGGAAGACCGCGAATATGTGACGATCGACAAGCGCCGGCTGACGCCGCATTCGCGCGGCCGCATTGTCATCGCGTTTCTGGAAAACTTCTTCAACAAATATGTCGAGTATGACTTTACCGCCGACCTCGAAGAGCGGCTCGACGAGATTTCCGACGGCAAGCTTGAATATAAGGTCGTGCTACGCGACTTCTGGAAGGATTTTTCCGCTGCCGTCGAAAACATCAAGGAGTTGCGCGTCTCCGATGTTCTGACCGAGTTGAACGAGGAACTGGCTCCCCTGCTCTTCCCCGTCCGCGAGGATGGCTCGGATCCGCGCATCTGCCCGAAATGTGGCGTTGGCAATCTGTCGCTGAAACTCGGCAAATACGGCGCATTTGTCGGCTGCTCGAACTATCCCGAATGCGGCTTCACCCGTCAGTTGGGCGATGCCAATGCCGAGGGAGCCGTCGAGGAAGGCAACAAGGTGCTGGGCAAAGACCCCTACACCGACGAGGAAATCACCCTGCGCTCAGGCCGCTTCGGACCCTACGTCCAGCGCGGCGAAGGCAAGGAAGCCAAACGCTCCTCGCTGCCCAAGGGCTGGACAGCCGACTCGATCGATCATGAAAAGGCGCTCGCGCTGCTTTCGCTGCCGCGTGACGTCGGCAAGCATCCGGAATCGGGTAAAATGATCTCGGCTGGCCTGGGGCGCTTTGGGCCTTTCGTCCTGCATGACGGCACCTACGCCAACCTGGAGAGCATCGAGGACGTCTTCTCTATCGGCCTGAACCGCGCTGTCTCGGTCATCGCAGAAAAGCAGCAGAAAGGTCCGCGCGCCGGTCGCGGCACGCCAGCAGCTCTGGCAGACCTTGGCGCGCATCCGGATGGTAGCGGCAATGTCACCGTCCGCGATGGCAAATACGGTGCCTATGTGAACTTCGGCAAGGTCAACGCGACCCTGCCGAAGGGCAAGGACCCGGCCACCGTCACCATGGACGAGGCGCTGGCGCTGATCGCCGCCAAGATCGAGAAAGACGCCGAGAACGGCGGCAAGAAGCCCTTCAAGCGCGGCAAGAAGGGCTGAGGGGTATCACTACGAACGCCTGAGATGGCGTGCGTAGGCAACACAATTTTCAGGCCGCGCTAGCGCGGGCCTCGGCCAGTGCCTTCAGGTCGGCTGGCTTCAACTCCACCGACTCGCCGCAGCCACAGGCCGAGCTCTGGTTCGGGTTGCTGAAGGTGAAGCCTGTCCGCAGCGTCGTCACCTCGAAATCCATCTGCGTCCCGAGCAGGAACAACGCCGCCTCAGGCGCCACCCACACATGCGCACCCGCGTGCTCGACATGGTCATCCTTGGGATTCGGCTCGGAAACGAGGCTGACCGTATATTCCATGCCGGCACAGCCGCCCTTTTTCACTCCCAGGCGAATGCCCTGTGCGTCATCGCGGTCGGCGACAATCTCACGCACACGTTCGGCGGCGCGATCGGTCATGGTAATGATAGAAAAACGGCTCATGCTTGCTCCTTGGCCACGGGTTAAAGGCCCGTGGTTGGGGTGAATATAGCGAGACTTGGTGAAGATTCCCAGCGGGCAACCTGGTCCTCGTCGTCGATCTGCGCTGGCAAATCACGCGCCGCCCACTCTGCCCGAGGAATTTCGGCTCCAACCGGGAGCGCCTGCCCGCTCAATACCATCCGACGGCGACCTGCGCCTCTTCCGACATGCGGTCCGGCGTCCACGGCGGGTCGAACGTCATCTTCACATCGACGCCCGAAACGCCTTCTACCGTGCCAACGGCGTTTTCCACCCAGCCAGGCATTTCGCCAGCGACAGGGCAGCCCGGAGCGGTCAGTGTCATCTCGATCTTCACCGAGCGGTCATCCTCGATGTCGACTTTGTAGATCAGGCCCAGCTCATAGATGTCGGCGGGGATTTCGGGCTCATAAACCGTCTTCAGCGCCGAGA
>CAYZQP010000190.1:0-964 GCA_964480545.1 uncultured Mesorhizobium sp. | reverse complement strand
AGACGATGTCGTCAGTCAGCCGGGCCAGTTCATCGGCTGGAATTGCCGATTCAACGACCGGCAGATTGGCTGCCCCACCGGCTTCAGCGGTCTGCTCTGCTTCAGGCTTGCTGGCTGCGTCATCCATCTCGATCACCCGAAAAACTTGCGCGCTTTTTCCAGCGCCTCGGCCAGGGCATCCACCTCGGCCAGCGTATTATACATGCCAAACGATGCCCTGCATGTAGAAGTCACACCGAAGCGCTGCAAGAGCGGCTGGGCACAATGCGTGCCGGCGCGCACCGCGACGCCCTGCCGGTCGATCACCATCGAGACGTCATGCGCGTGAATGCCCTGCAACTCGAACGACACGATGGCGCCCTTGCCCGGCGCATCACCGATGATGCGCAGCGAGTTGATCGCGCGCAGCCGCTCATGCGCATAGGCGCGCAGCGTCTCCTCATGCGCGGCGATCCGGTCGCGCCCAATCTTTTCCATATAGTCGACGGCAGCCCCGAGGCCGATCGCCTGAACGATGGGCGGTGTACCAGCCTCGAAGCGATGCGGTGGCGCGTTGTAGGTGACAGTCTCCATCGTCACCTGCTCGATCATCTCGCCGCCACCCATGAAAGGCCGCATCCTTTCGAGCATCTCCCTTTTGCCGTAGAGCACACCGATGCCCGACGGCCCGTACACCTTGTGGCCGGTAAAGACGTACCAGTCGCAGTCGAGGTCGCGCACGTCGATGGGCATGTGCACTGCGCTCTGACTGCCATCGACCAGCACAGGAATGCCGCGCGCGTGGGCGATCCGGCAGATTTCCTTGATCGGCGTCACCGTGCCGATAGCGTTCGACATGTGCGTGATCGCCACCAGTCTGGTGCGATCAGTCAGGCTCTTCTCGAAATCGTCGATGTGGAACGCACCGGCATCGTCCACCGGCACCCAGACCAGCTTTGCGCCCTGCCGCTCGCGGATGAAATGC
>CAYZQP010000189.1:0-7637 GCA_964480545.1 uncultured Mesorhizobium sp. | reverse complement strand
AGTCTGGTCTTCGGTGGCGATGCCGCGCACCAGTTCGACAAGCTTCATCACCGGCACCGGGTTCATGAAGTGGATGCCGATGAAGCGCTCCGGGCGATCAGTCTGGGCTGCAAGCCGGGTGATCGAAATCGATGAGGTGTTGGTGGCGAGGATCGCCTCCGGGTTCAGGAGCGGACAGAGCTCCTGATAGATGCGCTTCTTGACGGACTCATCTTCGGTTGCAGCCTCGATGACCAGGTCAGCGCCGGCAAGGTCTGCCAGCTTCGGTGCAGCCGAGATGCGGGCGAGCGCGGCAGTGCGCACGCTCTCTTCCAGCTTGCCGCCGGCGACCTGCCGCGCGAGGTTGCCGCTGATCGTGGCGATGCCCTTTTCGATGCGCTGGCTGGAAATGTCGTAAAGCAGAACGTCGTAGCCGGCGATAGCCGACACATGGGCGATGCCGCAGCCCATCTGGCCGGCGCCAATAATGCCGACTGTCTTGATTTTAGAAGTCATATGCCGATCCCGTCGACGAAGTCATTTTTATTGTGCGCTGCACACTAAAAGACCGGGATGGCTTTCGTCCACCCCGGTCTCAAAAATTTGCTTAATAGTGGGCTGCTTGTCAAAGCGCCTTTTCAAGTTCCGGCAGGATTGTGAAAAGATCACCCACAATGCCGTAGTCTGCGACCTGGAAGATCGGCGCTTCCTCGTCCTTGTTGATCGCAACAATGACCTTGGAATCCTTCATTCCGGCGAGGTGCTGGATCGCGCCGGAGATGCCGGCTGCGATGTAGAGGTCGGGTGCGACCACCTTGCCGGTCTGGCCAACCTGCCAGTCGTTCGGCGCGTAGCCGGCGTCGACCGCAGCGCGCGACGCACCGACAGCGGCACCGAGCTTGTCGGCGACAGGCAGGATGACTTCCTTGAACTTGTCCGAAGAACCAAGCGCACGGCCGCCGGAGATGATGATCTTGGCCGAGGTCAGTTCCGGACGGTCGCTCTTCTGCACTTCGTTGGACACAAAGGTGGAGACGCCGGGGTTGGCAGCAGCCGCAACCGTCTCGACCTTGGCCGAGCCGCCGTCGCCGGTTGCACCGAACGAGGCGGTGCGCACGGTGATGACCTTCTTGGCATCCGAGGACTGAACGGTCTGGATCGCGTTGCCGGCATAGATCGGACGCTTGAAGGTGTCGGCCGAGACGACGTCGATGATCTCGGAGATCTGCATGACGTCGAGCAGGGCAGCGACGCGCGGCAGCACGTTCTTGCCGGTGGTGGTGGCTGCTGCGACGATGGCGTCGTAGCCGCCAGCCAGCGAGACGATGAGCGCTGCAGTCGGCTCGGCCAGCTGCTGCTCGAGTTCACCGGCCTCGGCCAGCAGAACCTTGCGCACGCCCTTGAGCTTGGCGGCGGCATCGGCGGCAGCCTTGGCACCCTTGCCGGCGACGAGGATATCGACATCGCCACCGATCTTTGCGGCAGCGGTCAGCGCCTTGGCGGTCTGATCGGACAGCGAGGCGTTGTCATGTTCGGCGAGAAGAAGAATTGCCATATCTGTTTTCCTTTTCTGTCGAACTTACAACACGCCAGCGTTCTTCAAGCTCGTCACGAGCTCGGCGACGGTCTTGACCTTCACGCCAGCCTTGCGGCCGCCGGGCTCTTCGGTCTTCACGACCTTGAGGCGGGGGGCGATGTCAGCGCCGAAATCAGCAGCGGTCTTTTCGTCCAGCGGCTTCTTCTTGGCCTTCATGATGTTGGGCAGCGAAGCGTAGCGCGGCTGGTTCAGGCGAAGATCGACGGTAATGATCGCCGGGGTCTTCAGGTCAACGGTCTGCAGACCGCCATCAACTTCGCGGGTGACCTTTACGCCGGAACCACCGATCTCGACCTTCGAGGCGAAGGTGCCCTGGGCCCAGCCCAGAAGTGCTGCCAGCATCTGGCCGGTCTGGTTCGAATCGTCGTCAATCGCCTGCTTGCCGAGAATGACGAGGCCGGGGGCCTCGGCATCAACCACGCCTTTGAGAACCTTGGCGACGCCGAGCGGCTCAACCGCATCGTCGGTCTTGACGAGGATGGCGCGGTCAGCACCCATGGCGAGCGCGGTACGCAGGGTTTCCTGAGCCTGCGCCGGGCCGATGGAGACGACGACGATTTCCTCAGCCTTGCCGGCTTCCTTCAGGCGGATCGCTTCCTCGACGGCGATCTCGTCAAAGGGGTTCATCGCCATCTTCACATTGGCGAGCTCGACGCCCGAACCATCAGCCTTGACGCGCACTTTCACGTTGGCGTCCACAACCCGCTTTACCGGGACAAGAACTTTCATGTTCCTCACCTCTTCAAATGCTCCCGGCGGCTTAGCAGCCGGCGGGGGCCAAAACTGTTCGATCCCCGACTTGCGGTGACGATTCCTGTCGCTGTCGCCTGGCTTTACGCCCTGAATACGGGCGGTGGCTTGAGAGCGCGCGGACCCTAGGCGGGAGTTACGTTTGCGTCAATATCGGGTGGAATGCGCGAATCGGTTTAGGCGAAAGCGTTATCAGAAACGATCGTCCGGGGACGCGGCCAGAGGCTACTGTCGGCCCCATCTTGGCGAGGGGGCTGCATCGACTGGCTTGACGGCGCTCTGCTGCTCAACCTTCACGGCGTCCGGCGTAACAATCTGCCGATCGAACAGGGGCACGCCTCGCCGCCGCATAACAAGTACAAGAACCGCACCCGCTACAATACCGCCGATATGAGCGGCGAAGGACACGTTGCTTTCGTCGGGAACAGCAAACATCAGAAACTGAATCACGATCCAGAAGGCAAGGGCGATCCATGCGGGGATGCGCAACGGGATACGCATGAAGGCGAGGACCCAGACCTTCACCCGTGGATGCAGCACGAGATAGGCAGCGACTATACCGGCCACCGCTGCGGAAGCGCCGATCAGAGGAATCTGCGATTCAGGGTCGAGGTAGCCGTGAAAGGCCGCACCGGCTGCGGCGCAGAGCAGATAGAAGATCAGAAACTTCACATGCCCCAATGCGTCTTCGATATTGTCTCCGAAGACCCAGAGGAACAACATGTTCCCGCCCAGGTGAAAGATGTCACCATGCAGAAAGGAGTAGGTGAAGTAGGTCAACTGCTCCGGCACCAGCTCGTATTCAGGGGGGAGCTGGACCAGGTCAAAAGCAACCGATGGGATGTAGCCGAGGCCGATGACCGTGGCCTGCACCGCCTGCTCGGGCTGGATCGCCGTAACCGCGAAGGCGATTACGTTGATGATGATCAGCGCAATGGTGACGTATTGCAGCTTGATGTAGCGCAGGCTGTTCGCATCATGCAGAGGAATGAACATGCCTGCCTTGTCCGGTCAATGGACCCCGAAGGGCCGCGAAAAATCATCAAACTATCTGTTCTTGCCGGGAACCCATAACACGTCGGCATTTCCATTGTCATTGGCGATGCGCGCTGCGACGAACAGGAAATCCGAGACGCGATTGGCGTATCTGACGCCTTCGCGGTTCAGGTGCTCGCCCTCTATCTGGCCGAGCGCCACCATCAGACGCTCGGCACGGCGCACCACAGTGCGGGCCAGATGCAGGTTGGCTGCTGCCGGCGAGCCGCCGTTCAGCACGAAAGAGCGCAGGGGCTGAAGGCGGGCATTCAATTCGTCGATGTCAGCCTCGATGCGCGCCGTCTGGCTGGCAACAATTCGCAGCGGCTCATAGCCGAGATCCTTGCCGGTGTCCGGCGTCGCAAGGTCTGCACCGAGGTCGAACAGGTCGTTCTGGATGCGCGACAGCATAGCGTCGAGTTCTGGCCTATCGGCGGTGTGCAGCCGGGCCAGACCGATACAGGCATTGGCCTCGTCCACGGCGCCATAGGCCTCGACCCTGACGTCGGATTTCAGCCGGCGCGAGCCATCACTCAAACCGGTCGTGCCGTCATCGCCGGTGCGGGTATAGATTTTGTTGAGCTTTACCATCAGCCGGCCTTCCGCGTGACGTACACCACCAGCAAAATCGCCACCAGTGCGAAGAACTGCAGCACCACGCGCGCCTGCATCAGCTTGTTCGACGTATTGCCCGAGCCGCCGCGCAGCATATTGATGAGGCCGCGCACCAGCACCGCCACAACAGCCAGCATCAACACAACGACCATAAACTTGAGAAAGGTTTCCATGAACGTGTTTCCTTCGCGGAACAGGGCTTCTGTTTACGGCGCTTTCCTCGCCAGCGACAGATGGCGTGACGCAAAACCGCAGCTGAGTTGATGCGACCGTGAGAATTGCCTGTCCGGTCTTGCCAAGCGCAGCCCACGTCTCGCATATGCGTGACAGACACGGCAGGTGTGAGGCGGGATGCTCAGAGTGATCGTTGCCGTCAAGCGTGTGCTTTATGACGCGCTGGGGCATTTCAACGACGATGATGGCTGGGCGATGGCCAGCCATCTGGCGATCAGCGCGCTGATGGCGCTGTTTCCGTTCCTGATCTTTGCCACCACGCTGGCCAGCTTTCTTGGCGCGCAGGCTTTTGCAGAAACGGCCGTGCATCTCGTATTTGATACCTGGCCAGAGCAGATCGCCGAACCGATCTCGAAAGAGGTCATCAGCGTTTTGACGGTGCCGCGCGGTGACCTGCTGACCTATGGTGTGCTGCTTGCCGCCTTCTTTGCTTCCAATGGCATCGAGGCGCTGCGCACCTCGCTCAATCGTGCCTATCGCGTGGTGGAAAACCGCTCGATCCTGTTCCGGCGCGTTCAAAGCCTGGTATTCGTGCTGATTGCAACGATGGGCTTTGTCATCATTTCGACGCTGCTCGTGTTTGCGCCGATCGTGACGAATATGGTCGAGCGTAACCTTGAGTTTCTGCGCCCCTTTTTCGACAACGGCAATTTCGAGTGGGTTCGCTCCTACCTCCTGACGATCAATTTCTGGCGCTACGCGATTGCTTCGACCGTCATTGTAGTCGGCCTGAGCGCGGTGCATTTCTGGCTGCCGACCGGTCGCCGGCGCTTTCGCGAAATTTTGCCCGGGCTTGTGTTCACGCTTGCCGCCTGGCTGATCGGTTCTACCGTGTTTGCAGCCTATCTCGAGAGTTTTGCCAATTACGTGACGACATATGCCGGCCTGGCGTCGATCATGATTGCGATCGTGTTCCTCTACATTATGTCCGCAATTTTCATTCTGGGCGGCGAACTGAATGCCGCGATCAACCGCTTTGTCGAGGCGCGGGCGCGGGTGCCGCATGGAGAAGCGGTGAATGGTGAATAGTCAGTGGTGAATGGTCGGCTGACACATTTTCTGGTGTTCGCACGCCAACACTGTGAAGACATTGCCCATTCACCATTCACCGCTTCCTCGTCGCCAGCGCCACGCCAGCCGTTGCCATCGCCATCCCGACGATCTGAATCGCTGTCAACGTCTCCCCGAACAGGAAGAAGGCGATGATCGCTGTGGTCGGCGGCACCAGGTAGAACAGCGCCGAGACCTTCGCCATTTCGCCGTCGCGGATCATGCGCATCAGCAGGAACACTGCAGCGATTGACAGCACAAGGGTCAGCCAGGCGAGAGAGAAGATCAGCTCTGCGTTCCAGTGGAAGGTCCGGGTTTCGAACAGCAGCGAACCGGCAGCCATCGGGATGGTCGCGCCGACATATTGCCAGGCTGTGTTGCCGACCGGTTCGGCCCGCGTGCCAAAGCGCTTCTGCCAAACAGTTCCGGCGCAGATCGCCAGCAGGGCCACCGCACTCGCGGCAAGGTTCGGCGCATTGATGCCGGTGCCCGACACGCCGAGCTTTGGCCAGAGCACCAGCAGCACCCCGGCCAGTCCGGCAGCAAGGCCTATCCACTGGCGCTGCGTCACCCGTTCGCCGAGAAGTGCCATTGCCATCAGCGCGGTGATCAGCGGCTGCATCCCCGCAATCAGCGCCGAGATGCCTGCCGGCAAACCGTTATGCACCGACCAGAATACCCCGCCGAGATAGAGCCCGTGGATCAGAAACCCCGCTACCATGGCAACGCCGATCTCACGCCCGGTGAGCCGTTTGGTCGAGAGAATGACAATCAGCGCCGCCAGCAGGATCGCCGCCAGAGTAAAGCGCAGTCCAAGAAAGCTGAACGGTTCGGCATAGGGCATCGCACCGCGCGCGCCGAGAAAGCCGGTGGACCAGAGCAGCACAAACAGCGGCGGTATGAAACGTGTTGGCACGGGCAACCTCAATCGCGCTGCCATTAGGCCTGGCCCGCCAGCCACGCAAACCAAAAGCATGAAACCAGGCTTCAGCAATGTTGATGCAGCGTGTCGGAAATGGCTACGGTCGATCGTCCTTGAACGGAGCCCAAGGAGGTACGAATGCCACAGGTCGAGAAGATCACCATCGAAAACGTCTTGCAGCCCGGCAAGACCTACCGCGTCGACGCTGCAAAATATCAGGCTGCGCGCGATGCCTACCTGAAAGCCGCACCTAAGGGCGAACCCGGCCAGACGGTCGCCGAGATTCACGCCGCCTTGCGCCAGCACCTGCCGGAAGACCTGTTCCCGGGCGGCGAAAAAGCTGGCTGGTGGGCCAAAGCGGTGCAACTCGACCTCGAAGCCAAAGGTCTGCTCAAGCGCACAGACACCAAGCCGCTTAGGCTTTACCGGTTGGGGTAACGGAATTGACAAACTTTGCCAATCTGACCATGTTTCGCACATGGAGGCCAAATGGCGACGATGAATGTATCCCTGCCGGACCCGATGAAAGAGTGGGTCGAAGCGCAGACAGAAACTGGCCGCTACGCCAACTCGAGCGATTACGTGCGTGATCTGATCCGTAGGGATCAGGAGCGCAATGACAAGATTGCGGCCATGCAGCGCTTTGTCGACGAGGGCCTGGAGAGTGGCATCGGAAGCCATTCTCAAGATGCACTCTTTGCCATGGCGCTTGGGCGCGCGTCGCGCGGCAGCGAATAGATGGGCTACCGCCTGTCATCGGCGGCAGAAGATGACATCGTGGCTATTGCCGAACAGGGGGTACGCCTGTTCGGTCCGGTGCAGGCCAGGCACTATCACGACGGGCTGTTTGCACTGTTTGATTTGATTGCCAGCAATCCGCGCATGGCCCGCGAGCGGCACGAACTTTCGCCGCCGATGCGCATACATTCAAGGCGCGTCTTGTAGTATATCGCATCGAAGATGATGGCGGCATTCTCGTCGTTCGGATACGACACGGACACGAGGACTGGGCAAACTCCTAGCCCAACCCAACCATTGCGCGCACCTCCGCCGCCGTCACGCCACGCTCCCGCAGAGCGCGCAGGCCAGTGCTTTTCTCGCTCTTCGAAAGCTTGCGTCCGTTGTCATCGAGGATCAGCCGATGGTGGTGATAGACCGGCTCCGGCAGGCCGAGCAGCACCTGCAAGACCCGATGCACTGATGTTGCATCATAGAGATCCTTGCCTCTGACGATATGCGTGACGCCCTGCAGCGCATCATCCAGCACAACGGACAGATGGTAGCTCGTCGGAATGTCATTGCGGGCGATGATCACATCGCCCCAGCGCTCGGGGGCGGCGGGGACCAGATCAATCGTCGAGAGGTCGGGGGCAAGTTCGCGCCAGGTGAGGCTTTTCGCTGCCGAGGCGGCTTCCCCCTCACCGGCCCTGCGGGCCACCTCTCCCCCCTCCGGAG
>CAYZQP010000188.1:6278-7666 GCA_964480545.1 uncultured Mesorhizobium sp. | reverse complement strand
CCCAGCAGCCGCCTGTCCGCACCCCAGATCGCGCCGTAGCGCGGACCGTTGACGTTGACCACCGGCGGGCCTTCTTCGCCCAGCGTCTTCCAGACCACGCCGCCCCACCCCGCCTTGAACGCACGGATGACGTTATAGGCCTTGTCGGTCGGCGGCGCAGACGCCAGCCAGAACGGGTTCGGGCTCTTGATGCCAATGAAATTGTTGCGGATGTCTGCCATGGTCAGTCCCTTCACGTGTGAGGGTAGCTAGGTGGATACGCTTGGCCGGCGCGCTTGGACGCGGGCAGAAAACAGGCTAGATTGGGCAAAAGCCCGCAGCGGGCTGGAGAACGAAGATGCCGCAGCAACACGGTTTTACCGTCAACCTTCATCCGCAGCCGGAGGGCGGCTTCACGGTTCTGGTCCCGGCGCTGCCCGAAGTTGTGACCGAAGGCGATACGCGCGAGGAAGCGCTTGCCAACGCGCGTGAGGCGATTGAACTTGTGCTTGAAATGTACCGCGCCGACGGAACTGAGATACCTGAAGATGTGGCGACAGAGACGGCTTTCCTGACTGTTGCAGCCTGACGTATGGCCAAACAACCAGCCCTGAACGGTCGGGAGTTGGTGAAGGCGCTCCAACGCGCTGGTTTTGAAATCGAACGTGTCAGCGGTAGCCATCACATTCTGAAACGCCCCGGCCCGCCACCCAATGCGGTGATTGTCCCGGTGCATGGCTCCAGGAACCTCAAACGCGGCACTATTGCTTCTATCTTGAAAAAAGCCGGGTTGACGCCGGGAGACCTTACTTAAGCTCGCCATCACCGCACCTCCGGCATCTTGTCGAAAGCTGGAATACCCTCCGGGATCAGGTGGAAAACCGCCTTCTCCTCGCAAAAGATCGCAAACTCAGGGGCGACGAATGCGTTCGGATCATCGAGCGTACCGGCCTTGACGATGGGGTGAACCATCCCGGGCCGTCGGCTCAGAATATGCGTGCCGCAGTTCTCGCAAAACTCGCGGATGCGCGGGCTCTCAAGGTCGGAGCGGCGGAACTGCTTCGGCTCGCCCCTGGTGTAGGTAAAGCCCTCGGCGGGGATCACCATAAAATAGTTGGGGCCACCACCCGCGATGTGCTGGCATGGGCGACAGTGGCATTGCCCCTTGCGGATGGGCACAGCTGAGATGCGGTAGCGCAACTGCCCGCAGTAACATCCGCCATCCAGCCCGGTGCTCATCCGCACTACCCCATCAGCGCCCGGTGGATACTCTCGGCTGCATCGCGCCCGGCAGCTACGGCGGCCACGGTAAGATCCTCGCGCGCATCCTTCACGCAGTCGCCGCCCGCCCAGACCATCGGCATCGAAGTGCGGCCCTCGGCGTCCACCTTGATGCGGCCACCCACCAG
>CAYZQP010000188.1:737-6268 GCA_964480545.1 uncultured Mesorhizobium sp. | reverse complement strand
CAGTTCCAGCGAAGCGCTCGAGCCATTCAGGTCATCCGCGACAAAACTCTGGCCGATGGCACGCAGTACCTGGTCGGCAGGTAGGGTGATTGTCTCGCCGGTTCCGGTCAGCTTGCCGCCCTTCATCGTAGTATATTCGAGCTCGATGCCCGAGACCTTGCCGCCCTTGGCAACAACCTTCTTCGGCTGTACCCAATGGCGGATGACGACACCGTTCGCGGTTGCCAGATCCTGCTCGAACGCCGAAGCATTCATGTCGTCCTGGCCGCGACGATAGGCGATGGTCACCTCCTCCGCGCCGAGCAGCTTGGACTGCACGGCAGCGTCAACAGCGGTCATGCCGCCGCCGATGACTACCACGCGGCGTCCGACCGGCAGCTTGCCGAGGTCTTTCGCCTGGCGCAGGTCTTCGATGAAATCGACCGCATCCCGCACACCGTCGGCCTGTTCGCCCGGCGCATTCAGCGCATTGACCCCGGCCATGCCCATGCCGAGGAAAACCGCGTCATGTTTGGCGGCGAGATCGGCCAGATGGATTTGCTTGCCGAGCGCCTTGCCGTGCTTGATCGAGATGCCTCCAATGGCCGTGACATAATCGACCTCGGCCTGCGCAAAATCGTCGGTGCTCTTGTAGGCGGCGATGCCGTATTCGTTCAAACCGCCAGGTTTCGGCCTGGCCTCGAAGATCGTCACATCATGACCGTGCATAGCCAGACGATGGGCGGCCGCCAGGCCCGCAGGCCCTGCCCCGACCACCGCAACTTTCTTGCCTGATTTCTCAGCCCGTTCGTAGAACTGCTTGTTTTGACTCATTGCGACGTCGGTCGCATATCGCTGCAACCGGCCGATCTGCACCGGCTTGCCTTCAGCGGTCTCGCGCACGCAGACTTCCTCGCAGAGCGTCTCGGTCGGGCAGACGCGCGCGCACATTCCGCCCATGATGTTCTGGTCAAAAATGGTCTTGGCTGCACCCAGCGGGTTGCCTGTCGAGATCTGCCGGATGAACAGCGGAATGTCGATCGCGGTCGGACAGGCGTTCATGCAGGGCGCGTCGTAACAGAAGTAGCAGCGATCGGACTCGACCAGCGCCTCGTGCCGGTCAAACGGCGGATGCAAATCTGCAAAATTGTCCGCTATCTCCCTGGATGGCAGACGACCCGGGACGATGCCCTGCTTCAAAGCGCCTACGGCCATGCAAACTCCCCTGAGGTCAGTGGCCCATGTTCGATTATTGGAATCAGGCTAGCACAGGTTGAATTTTTATCAATCGGTCAAATTTCCAGACAAGTCATTGATTTTACGTCATAAAAACATGACATTCATCATCATATTATCTGGTCCGCTCAGAATCTTTTGCACTGCACAAGATTCAGTGGAACCTTTTTGCTTTCGGCCTATTCTGCGGCCATGCGCCTGTTTTCCTGCCCCAACTGCCAAAGCCGCCTGTTCTTCGACAACACTGCCTGCGTGAGCTGTGGGCATGAGGTGGTCTTCGACATTGTGGCGATGAATTTCAGGTCGACCGGCGAACTGGCCGCCTGCGCCAACCGCCCGCGGATCGCCTGCAACTGGGCGGCTTACGAGGCCGAGCCGTTCTGCCTGTCCTGCTCGCGCAACCGGCTGATCCCGCCGGTCGATGACGAGGTGCAACGCCAACGCTGGCAGGTAGCGGAAAACTCCAAGCGGCGGCTGATCTACGACCTGTTGCGGCTGGGCCTGGCGCCCCGCCCCATCGTCTCGCCCGAGCACGGCCTGTCCTTCGAGATCGTCGTCAGCGCGGAGTTTGGCGGTGAGGGCAAGGTGACGATGGGCCACGACAATGGCCTCATCACCATCGATGCATCGGAGGCCGACTCCGATGTCAGCGAGTTACGCCGCAAGCAGTTGGGCGAGCCCTTCCGCACCATGCTTGGCCATATGCGCCACGAGGCCGGGCATTATTACTGGGACCGGCTGGCGGAGATGCCGGGCTTTCTTGATGTCTTCCGCGCCACGTTCGGTGACGACACGCAGGACTACGCCGAGGCGCTGCAGCGCCACTACGCCAATGGCGCGCCGGCAGACTGGCAGATTGCGCATATCAGCGCTTATGCGACCATGCATGCCTGGGAGGATTGGGCTGAAACCTTCGCGCATTATCTGCACATGATGGACGGGCTGGAGACGGCGCGCTCCGCCCTCCTCCTCAAGCTGGATATTCCCGATCACCTAACCAGCGACGCCGAGTTCATGGCGGCGATCGAGCGCTGGACCGACATCGCCGTGTTTCTGAACGCGATGAATCGCGGTCTCGGCTACCGCGACTTCTATCCATTCATCCTGAACCCGCCGGTGCGGCAGAAGCTGCTGTTCATCCACAACTGGCTTGTGCAACTGGCAGCATCGTTGGTGTAGTGGCGCAGCACGCGCGTGGCAGGGCGCAACGGCGCGCAAGCCTCTCAGAACCAGGGTTCCTCGCCCCTCTGGGGAGAGGTGTCGAGCGAAGCGAGACGGTGAGGGGTCAGTTCCGCCACATAACCCCTCACCGGTTTGCTGACGCAAACCACCTCTCCCCAGAGGCGCGAGGAACCCAAGTCCTGAAAGGCTGCCTCCCTACTCCCTACTGCCCGCGCTAACCCCGCATTAACCACCTCCCGAAAGCCAATCGTCAGCTTTGCGCGCTAATCATGCGGCATGGTTGTGTCGACTTTGACTAAATTTGTCGGATTGGCTGCGGTGGGCGGAATGCTCGCGCTGGCAGCCTGCGCCTCGCCGCCCAATCGCATCAACAATGTCTGCGCCGTGTTCGAGCAGAATAACGGTTGGGTCACCAACTGGCGGCGCGCGGCAAAAAAGGCCGAGCGCAAATATGGCATCCCGGCACATGTGCTTATGGCAACAATCCGCAAGGAAAGCGGCTTCAAACACGACGCGCGTCCGCCGCGCAAATACTACCTCGGTTTCATCCCCGGCAAGCGCGCCTCAAGTGCCTATGGCTACTCGCAGGCGCTCGATGGCACCTGGGATCAATACCAGAAGGAGGCAGGCGGATGGTCCGCGCGCCGCACAAACTTTGCCGACGCCATCGACTTTGTCGGCTGGTACCATCAGAAGACCGTGGACACCTATAGTGTCTCGCCTGACGATGCCTACAGCCTGTACCTGGCCTACTATTCCGGCTGGGGCGCGTTCGGCAAAGGCACCTGGCGTTCCAACGCCTCGCTCATGAGCTACGCAAAATCTACGGCGAAAATGGCCGACGACTATAGAACCCAGATGCAGGGCTGCAGGTAGGCGATGGCAACCTTGATCCAGACCATTCTGCTTGCCGTCGCGCTGGGATCACCCGGAGCAGACGCCGGAAACGACGCGGATCTCTCCAGTGCTGTGGCCTCGATCATCGCCTATAACGGTTTTCTCTGCGCACAGGTGGTTGATGTCCGCGCCATCGACTCAAATCATTTCGAGGTCACCTGCACCGAGCGTGCCGGAAACCCGAAGACCGTGCGCTACATCATGAACCTGGACGACGGCACAGCCGTCAAGGCGTAACGGCTACCGCCTTTCAGGCACGCGCAGCCAGCCGACCACCGGCAATCCGCTTTTGAAACTGATGCGCCCATCGGCGCCCGGAACCATCTGGATTCCTTCGCGCGCCGGCGGTTTGTTCTGCTGGGCCACGACCACGAAGTCGTTGGTCACCGCAATTGCGATACCGACATGACCGTATCCCGCAACGCCGCCAAACACCATCAGGTCACCCGGCTTTGGCCGCTCGCCACGATCAGCCGAATATTGGGTCATGCCGCGTCTGGTATTGAAACCGCCATGCGGCACCGCCGGGTCGTAGAAGCTTGCGGCGTGGCCCATGACGTCGGGCATACGATGGCCCTTGGCTTCGTAGAGGTAGCGTTTGATGAACTCGACGCATTGCCATTTCTGGCCGAAATAGTAGCCATCCGGCGCATAGTGCCGGCCATGTGAGACCGAGAACACCGGACCGTTTTCATAGACCGACACGCCGTCGAACGTTTCAACGACCCTGCCCTGCGCCCAGGGGCTGGACTGCCACTCAAAGCCGCGAACGAAGATGAAGGCAGCACATGCAGCCACAAATCCGATGGCAAGCGTTCCGATCAGGATGGGTTTGCGCATGATGCCCCGCGTGAGGGCAGGTTATGCGGGAACAATTCGCCGGGCAGCAGGCACGCGTTTGCAGTTTTGGTGCAGCCTCACGCCAGGCGCTTTTCCATGAAGACGCTGTTGGGGTCGTCCGCATAAGGCTCGAACGGCGGGATGAACTGAAATCCCTGCCGCTCGTAGAACTTCAGTGCCGCATGGTTATGGATCCCGGTTTCCAACCGCAGCAGCGCGATGCCCTGCCTCCGCACCTGCGCCTCGAGCACATCATAGATCGCCTGTGCCGCACCCGTTCCGCGTGCTTCAGGCTCAAGCCACATGCGCTTGATCTCGGCCCCGTCGCCGTTGAGCACCACAGCGCCCGTGCCGACGGCCTGACCATCCAACCGGGCAACGGCAACATGCACATCTGGCCCGCGCAGAGCGTCGAGGTCGAGGAAGTGGTTGCTCTCTGCTGGATAGAGCGCAGCCGCAAACGCCTCGCCTGCCTCCAGCAGGTCCACCACTGCGTAGGGGTCTTCGAAAGCAACCGTCAGCATCAGGTCAGTTCCCTTAATCCTGCTGGCGTCTCAATCCGCGCACGATAGCGCAGCTTCGGACCATGTATAATCTGCGGCGCGCGCTCAATCTGAAGCCCCTGATACAGCGCCTCGATGGCAGCCGGATCGGGATGCTCAAGCGTGAACTCGACCAGCCGCGCGCCAAAATCCGGGATCGTGGCGATATAGCTGGCATCGCCCTGATGATCGATGATCGAAGGGACCGCACCGTCCAGCGGCAGCGACCCATCGCGCGGGATCGTGAAGGCGAAATCCGGCTGCTCCGGTGGCAGCACGATACGCTCGCCAAAGACAGCGCTGTGACTGCTGAGGACCAGCCCGATATCCTCGCAATTGGCGACCCAGCCGCGCAGCCGGCGGCCCTCGTCCCAATCGGCACGCACCTGCTTCTGGTTGTCCAGTCCGAACCAGCGCGCACGCTTCGGCACCACACCTTCAGGATCAAGCGCCACGATCTCCAGATAGACGGAATTGCCAAGCTGCAGCCGGTGGTTATGCGTGCCCATATAGTGGTGGCGGCTGCCGAACGGGACCTCGAGCCCGAGGCAGTCGCGCACATGCGCAACGCCCTCGGCACGCGTCGGCGCAATCACGGTCAGATGGTCAAGTTTCAGCATGGTCCGGACTATGGACGCCGGGCCATCTCCTGCATAGCCAGTACCGTTGCCCTACCTAGGCTTCTTGCCAAACACTTTGATGTATTCGGCCTCGCCGCCCTTGGCGAGCGCCTTGGCCTGCTTCACCCACTCCTCGCGCTCGATCCGGCCGTGGAATGCGAGGAAGCCATCAACCCAGTCGCGCTCGGCCTTCTTCCAGCTTGCCACCTGCGCGTAAGTGAAGATGCCGAGCTCG
>CAYZQP010000188.1:0-727 GCA_964480545.1 uncultured Mesorhizobium sp. | reverse complement strand
TTCTCGATCACCGGCCCGACGCCAGCAATCAGCTGCAGATCATCAGGCCTGGAGGGACGCTTGATCGCAGCCGGCTTGCCCTTCTCAACGGGTTTGGCTTTGGCTGCCGGTGCAACCTTCGGCGCCGCCTTGACCGCCTTTGCCGGTTTCGCTTTCACAGCCACCCTGGCTTTCGCTGGCCTGGCAGTTGCGGGAGCAGCGGCAGCAGGTGCCGAAGGCTTGTCGCCAAGTATTTCCTGAATTTCCGCCCAGGCCTTCTCGCCCTTGGCAACCGCATCGCCGGCTCCGGGCGGCGGGCTGTCAGACACCGGCTGCGCAGCTACAGCCGCACCCGCTCCCATTCCGGTAACCGCGACCGTCCCGGCCGTTAGCGGGCCAGCGCCTGGTTGCAGAACCCTGCCCGAACCCTCGCGCTCGACCTCCAGCCGTTCGACCTTCGCGCCGGCTTCCGCCTCGAGATAATGCGCGGCCTCGAGGCTGGCCTCCTCCGACGCCAGCTTGTGTACCGGCCCGCGCGGCGCGGCGGTTGGTGTCGGGCCGCTGATCTCGTCCTCGTCAGTCGGTACGACATCATGCGCCGGCTCATCCAGTTCGCCGTCACCGAAGGTGATAACCGGCTTCATGCTGGCAAGCTGTTCACCCTCCAGCCAGCACAGGCTCTTGTGACCATTGCCGAAGTCGCGCAGCGGCGGCAGCTCGGTCTCACATTTGTTGCCGGCGACATGCT
>CAYZQP010000187.1:4261-7667 GCA_964480545.1 uncultured Mesorhizobium sp. | reverse complement strand
CCAATGCGATGCGCGAGAACCGCCTCGCGCGTCCGGCCCGCAACAAGCTGCTGGCCGAGATGACCGACGAGGTCGCTGGCCTCGTGCTCTCCAACAACTACCAGCAGACGCTCGCCATCTCGCTGGCCGAGAAACGCGGCCTGTCCGACCTTGGCCATCAGGCCCGGTTCATGACCATCCTGGAAAGTCGCGGGCTGCTGGACCGCGTCGTCGAAACTCTGCCATCAACGGCGGCGCTTGCAGATCGTGTGGCGCGCAATGAGCCGCTGACCCGCGCCGAACTCGGCGTGTTGCTCGCCTATGCCAAGATCGTGCTGTTCACCGAACTGCTGGCCTCCGACGTGCCGGACGATCCGCATTTCGACCGTGACCTGCTGGCCTATTTCCCGGACCGTATGGAGAAGAAATACAAGGGCGATATCGAGACGCACCGCCTGCGCCGCGAGATCATCTCGCGCGTGCTCTCCAACGATGTGATCAATCGCGGCGGGCCGCATTTCATCACCAAGCTGTCCGAGGCCACCGGCAGCACGCCGCGCGAAGTGGTGCGCGCCTTCGCCGTGGTGCGCGATGGCTTTGACCTCGGCGAGATGTTCTCTGCGCTCGATGCGCTGGACAACAAGATCGACGGGCAGGTGCAACTCGACCTTTATTCCAAGGTCGCCAAGCTGATCCATGTGGCGACCGCCTGGGATTTGAAGAACAGCGACGAGGGTCCGCTCGGTCAGCAGATCGAAGCGCTGCGCGTCGCCCGCCGCGCGCTGCGCACCAAGATCGTTGATCTCGCGCCACCCTCGCTGCAGGATCGCGTCAAGGCGAATGCCGCAGCCCTGGCTGAAGCCGGTGTCACCGGCGATCTCGCGGCGCGCCTGTCGCGCATCGACCTTGCCTGGCTGGTGCCTGATATCGCGCTGGTGGCGAAGAAGTCGAAGGCGGATATTGTCGACGCGGCAAAAGCCTATTTTGCGGTCACCGAAGCCTTCCGCATCGGCCGCATCGAAGACGCTGCCAATGCGCTGAACCCGTCCGACTATTATGACGGGCTGGCGCTTACCCGCTCGACCGACACCATCGCTGCCGCGCGCCGCACCATTGCCATTGCAGCACTCAGCAAGGGCAAGTCGAGCGATCCGGTCGGCGATTGGCTGGCTGCCGGCGGCGAACGCATCAACCGCCTGCGCGAACGCCTGCAGGCGCTGACGGAAGGCGGCGACATCACCGTGTCGAAGCTGTCAGTCGCAGCCGGGCTGATGGGGGATCTGGGGTAGTTCAGCCCACGTTTCCGCTGAACACCGTCGGGGGAAGAGGTGTGCGGTCGAGGATCAGGTCGGCACCCTTTTCGCCCACCATGACGGTAGGCGCGTTGGTGTTGGACGAGGGCACGCGCGGCATCACCGAGGCGTCACAGACGCGCAAGCCGTCTATGCCGCGCACCTTCAGATCCGGCGTTACAACGGCCATCGCGTCGTGCCCCATCCTGCAGGTGCCAACGGGATGGTGGTCGGTCTTGGATGAGTGGCAGGCATAGTCGAACAGGTCGTCGTCGCTGCCGAGGGCGGGGCCCGGCAGAACCTCGCGCATGATGTAGCGCTCCAGTGATTTCTGCCGGAAGATTTCCCGCGCCAGACGCAGGCCCTTGATCG
This sequence comes from uncultured Mesorhizobium sp., assembly GCA_964480545.1. Taxonomy (GTDB): domain Bacteria; phylum Pseudomonadota; class Alphaproteobacteria; order Rhizobiales; family Rhizobiaceae; genus Mesorhizobium_G. The sequence goes on along the minus strand of CAYZQP010000187.1, from coordinate 6,024 downwards.
ACATTTCGCGATCATAGGGGTCGGCAAGGTAGTTCGGATCGATCAAAGGCATTGCCGCAGGATCGGCGCTGGCGAGCCGCACGGTGCCGCGCGAGCGCGGGCGCAGGAAGGCCGAGTTCAGCGTCACGCCGGGGTTCTTCAGCTTCTCGACGCCGGCCTCGATGCCGGAGCCGAGGCCGAGATGAAACTGGATATCCGGCCAGGCCGAGGTCGGGTCAGCGTACCAGAAGCCGCCGGTCTCAAACAGACTCGATGCCGCCGGCCCCTTCTTCAGGAGAATGTACTGGATGCCGGCCCAGACCGTGCGGTCGATGCGCGCATAGCTGTCATACGTGTGGTTGCCGTTGCACTCGGCGATGACGAACAGGTCGAGATGATCCTGCATGTTTGAACCGACGCCCGGCAGGTCGTGGACCACGGGCACGCCGGCCGACTTCAGGTGATCAGCAGGACCGATGCCCGAAAGTTGCAGCAGGCGGGGCGAGCCGATGGCCCCGCAGGAAACGATCACCTCGCGCTGCGCATGAAGCACCTGTGGCTGGCCGCCCGGCTTGTCGACAATCTCGACGCCAATGGCGCGGCCTTTCTCGACGACAACGCGCGTCACCAAAGCGTCCGGGCGGACGGTCAGGTTCTTGCGGTCGCGGATCGGCTTCAGATAGGCGACCGAGGCCGAGGAGCGGCGCGCGTTCTTCTGCGTCAACTGGTAGTAGCCGACGCCTTCCTGCCGCGCGCCGTTGAAATCAGGGTTGAACGGAATGCCCATTTCCTGCGCCGCCTGGAAATACGCCTCGCAGATCGGTAGCGGCGAGATCGGGTTGGAGACGCCGAGCGGTCCACCATAGGCGTGGTAGTCATTGGCATAGCGCTCGTTGTTCTCGGCGCGCTTGAAATAGGGGAGAACCTCGCGGTAGCTCCAGCCCTCGCAACCATCCTCCTTCGCCCAGGCGTCGTAGTCGCCAGCATTGCCGCGTGTGTAGATCTGCGCGTTGATCGACGAGCCGCCACCGATGACCCTGGCCTGCGTGTACCAGAACACACGGTCCTTCATGTGCTTCTGCGGAACGGTGGACCAACCCCAGGACGCGATGCCCTTCGTCATTTTGGCAAAGCCCGCCGGCATGTGGATCAGCGGGTGCCAGTCGCGCCCGCCGGCCTCCAGCAACAGCACCGAGTTGGCCGGGTCCTCGGACAGGCGGTTGGCCAGGACACAGCCTGCGGGGCCGGCACCGATGATGATGTAGTCGGTCATCTCGCGAACCCCGGATCAGAGCCTTGGAATCGACAGTGCGCCGTCGACATTGACAACAGTGCCGGTGGAAAATCCCATGCGCCCGGTCGCCAGCGCGGCGACAGCGGCAGCGACGTCGGACGCCTCTCCCCAGCGTGCCGATGGCACCAGCCCGTCCTCGATCAGCCTGTCGTATTTGGTCGAGACAGCCGCCGTCATATCGGTGCGGATGATACCGGGCCGGACCTCGAACACGCCGATATTTTCGGGTGCCAGGCGCACCGCAAGGTTCTTCACCCACATTGACAGCGCCGCCTTCGAGACACAGTAATCCGCCCGTTCCGGGGATACGAGGTCGGCGCTGACCGAGGTGATCGTCACAACCGAGCGCGCATGTTCGCTGTTTGCATGCAGCATGGTGCGCAATACGGCGTTGGTGAGAAACACCGTGCCACGCAGGTTGATGCCCATCACACGGTCGAAATTGTCCGGGGTGAGGCTCAGCATGTCGCCGCGCACAACCGCGCCGACG
>CAYZQP010000187.1:1852-4251 GCA_964480545.1 uncultured Mesorhizobium sp. | reverse complement strand
CAGGCAATCGAGCCCGCCGAGCTTTGCCACGCAGCTCTCCGCCAGTGCCTCGTGCCCCCCGACTTCCGAGATGTCGCAGTGGCGATAGGCCATGCGTGCGCCATGCCGGGCAAGCGCTTCCGCCAGTTCGGCAGGTGCCTCTGGCGCGAGGTCGGCGATGAAAATGTCATACCCGCCTTCGGCCAGCGCCTCGGCGCAGGCGCGGCCAATGCCGCGAACGCCTCCGGTGACAAGTGCGACTGGCCGGGTCATGTGAGCACCTCGCTGCGGATATGGCTGGCGACGCGCAGGGCCTGCGCTGCCACTGTCAGCGACGGGTTGACCGCCGCCGATGTCGGCAGAAACCCTGCATCGACGATGTACAGGTTATCGTGGTCGAAGCTGCGGCACCATGGGTCGCTGACATGTTTTGCCGGGTCGGTGCCGATGCGTGTCGTGCCACATTGATGCGAAGGCAGGCGGCCGTCGACCAATTGGCTCAGGATGATCGGATAGCCAGCCGCGCGCATCCGCTCCTTGACGCGGGCAACCAGCAATTCATGCGCCTTCATGTTGGAGAAGCGCCATTCGAGAACCACTTGCGCGCCATCCAGCCGCACCCGGCTCTCGGGTCGCGGCAGGTCCTCCGACACCAGATACCAGTCGACGGCGCGGCGGCTGACATGGTGGAGCGCCGCTTCCGGGACAAGCGGCACCCGCGTTTTCAGGATTGGCGCGGTGACCTTGCCCAGCAATTGCACCTGGCCGAGCGGCCCCGATCCCTGTCCATCATCGAAATAAAAATCGTTGAAGTGGATTGTCTTCTGGTAGACCGAGTCATTCACAGTGCGCGGATCAATCGCCAGCATGAAGGTTGCGTTGTGGTTCATGAAGTTCCGGCCCACCTGGTCGGAACTGTTGGCGAGGCCCGCCGGGTTGCGCCCGTTGGCGCTACCGAGCAGCAAAGTCGCCGAGCGGATTGCACCCGCCGACAGGATGACAAGCTTTGGCGAGACGCTGATTTCCTCGCCCCTGTGGCGATAGACCACCGCCGAGATGCGGTTCGCCGCGTCGGTCTCCAGTCGCAGCACTTCCGCACCGGTCAGCAGCTCGATGTCGGGATCAACCAGCGCGGCGGCCAGGCCGCAGCTTTCCGCATCCATCTTGCCGGTCAGCGTATCGGGATAGGCATCGAAGGGCGTTGCGGCACGCGCCAGCCAGCGCTCGATATCAACGCCGAGCGGCAGGCTGGCCGGATGCAGGCCGACGGATTTCAATCGCTCGCGGACGCGCGCAATCGCAGGCTCGTCGGGCACAGGGGGATGCGCGTAGGGTTGCGAATGCCAGGGCTCGGTCGGGTCTTCGGAGACGGTTCCGCGCACCTGGTAGAGCTGCTCGGCGCGCGAGTACCAGGGTTCGAGCTCGTCATAGGAAAACGGCCAGGCGGGCGAGACGCCGCCACCGATAAACTCGAGCTCGCTGAAGTCTTCGCGGCGATAGCGAAACAGCACGGCGCCATAGAATTTCGTGTTGCCGCCGACCACATGATAATTGCCGGGGTTGAAGGCTTTGCCGTGCCGGTCAAGCCACATTTCCTTCGGACGAAAATGCCCGCGCTGGAAAATTGCGCGGGCATCTCTGGTCTCTGGCGTGTCGGTCAGCCGCTCCCCTTTTTCGAGGATGGTTATCCTCGCGCCGGAGCCGGCCAGTCCGGCGGCCATTGTCGAGCCACCCATGCCGGAACCGATGATGACGATATCGGGGGAGCCTCGGCGGGATGGCATTTTCTGAAAGCGCTACCTGATGCGGTTCTGGGTCTCGGGATCGAAGTATACGGCCTTGCTCAGGTTGAATGCCAGCGTCGAAACCGCCGCAGGCGGCACATTCGCATCAGCCCGCAGACGCGCAACCACGTGCTTGTCGCCAAGCTGCGTCACCGCAAATGTGTCAGACCCGGCCGGCTCGACAACGTCGATATAGCAATCGGCATTGACCAGCTGCGTGGCGTTCTTGTCGGCCCCATCGGGATCGGTCAGCGCTTCCGGGCGAATGCCGAAAATCACCTTCTTGCCCTTGTAGGCGGCTAGCCCATCCGGTGCACGACCGAGCGGCAGCACAATCGGTGCATTGTCGCTGCGCGCCAGTTCGACCGTCAGCTGATTGCCCTTTTCACCGATGGTTGCCGGGATCAGGTTCATCGCCGGCGAGCCCATGAAGTCGGCTACGAACATGTTGACCGGGTCGTTGTAGATCTCCGCCGGTGTGCCGAACTGCTGCAGCCAGCCGTCCTTCAGAACGGCGATCTTGGTCGCCAGCGTCATCGCCTCGATCTGGTCGTGCGTGACGTAAACGATGGTCGTGCCCATGCGCTGGTGCAGACGCTTGATCTCCGTGCGCATGTCGATGCGCAGCTTGGCGTC
>CAYZQP010000187.1:0-1842 GCA_964480545.1 uncultured Mesorhizobium sp. | reverse complement strand
ACACGCTGGCGCTGACCACCCGAAAGCTGGCTCGGCTTGCGATCGAGCAGATGCCCGATCTGCAGCAGCTTGGCCACCTCATCGATTGCCTTGTCGCGCTCGGCCTTGGGGATCTTGCGGATCTCCATACCGAAAGCGATGTTCTGGCCAACTGTCATGTTGGGGTAGAGCGCATAGCTCTGGAACACCATGGCGATATCGCGCTTCGACGGATGAAGGTCGTTGACCCTGTTGCCGTTGATCTTGATCTCACCCGAGGTGATCGGCTCCAGACCGGCAATCGTGTTGAGCAGGGTCGACTTGCCGCAACCGGAGGGGCCGACCAGCACGAGGAAGCCGCCCTTCTCGATTTCCAGTGAAACACCCTTGAGGATTTTGGTCGCGCCAAAGTCCTTCTTGAGGTCGTTGATTTCAAGAAAAGCCATGGCGGTTTATCCCTTCACTGCGCCGGCCATCAGACCGCGCACAAAATAGCGTCCGGAGACGACGTAAACGACAAGAGTAGGCAGAGCGGCGAGGATCGCGGCAGCGAAGTCCACGTTGTATTCCTTCACGCCGGTCGATGAGTTGACCAGATTGTTCAGCGCAACCGTCACAGGCACGGAGTCGAATGACGAGAATGACACGCCGAACAGGAAGTCATTCCAGATGTTGGTGAACTGCCAGATCAGGGTGACCACGATGATCGGCCCGGACGATGGCAACAGGATCCGGAAGAAAATCTGGAAGAATGTTGCACCATCGATCTGGGCAGCCCGCACCAGTTCGGTCGGGAACGCCTCATAATAGTTGCGGAAGAACAGCGTGGTGAAGCCCAGACCATAGACCGCGTGGATCAGGATCAGGCCAGGCACAGTGCCCGCAAGGCCGAAGAAGCCAAGCACGCGCGCTGCCGGAATGAGCACGATCTGGAACGGAATGAAGCAGGCGAGCAGCATCAGGCCGAACACGATATTGTCGCCCTTGAAGCGCCACTTGGTCAGAACGTAACCGTTCAGCGCACCGAGCATGATCGACAGCGAGACGGCGGGGATGACGATCAGCAGCGAGTTGAGGAAGTATGGCTTCAGGCCGGTCGGCGAAACGCCGATCTGCGCCGTCGACCACGCCTTCAACCACGGCTCGAAGGTCCATTGCTGGGGCAGTGACAGCATGTTCCCCTGCCGGATTTCGTCGAGCGGCTTCAACGAGTTTACCAGCATCACGTAAAGCGGAAGCAGGTAGTAGACCACGAAGATCAGCAGCAGTGTGTAGATGAGGGCGCGGGCAAAAATGCCGGTGCGCGCCGCATTGTCCTGGCTGGGAACGCTCATTGCTTTTTACCCCCCGACAGTTCGGAGTAGAGATAGGGAACGATGATGGCGAAGAGCATCAGCAGCATGATGATTGCCGACGAGGCACCCAGCGCCATTTCGCTGCGGCCATAGGTGAATTTCTGCATGAACAGCGCCGGCGTCCAGGTTGAGATGCCCGGGCCGCCATCTGTCATCGCCACGACGAGATCGTAGGATTTGATCGCAAGGTGCGCGAGCACAACGAAGGCCGACATGAAGACCGGGCGCATCAGCGGAATGATGATGCGGCGGTAGATGGTGAAGTTTGAAGCACCGTCGATCTGGGCGGCCTTGATCACCTCATTGTCGACGCCGCGCAGGCCGGCCAGGAACATCGCCATGACGAAGCCCGATGACTGCCATACGGCGGCAATGACGATCGTGTAAATCGCGTACTGGCCCTCCTTGATCCATCGGAAGGAGAAGCTCTCCCAGCCCCATTGATGCATAACGTTCTCGAGGCCGATGCCGGGATCGAGGAACCACTTCCAGGCAACGCCGGTCACGA
>CAYZQP010000186.1:0-7673 GCA_964480545.1 uncultured Mesorhizobium sp. | reverse complement strand
CGGCGCGCGCGCCGGCCTGATCGCGCCGGACGAGATCACCTTCGCCTATGTGAAGGACAAGCCGCGTGCGCCGAAGGGCGAGGCGTGGGACCGCGCCGTCGAGTACTGGTCAACGCTGAACTCGGACGAGGGCGCACATTACGACAAGGTGGTGGTGCTGAACGCCGCCGAGCTGCCGCCCATCGTCACCTGGGGCTCGTCGCCGGAAGACGTCGCGTCGGTGACCGGCGTGGTGCCTGATCCCGCCGAGATCGAAGACGAAAACAAGCGCAACTCCAAGATCCGCGCGCTCGAATATATGGGCCTCGAGGCCGGCACCAGGATGACCGACATCGCCATCGACCGCGTGTTCATCGGCTCGTGCACCAATGGCCGTATCGAGGATTTGCGTGCAGTCGCAGCAGTCGCCAAGGGCAAGAAGGTCGCGTCGACCGTCAACGCCATGATCGTGCCGGGCTCCGGTCTGGTGAAGGAACAGGCGGAAGCCGAGGGGCTCGACAAGATCTTCATCGAGGCGGGTTTCGACTGGCGCGAGCCGGGCTGCTCGATGTGCCTGGCCATGAACGATGACCGGCTTAAGCCGCATGAGCGCTGTGCTTCCACTTCGAACCGCAACTTCGAGGGCCGTCAGGGTTTCAAGGGCCGCACGCATCTGGTGTCGCCAGCGATGGCGGCGGCTGCGGCAATTGCCGGGCACTTTGTCGACATCCGGGACTGGCAGTAATCGGTTCAGTGAACAGTCCGTCTTTTCCGGACATGTACAAGTCGGTAGAGTTTTACGGACCGGGTTAATCCCGGATTGGGTGGGCGCTCGTCATAAGCCCCACTCGTGCAGTCATCTCGTGACCGCAGACTTGGGATCCTTGACTTTCCGGCTCGACCTGCAGCGCAGGCGTTCGACGGTCTTTGCCTGTGTTTGTGCTCGCACCGCAGGACCGGCAATGATTGCGAAACACAACCGCAGAATTAACCGCTTGTTTGTCGGATAGTTCTACAACCGAACTGAATATTTCCGGACACAATGGACCAGCTCTACGTACTTACCTGCCTGAACGCAGCGATGTCGCTGATTTACAGCGCCGTTTTCGCTGCGTTCTGGTTTTACCACCGACCAAACCGGTATTTGCTGGTGCTGTCGGGCGCGTTTCTTTCACTGACAGCCTGTTTTGTCCTGATGGCACTTACACCCTCTATCGGGCCCTCGTTCGCGCGAGCCGTCGCCAACCTTCTCGGTCTGCTGGCGGTTGTCGGACTGACGGTTGCGGTGTGCCAACGCGCCGGGGTTTCATTTCCCTTGCGGACGGTCGGCTTCGTGTTCGCCGCGACCATGGCCCTGTACCTGTGGTTTGTGTGGGTCCAGCCTGATCTGGTGAAGCGCATCTACGCGCTGAATACGGGTATCAGCATGTTGTTGCTGGCAACAGTGTGGGCGACCTTCAATCGGGGGCGCAACACGGCGGACCGGGTCCTGTCGGCTCTTCTTGTCGCCTATGCAATCCTGTCAATCGCCCGGCCGGTTTTGAGCCTGCCGCTCAACGCGGCGGCGAATGATGAAACGATCCTGGTCGTTTACTGGACTGTGTTCTGCCTTTCGCATGCGATCATGTTGATGCTTATCGTGTTTGCACTGACGGGCGCTGTGACGATTGACGCGATCAGCGTGCTGAGGAATGCCACCAACACCGATCCGCTCTCGGGCCTGATGAACCGAAGGGGTTTCGAAGCTTCTGTGCTCCAGCACATCGAGAGGGCACGACAGCGCAAGCTGCCAGTTTCGCTGGTGCTTTGTGACCTTGATCATTTCAAGTCCATCAATGACACCTTTGGCCACCATATCGGCGACCAGGTGATTGCCATCTTTGCCAAGGTGATGAAGGACGTCGTCGGCGACGCCCATGTGGCGGGACGGATCGGCGGCGAGGAGTTCGCCATTTTTGCGCAGGCGGCGATGCCAGGGTCGCAGAACTGATCGCCCAGGGCGTGCGCGTGGGCTTCCCTGCTGCGCCGACGCCAGGGCGCAAACTGGGCGCTGCGCGTCGACTGACTGCCAGCTTCGGCGTGGCGCAGATGCTCGATGGTGAAAGCTATGAGGATATGCTGGGACGCGCGGATGCTGCGCTTTACCAGGCAAAGGCCGCAGGTAGAGACTGCGTGCGTGTTGCAGGTGCACAGGCGGGCGCAGTGGCACCTCCGGCGGATGATCCGGTAGCGCGCCGCTTCAGGGATGCCAGGGCTGGCCTCGCATATTCACGCTGATCTTGATGGCAAGTTGGATGCGAGACCTTGCGCTGGACGCGTACAGGGAATAACACTTACAAGTTGCATTTCACCTTGTTGTTGCTGACACTTTTTATCGGGGGTCTTTTTTGGATCCAAGGCTCACTCTAGGCCTGCTGAACCCGACGACATCGCTGGTGTTCGCTGCGGTGTGCTTCGCATTCTGGTGGTATCAGCGCAAAACCTATTTCGCGGTTCTGGCAGCAGTTTACGCCTGCCTTGCAATCAATTTCACGATCCCGATGCCAATGCTGCGGTGGCCGTGGCATCCGGAAATCACCCAGTTCATTGCCCAGGCGCTGGGGCTGCTCAATCTCATCGGCCTTTGTTATGCGATGTGCCTGCGCATGGAGGTCCGCTTTCCGGCCGCAGCGATTGTCGCCCTCGGCGCGCTCGAAATGGCTGCCTATCTGTGGTTCGCGCTCGGACAGCCCAACTTCGTGGCGCGGCAGTACAGCACCGGGACAGGCAATGCGTTGATCCTTCTGGTTACGGCCTATGCGCTTCGAAAATCGCCCCGGCACTATGCCGACAAAATACTGATCGGCCTTCTGGTCTGGTACGCCTTCGTTTATTTCGGACGTCCATTTTTTCTGCTGCCGATCGGTCAACCGCTCGTGCCGGCAAACTTCCAGAATTACTGGATGGTCTATCACCTGTCGCACCTGCTGACCAACATCGCGATTGTGACGACGCTGATTGCTTCGGTTGTGATGGACTCAACCAGCCAGCTCAGGGATGCCAGCGTCACCGACCCATTGTCGGGGCTGCTGAACCGGCGCGGCTTTGAGGCCGAGGCAGCGCGCGCCATGGAACATGCACGGGCGAATGGCCTGCCACTTTCGTTGATCATGTGCGACCTCGACCACTTCAAGGCGATCAACGACAATTATGGCCATTCCACCGGGGATCGGATCATCGCGAGTTTTGCCAGGGTCATCAAGGAGCTGGTGGGCAGCAATCATGTCGTTGGACGGGTCGGGGGAGAGGAATTCGCGGTGCTGGTAAAGGGGGGCGATGCCTCGACCGCCGAGATGATCGCCCAGGGCGCACGCGTCGCTTTAGCAACGCTGCGAGCGAAGAGGCGAAGCTGAGCCGGCTTAGACGTCTCACATGCAGTTTCGGTGTCGCGCAGTGGTTCCAGCGGGAGAGTTACGAAGAGCTGCTGGGGCGGGCTGATATCGCACTGTATCAAGCCAAGGCTGACGGGCGCGACTGCGTTCGCGTCGCAGATCAAAATCAGTCGGTTGCCGGTCTGGCACCGTCTGACAGGCCAGTGACAGCGCCGGTCGCGAGGCGGTAGCGCTTTAACTCGTCGGGTGAGAAATAGTACAGCGACTGTGGTGGCGTATCCATGGCGTGCAGCCACGAGGCCGGATCGACATCCATTTCCTCAAGGTAGCGCGTGATGCGCGCTGTCGTTGACTGGGCATCTGACATTGCCTGCGCCGCAGCGACGGGTTGATCGCCCGGGCTGGCGACCGCGTAGAACTGGTGCACGCCAACGCCGCTCTTTTCGCTGACAAGGCGTTGTTTGCCACCGGCCAGAATCAGGGGGCAGGAGGAGGCACAGAGAGAGCCCTCCGCAACGAGTGTGGTGACGTCGTGGGTTCGTGCCAGGCGTCCCATCTCCATGGCGTCATCCAGCGCACCGCCCGGAGAGTTGAGCGAGATTGTCTTCACGTATTCCCCGCGCGCCTGAAGTTCGGCTGCGAGGCGTGCGGCTGTGCCGGGCTCGATGCTGCCTTCGGCTGCGAGAACACCGCCTGCGCCCAAGGTAAACTGCATGGTGCGCTTGAGGATTGCCTCATCGGTTTTGAGGAACGGTCGAGGGTCAACGCCACCGGCGGGCGTGTCTCCATCGACTGCCGGTGGCAGAATGGGGACCCGTGTCTCGACCGGCGCGACGATCTCGGCGGCAGGCTCTACCCGATTGAGCTCGAGATAATCCATGACCAGCACGGCGATGGACCCGACCAGCAGGCCGCGAAACGCCCAGCGCAACACCTCGCCATCATCGAAACGCGCAAGATAGGAGCCGATTGCGCCGAGCGCTCCGGTGCGACGGGCATCGGCGTGCCGGGGGGCGTCCCCGCTCAGGCCCGGACCATTCGCCGGCTCTACACCTGGAGCTGGATTGATGTTGCTCACGTATCGAACCGCTTTCGGTCGGACAGGCTGAGCGGTGTCACATTTGCCGGAGTTTCGGGCGCAGGGGCTTCCGGGGTGGTCGCAGCCTCGCCGGCCGCTTCATCTGTCGCTGTCTCCAGCCGGGCGATTGCCAGGCGTTTGGCCTCGATGCGTTCGTGCAGATCGAGCGAGCGCATCATGTCGGCGGCTGTGATCATCTCGGCATCATCGAGGTCCTCCTCGGCGCGGCGCACCACGCCATGAACGACAACCATGATGCCAACCAGCACGGCCGGCAGCAGATCAATTGCGATCGCGCCAGCCCAGCTCGGGATGAAATCACCGGCATAGCGCAGCACCGCATCGGCCGATGAGAGCGGGACGTAGCGGCGCTCGGGCACTTTGGGCTGTGCCAGGATTTCGTCCGCAGCGTCCGAAAGCGCCTTCGACTGGGCAGCAACGGAGGTGCGGATCGTCGCCATAACCGCATCCTGACGGCCGGCGAGATCCTGCGAGCTGCCATCTGCAACAGGAGCGATAAAGCCAACGGACAAATCCTGCGCGGCGCGCTTGACCGACGGTGCAATGGAGGTTTGCTCAAGCTGCGAGATGACGCCGGCGAGTGCCACAGATTCAGCCGCAAACTGGTCCGAGCGCTGTGCAATCGGACCCGGTGCAGAGACCAGCGCGCGCATTTTGGCCAGCAGTTCCTGACCCTGGGTGAAATTGGACTGCACGCTCTCGCGCGAGCCCTGAACTGTCGCCTCGAGTTCCTTCATCTGCGCCGACATCTGGGTGAGCAACTGCACCACGCTGCCAGAGCCGGAAGTGCCGGTCAGGGCACCGGTGGTCTGCTCATCCTGCGCCAGACGGGCGAAGCGCTCGCCGGCGCGCTGGATATCCGGCAGCAGCGACAGCGTGCCAAGTGCGTTGGAATGCGCCTGATCCAGATCGCGCGTGTAGTCCTCCATGGTGATGGCAAGGTGCTGCTCGACCGCCGCCGAGCCGGCCAGTGCGGCTGCGTTCAACCATGACGACATGGCGACGATCATCAGCGAGCCAAGAGCCATCATGCCAAAGAGTGCTGAACGCGCTCCGGCGTCGCGGACTTCCGGGAAGAAACGGATCAGGTAGGTCCAGAAGCCATACATGGCGACCGATACGGAGACCGAATAGACAATCGCGGCGAAGAAGACGAGCGCGGCGGAGCCATCGAGCAGGCTGCGCACGCCCAGATAGGTGTAAACACCCGAGCCGAGGGCCAGTGTCGCCAGTACAAATCGCGTCATTGTCTCCAGTGACGCGATCTGCTGCTTCAGTCGTTTGGCCTTGGCCGGGTTACCCATGTGAGCTGTCCTCAAACGCAGTGCGTCCGGCCCAATGATGGGCCGGACAAAGATGACCGAATAAGGGCGCGGCCGAGCAGGCTACTGGCAGTTGACGATAACCGGAGTTGCGCCCTGCGGCAGGCCATACATGTAGCTGCGCCCCTTGATGACGCCGTCCGGCGGCGCGCAGACAACCGGATTGGACCGCCCGGCATATCCGCTGTCAAAGCGTGGTGGCGCATTGACCACCTCGTCTGCTCCCATCGACGCTGCGATGGAATCGAGGTCGTCGGCCCTGCCAACGAGAATGCGCTTGTACCCGTCAGCTGACTGGATCGTGACATTGCCCTGGGAGTCGGCAGCCACGATATCGCCTTCCGGCGTGACCCGTGCCACGCCGAGGTAATTCGCCAGATCACCGGCAGCCTTACCCTGACCGACGATGATGCGCTTGTAGCCTGCGGCGCTTTCGACAACGAGATTACCCTGCCGGTCTGCGTAGGAAACGTCACCTGCAAAGGCCGGCGTCGCGACGATAGCGACAAATGCACCGGCAATGCCGATCAATCTGGAATTCATAAGGCTTACTCCCGTGCCGCGAGATGAAGCCTCCTCAGCGCTCATGTTAACGGTTTCTTAACCGTCGATAAAGCGTGGCCCTGCGGGTTGCGCCGGGGTTCGGTGATTATGGTTAATTTCCACAGGCGCCGAGGCCACCTGCTTCAATCGATTGAAGCGATTTGACGCAGTCCAGTTTGTGCAAGTCTGGAATTTCAAACGATTTTCCGTTTTGACGCACTGCAAAATGTGGATAATACGACGATCCGGAGTCGCATGCAGAGTATCCCAGTGCAAAAGTCCGGTCAGTCCTTGTTCGGGGGAGCCATGAGCGGATCCACAGCCACCCAGAAGAAGGGACGTCGAGAGCGTCCCTTGTCGCCGCATCTGAGCGTTTATCGCCTGACGCCGACGATGATCATGTCGGGCATGCACCGCATTACCGGCATCGCGCTGTATTTCGGCACGCTCCTTGTCGCCTGGTGGTTGATCGCAGCGGCTATCGGCAAGCCCTATTTTGACTGGGTCAGCTGGCTCTGGGGCACCTGGATCGGTATGCTCGTGCTGTTCGGTTACACTTGGGCGCTGATCCATCACATGATCGGCGGCATCCGGCACTTCATCTGGGACACCGGCGCAATGCTGGACAAGGACGTCGCAACGAAATTTGCGATGTTCAACCTTGTCGCCTCCATCGGCATCACATTGCTGATCTGGATTGGCGGCTTCCTGACCCGGGGGATCGGCGGATGAGCGGCTCGCGCAACGACATGAACACGCCACTCAAGAAAGTGCGCGGCCTCGGATCCGCAAAGGAAGGCACCGGCCATTTCTGGAACCAGCGCCTGACCGGCGTCGCCAACATTCCGCTGACACTGTTTTTCGTCGGCCTGATCGTGGCGCTGAACGGAAAGAGCTATGAGTACACGATCCAGGTGCTGGCCAATCCGTTTGTCGCCCTGTTGCTGGCGCTGATGCTCATCGCCGGGCTTTATCATATGAAGCTCGGCATGCAGGCCGTTATCGAGGACTATGTTCACGGCGAGGGCGCAAAGCTCGCTTGCCTGATGCTGAATGTCTTCTTCACCTTCGCAGTCGGCGTCATGGCGCTGTTCGCCCTCCTGAAAATTTCCTTCGGAGCCTGATCGCATGGCAGCCGCATATGAGTATGTCGACCACCAGTATGATGTGGTCATTGTTGGTGCCGGTGGTGCCGGTCTGCGCGCCACGCTGGGCATGGCCGAACAGGGCCTGAAGACCGCCTGCATCACCAAGGTGTTCCCGACCCGCTCGCACACGGTTGCGGCGCAGGGCGGCATTTCCGCCGCATTGGGCAACATGGGCGAGGACGACTGGCGCTTCCACTTCTACGACACCATC
>CAYZQP010000185.1:0-7674 GCA_964480545.1 uncultured Mesorhizobium sp. | reverse complement strand
CCTCCTGCCCTGCATCGCCGGCCATGTCGGCGCGGACGCGGCCGGCGCGACGCTCTCGGAAGGCCCCTACCGGCAGGACGGGATGATGCTGCTGGTTGATGTCGGCACCAATGCCGAGATTGTGCTGGGCAATTCCAGCCGGGTTGTCGCGGCGTCGTCGCCCACCGGCCCGGCCTTTGAAGGCGCTGAAATCTCTTCCGGCCAGCGCGCTGCGCCTGGCGCAATCGAGCGGGTGCGCATCGACCCGGCGACGCTGGAGCCGCGTTACCGCGTTATCGGCGTCGAGCAGTGGTCGGACGACCCCGGCTTCGAAGATGCTGCCAGGGCCACCGGCGTCACCGGCATTTGCGGCTCGGCGATTATCGAGATCGTGGCGGAGATGTATCTGGCCGGCATCATCACCGAGGATGGCGTGGTCGATGGCGAACTGGCTGCACGCAGCCCCCGCATCGTGCCGAATGGCCGGACATTCTCCTACGTACTGCGCGAGGAACTGAATGGGAGCCCACGCATCACGGTGACGCAAAACGATATCCGTGCGATCCAGCTGGCCAAGGCGGCCCTCTATGCCGGCATTAAGCTTCTGATGGACAAGCAGGGCGTGGCCAATGTCGACATGATCCGTTTTGCCGGCGCGTTTGGCTCGTTCATTGATCCGAAATACGCGATGGTGCTGGGGTTGATCCCCGATTGCGACCTCACCGAAGTGAAGGCGGTCGGCAACGCGGCCGGTACAGGAGCGCTGATGGCGCTGCTCAACCGCGAACACCGGCGCGAGATCGAGGCGCAGGTGCGCAAGATCGAGAAGATCGAGACAGCGCTTGAGCCGGATTTCCAGCAGCTCTTTATCAACGCAATGGCGCTGCCGAACAAGGTGGATGCGTTCCCGAACCTGTCTCAGGTGGTCACCCTGCCCGAGCGCAAGGTCACCGAAGGTGGCGGGGATGGTGGCGAAGGCGGCGGCCGCAGACGCGGGCGCGAGGGCCGGCGCGGGCGTGGTTAATGTTTGGTTGCAGCGCACAATCAATGTGCACATGCGCCGCCTGCCCTGAAACTCGGCAAAAAGCGCACATGTACGCTTCAAACCCATTTCTGCATTAATATCACTCGCTTAGTTGTTAAGAAACTATGACACGAGCCATGCTTTAAAGCATTGCTGCGTTGCAAACGTCTGCATTGTTTTTAGTCAGTCCGCCGACTATTTAAGCATCATCGAATTCGCGCTTGAGGCAGTCATGTGCTTCGCGCAATAACCCGAAGGAAGACGATTATGATCCGTGCACTCTCTGCTCTTGCTACTGCCCATTTCGATGCCCGCGCCAAGGCGCGCACTGCTGCCATCATCAGCCAGCTGCCTGAATCAGTGCAGAAGGACATCGGCTGGCGCTGGGCTCCGAACCGCGCTGCCCCCGGTGGCAAGACGATCGACTGGGATCTCATGTAAGTATCAGCCTGGTCTTACAGACCGCTGATTGAAACGCCGGGGCATCTTGCCGCCGGCGTTTTTCATTTGCGAAGGCCGACCTGATCAGCGCGATGCGCTCGGCTGCGCCATGCCGGTAGATTGACAGCCGCTGCACGCCGCTCAGCGGCAGATGCTGCAGCGCCAGACTGGTGATCGCCTCCGGGTCCTGCAAAGCCTCGAACCGCTCCTGCTCGAAACTGTCAGGCCATTTGCCGGCCACCAGTTCAAGAATTACGCGTTTGAAATCGGCCAGTTGCTCAACCGGGGCGGTCATATCCGGCTTGGGCGTGATGCGGGCCTTGACCAGATCGCCTTCCGGGACACTGAGGAAATCGATCGGTGCCTCAACCCGCCATGACACGGTCGAGCCTCTGCCGGACGTGGTGGACATGCCAGTGATCTCGCCAACAGCTGCGATCTGGCCGCCGTGGAAGACCAGCGCGTATCTGTCACTATCACCGTCGAACTTCCCAGCCTCGGCTTCTGTCATGTCCAGGCGCATGTTGACGCCGGGAAACACCATCGTCTCCGCCGGAACGACGAGAATTTTCAGCTGGGCTTCGACAGGCTTTGCCTTGCCCCAATGATCAAAGTCAGCACTGCCAAACGGCCAGAAATTGACGCTTGCGCCCTTCAATGGCTCGATTTCGGGATAGCCGGCAAGTGGCGGAACTGCCGCCAGGCTATCAACTGCCTCGAAACGCACGACGTAAACCGGCAGGTCAGCCGGTGCGCCCGGTTGCGCCCGGTCAATGCCGGTCACGACGACCCGATACTTGCCATTTGGCATCTCGACCCAGCGGTCAGGAAACTCGTCAGGCTGGTCCATCTGCTCGACGCCGGGCAGCCCATCGGAATTGTCGACATAGACGCGGCCATGGCGCACTTCATATGGAAAGGCCAGGTTTGGGCCGGCGAATTGCGTCTCGTCCCTGGTCAGAGGCCCTTGCGTCAGGCGCAGCGTGTAACCGCCGTCGCTGGTGGTGCTGAAACCAATCAGGTTGCCAGCCGCTGACTCGCGCGCAAAAGCGAAATCATAGGCATACCAGGCAATCGGGTTGTCGGCCCGATGCTTCAGGTCGTCCGGATGGAAGATGAACAGCCCGGCGACGTCCGTGCCGATCTGGACGGTCTCGCCTTCAGATGCAGCCGGATGCGCCTGTCCAGGCGGTACGCCTTGCGGCGTCGTATCCTGTGCCTGAACAGGTGCAGCCCCGGCCGCAGCAGAAAACAATGTGGCGAAGAGCTTCCTGAACATCTGCGCAGGCTAGAGCAGAATGCCCTTAAAGTGAATCGGGCATGCTGCTCTGACTATCTGGTTCGACGCATGATGTTTGTCCGAAAAATCTGCAACTTTTTGCTGCGCTGTCCTTCGGTTCGGCATCATGCTCTAGCCGCAGGGAGCAAGCGCCTCAATACGCGCCCTGCCCTCGCTGGCGAAGTTTCCGGTGTCACGCAGCACCTCAAACGCTGCTCGGATATGGTCGGCAGCAGCCTTTACCGGTGGGCTTGGATCAGGCTGCACCAGCATGGCCAGCGTGTAGCTGCCGATGACCGGCAATCCGTCCTTCTCGCCGAGTTCGACCATGTCGTCGGTCAGGAACGATTTCGGCATCGGGGCAATTGCCAGATCGGCACCAACCGCAGCGCGCTGCCCCGCAACATGGGCGCTCATATAGGCGACGCGGTAGCTGCGCCCATCATTGCCCAGAGCCTCCAGCGCCTTGGCGCGCCAGGAGCAGCCCTCTTCCCATACCGACACCGGTAGAGGCTCGCGCATATGCGCGCAGCCGCCCTTGACGCCTGTCCAGACGATCTCTTCGGTCAGCAGCGGCTCGGCGCCATTGGCAGCACTGGTCGAGTTTGTGAGCAGCGTGATGTCGAGCGCGCGATCATCCATGCGGCGGCGCAGGTTGGTGCTCTGGTCGATGATGACATCAACGGCAATGGAGGGATGGGTCTGGGCAAAGCGCTTCAGCACATAGGGCAGCACACGCTCGCCGAAATCATCCGGCGAGCCCAGCCGCACAACGCCGACAATATCCGGGATGATGAATTTCGACACCGCCTCGCGGTTGATCGCCAGCATGCGCCGCGCATAGCCCAGCAGCATCTCGCCGTCGCCGGTCAGCGACACGGAGCGAGCGTCGCGCGAAAATACAGAACGGCCGAGAATATCCTCGAGCTTCTTGATCTGCATGGATACGGCCGAGGGCGTGCGAAACACTGCGTTCGCTGCACTGGTGAAACTGCCCGTTTCAGCGATGGCCACGAAGGTGCGCAACACATCAAGGTCCAGCAGAGGCAGGGGATGGTTGAGCGGCGCGTTCATCGGGCTTCCTCCAATGATCAAATTATCTGATCCAAAAGTTCATACCATTTCGTTTGATTGAACGTCAAGCCGGGTGCATCTTTCAGTCATGACAACCGGTCGGCGAGTCATCGCAGCCGAACACAGGAGGAAGCCATGTTCTTCGTCTCGACACTTACCCACCTCGCCCGCAAGTACCGGGCAGCCCAGGTGCGCCGCATGACCGAGCGCCAGCTGCACTCCCTGCCTCTGGACGTCCAGAAGGATATTGGCTGGCCGCCTGTCGATTTCGACCAGCCGGGCCGGATCCATTGAGCCTCGCCCGAACTCGACGCAGCCTGTATCCCGGGCAGTGATGCGCTATCGGAATGGCTCGTATGCGACGACAATTGGTATCAGTTAATGCACTGTAAACATAGCGTTTTCGCTGCTCGTTTCTGCCTGTTGTACGCGCGAATGTCGTTTTTGCGTCACGCCAATTCGCTTTCGTCGCCACAAATTTGAGAAGAACGAGCTACTACAACATCACCAACGAGCTGCCCCACTCCGGTTTCCGCGAAGGCGACCCGTCAGACAAGGAATGGAGTACGTTATGAAGATTCTCAGCTACTTTTTCGCAGCGCGCCGCGAAGCCAATTTGACCACGCTTCGCGAACGTGACCGCTTTGCCAGGACGATGCCTGGCCAGACTGCCGCTGTGCAGGCTAACCGCCTCGGCATGCTGATCGGCTAATAAACTACCGGATCGATGCAGCGCCGCCCTGAGGGCGGCGTTTTGCGTTTTGAGCCGCATCTATGACCTTGCCGTCCTCGCTGCACCGGGTTTCGGCATTTCAGCACCGGATCCGGCAAACTGCCCGCCTGAACGCTTGCTGAAACGGCAGCCCTGCCGTTAAAGATTGTCGGTGTGGGAGACGATCAGGTGCCTTTCAATCTTCGTGCCATTGCTGCTCTGCTTTGCCTGCTGGCGCTTTCGCTGCCTGCCGCAGCGCAAAACAAGCTCGCGCTTGTGCTTGGCAACTCCGACTATGCGTCCCTGCCCAAACTGGCGAACCCCGCGAATGATGCGCGCTTGCTGGCTAAACAGCTGGAGACGGCCGGCTTCACCGTCAGCCTTCAGCTCGATCAGACCCAGAATGGCATGCGCAGTGCGCTGTCCGACTTTGTCGGCAAGGTTGAGAAAGCGGGCGCAGGCACTGTTGCACTGTTCTATTATGCCGGCCACGGTGTTCAGATTGATGGCGTGAACTACCTCGCGCCGGTGGACGTAAAGGGCGACACCGCCTCGGAGGTCGTGCTCGGCTCGCTCTCGGCCTCCGACGTGTTGCGCACCCTGGAAGTGGCGCGCGCGAAGGTGAATGTGATCGTGCTGGATGCCTGCCGCAACAACCCGTTCAAATCAGCGTCGCGCAGTTTTTCGAGTGGCCTTGCCCGCGTCGAGGCACCGGCGGGGTCGCTGGTCGCCTATTCGACAGCGCCCGGTCAGGTCGCACTTGATGGTACTGGCCAGAACAGCCCGTATGCAGAGGCGCTGTCAAAACACATCGCCACGCCTGGCGTTGCGCTGGAGACGGTGTTCCGCAACGTGCGCATCGAGGTTAGCGAAAAGACCTCCGGCTCGCAGGTGCCGTGGGAAGAGACCTCGCTGACGCAGGAAGTCATGCTGGCCGGCCAGGCACCGGCCAAGCCGGATGCAGGCGCGTCGGCCGGCCAGACCCCGGCCCCTGGCGCTGGTGCCGCTGGCTCCACGACGCCGGACCCGGCAACGCCGCAGCCGCCAACCGGCAACAAGGATATCGATTCAGCCCGCGCCTACCACGTGGCGGTGGCACAAAACACGATCGAGGCTTACGACGCGTATCTGCGCGAGTTTCCAAATGCCAAGGAAACGCCGCAAGCCATGCGCAACCTCGAAATGCTGAATGATGAGGCCAACTGGCGGCGGGCGCATCAGCAGAACACGGTGGGCGCCTACCGGATTTACCTCAATCTGCATCCCGGCGGCGCTTACAAGGACGAGGCGAACTCGCGCCTGCTGGCGCTTGCGCAGCCCCCGCAGCAGCCCGATCCTCCGGTCCGTCAACAGCCACCGGTCCATACGCCACCGGTCTATACGCCACCGCCGCAGCAGCCACCGCCGCCCCAGAACATGGTCGAGGCGCATGGCTTTGACCTTTTCGGCCAGGATGGGGATGCGATTCGTAACATGAGCTATCAGCAGTGTAGCGACGCGTGCCGGGACAACCAGGGTTGCGTTGCTGTATCTTATCGCGGCGACCTGCGCCGCTGCTACATGAAGACCAGCGTGGACCTGCTGGTTCGCAACAAGAAATCCTCGGTGGCGGTCAAGCCCCATGCGCAGGCCAATCTACGCACCAGCAATTTCGAGCTTGCGCCGCAATTCGACATCCCGGGCTTCGATATCGGCAGCTTGCGGCTGGACAGCGCGCAGGACTGCTTGCGCGTCTGTGAGGCGCGCAGCGACTGCCGCGCGTTCTCCTTTGTCACCACGACCAACCAGTGCTGGCTGAAGTCTGGCTACCGGCGCTCGAAAGCCGCCAAAGCCGTGGTGTCAGGCTACCGCTAAAGTAGCCGTATTGGTCAAGCGGGTTTTGGCGTCCACTTCCTGCCGTCTCGACGTTGGCCATGCCTGCGCCACACGGCTACAGGAAGGTGATCGGCGAGGAGATTCGCCCATGACTGCCTTCAAAAGTCTCGCATTCGGTATGATCGCTGCAGCAATGCTGCCCGTTGCGCCCGCGCAGGCTTCCGATCTGACCGGTACGACGTGGCGGGCAGTGTCATTCAGCGGCGGTACGCCGCCGCGCCGGCAGGAGATCCGTCTCGCGCAAGGCGGCATCTCGGGCTCGGACGGCTGCAACCGTTTTCGCGGCAGCTACAAGGATGGTCCAGGAAACAGGCTGCGGATCGAGTCCAGGAACATGGCCTCAACCATGATGGCGTGCGATCCGGCAATCATGCGCTCTGGCAGGGCGTTCTTTGAGGCGCTCGAAAGCGCGCGCACCTGGCGTGTACGGGGCACCAGGCTTTACCTGATCGACCGTCGCGGCCGGGAGGTTGCCGTTTTCCGCCGCTGATGGAAGCAGCAGGATGTGATGGCGGCCGTCACCACTCGCGCCACTCTTCCGTGATGTCTTCATTGTTGGGGTCGCTGCTGGTGTAGCCGGCCTGCGCTGCGACCTCGATCATCAGCGTGGCGATTTCCTCGCGCTGGTCGGTTTCAATGATCTCGGAGCCGCAGGAATCGTTCAGCTTGTTCAGCGCCAGAACGGTCTTCTTCACGATCTCCTTCACCGCTGCAGCGTTGCCGGACACCGCCTCCACGTCGCTGACAAAGCCCCGCAGAACCGCCCCGCAGGCATCAATGTCGCTGGTGGAGTAGGATACACTACCGCCCTCTTTCTCGACCGCGTCCATATACTCGGACATTCCCTCCAGGATGCTGTCGATCTCGCCGTTAAACTCGCTCATTTCTTGCCCCCGAATCTACGCGAACAGAATACAGGCAGGATCAGAAACAAAAAGCGCCGCGGTTGCCCGCAGCGCTTCCAACTTCAGTGTCTCGCCGAAGTCAGTTCTTGGCCTTGTCCACCAGCTTGTTCTTGGCAATCCACGGCATCATGCCACGCAGCTGCTCGCCAACCTGTTCGATCGGATGCTCGTCGTTCAGGCGACGGGTGGCCTTGAAGCGGGCAGCGCCGCCCTTCCATTCCTGCATCCAGTCAGAGGTGAACTTGCCGGACTGGATGTCCTTCAGGACGCGCTTCATCTCGGCCTTTGTGTCAGCAGTGATGATGCGCGGGCCGGTGACATATTCGCCCCACTCGGCGGTGTTGGAGATCGAGTAGTTCATGTTGGCGATGCCGCCTTCATAGAT
>CAYZQP010000184.1:6302-7687 GCA_964480545.1 uncultured Mesorhizobium sp. | reverse complement strand
GAAATGCTCCGGCTCGGTCGCCGTGTAATGCGCCAGCCGGTGCAGCGAATAGTCGACCCGCTGCGCGGTAAACGGTGCCAGCGGACGCGCCTCACCCGGCATCACCTCGAACGTGCCATTCGCGATATGGTCGTCGGTGCCGTCCAGATCCGGCACGTCAAAAAGGTCGCGGATTGGGCGCGACAGCTTGTCGGCGATCGAACCGTCGACATGTTGGCCCCGGTAGAACGCGAAATGGATCGGGATCGGGGTGCTCGATTCGCCCACCACAACAGGCGCGCCGTGATTGCGGATAATCAGCCGCAATTGTTCCTCGAGATAATTCTGGAACAGGTCGGGCCGGGTAATGGTCGTTGAGAAAAACCCCGGCGTCGGCATGTGGCCATAGGCCTGGCGGGAGTCGATCTGCGCATATGAGGTCGTCTGGACGCCTACGGACGGATAGAAGGCGCGGTAACGCCGGTCTTGCGGGCCGCCATGTGCCAATGCGCCGAAAGACTCGCGCAGGAACGCAGTATTGCGGTCGTAAAGCTTTCGCAGTGCCGCAACAGCCGCTTTGGCGTCCGAGTAGCTCTCTTGTTCAACCGGCGGCGGGCTGGAGATCGTTTCGATAAGTTCGGGATAGATTCGCTTTGTCATGTCTTCATATAGAGCGAGACGGCGACTTGCGGGAGGGGGCAAGACGCCCGTCTTTCTCTACATGGAAAACGTCACTGGCAACTCGCGTAGGAAAGCTGGCAGGCAGCCGTGAAGGTCGGCTGGAATGGTCCGTGGTCGGCGCGGGCGACGAGATTGGCCATGCCCATGCCGAACAAGGCGGTCAACAGGCAGATAATGGTGAAACGTCTGGCAAGAATGTCCATAAGAACCCTCGTCTTTTCTGAGGGCACTTATCTCATTCGCCGGCTGAACTGCCTCTGATTGCTGCATTCACCTTGCGTTCAGAATGATTGACGTGGCAGCACCAGCTCTTGTTCAA
Source organism: uncultured Mesorhizobium sp. (assembly GCA_964480545.1). GTDB lineage: Bacteria > Pseudomonadota > Alphaproteobacteria > Rhizobiales > Rhizobiaceae > Mesorhizobium_G. Next base: position 6,708 of record CAYZQP010000184.1, on the reverse strand, counting down.
CAAAAAAGGGGCCACAACGGGCCCCTTGAATCAGAAGTAATTGGACCGTCAGAGTTTGGTCCATGTCTGCGAGCGGCAAAGCACCTTGGCGACGCAACCCTGCATACGCATGGTCTTGCCCGAGATTTTGGCGCTGCCGGTATAGGTTTTGTCATTTGCCGGGTCAGTGATCGTCCCGGTGTACCTGCCACCACCGGCAGCCTTCATCGAGCCGATGCGCTTGCCTGCATACTTGCCAGTCTTCAAGACAATAGACCCGCCCGAGATGGCAGCAGTCTCGCCACTCTGGGTGTGCCAGTTGCCATCAAGTGGATCGGCATAGGCAGTGCCTGCGGCCAGAAGCAGCGACGCGGCTGCAATTGTCAGTTTGCGTATCATTGAGTTCCTCCCTGTGAACGCACCTGTC
>CAYZQP010000184.1:0-6292 GCA_964480545.1 uncultured Mesorhizobium sp. | reverse complement strand
TCCGCTCCTTCCCTTCACGTAAAGGAGAATAGTTCAATTGCGCGCCCTGTGAAAGCGGTGCCGCTGGGGAAGAAGGCCGGAATATTTCAGCAACCGGCAGCAGTGCCGTGGTCGATCACAAAACCCTAACGCGTAGCAAGCTTAACAGTTTCTTGCGCGACATGTGCTGCCCCATACTGGGACAGCGTGTTTTCGCCGGTATTTCCGGCATCCGTTTGGTAAACGGCTTCAGGATTTACCTCTCATTTGAACTTTATTGTCGCGTCGTTAAGCACGCAATTTAACGCGGCGTTGAAACCAACCCGGCATCCTTCAGGCATCGAAAGAGCAAGCCCGTGGGGACAAAAAACGGGCGCTCTCAGGAGCAACAGGGGTAAAAGAAAATGGCACGTTTCGAGATTGAAGAAGGCAGCATCGGCGCAACCGGCACAGGCAACCAGGCCGACATGCTGTGCGAGCTGGGATTGATGTGCGCCACAGGTCGTGGCTGCAACATGGATCTGGTCGCCGCACACAAGTGGTTCAACATCGCAGCCGTCAAGGGTTCAGCCCGCGCCGAAGAGCTGCGCGCCGAACTGACCCAGGTGCTGAGCAAGCCAGAACTGGCACAGGCCCTTCGCGAAGCGCGCGAGTGGATGACCATTCACTAGTGCCTGATCCCGGTTTCCGGGCAAGGCCAGCCGGGTGAAGCATCGCCTTCCAGACAGATTCGACCCGCCAGTTAACGAAAACTAAACGTTAACCAAATCGGTTCTACAAAAGCGTCGCGTGCAGAAGCACCGGCGCTTTTGTCGGTTTCACAACAGGTCGATTTCGCTTGGCGACACATTTCCGACTCATTGCACGAGACATGTCGACGCGCCGGGCCGGGGGAGGCCGCAGGCGCAATTTCCCACATTATCGAGGGTAAGGTCTTGGCGAAAGCGGCAGACAAGAAGCAAAAGGCTCAACAGCAGCAGGCGGACGATCTCGAGGCGGCACTTGCCGCCGCCATGGCGAGTGACGAGATTGATCTTGATCTTGACGTGGAACCCGAAACTGCGCCGGTTCTGGCGCCGGAGCCCGTGCCTGAACCTGCGCCCGTGCGGGCCGCGCGCAAGGAGCCGGTCAACGTCAGTAATTTTGACATATCGGCCTATGCTTCTAGCGGCGAGAATGTTCAGCGCCGCTTTGGCGCTTTTGCGGACACATTTGAATCGCTGCGCCGTGACTGGCAGGCGCTTGATGCGCAACTGGTCTCAAGCCGCGACGAGATGGTGCGCCTCCAGGCGATCGAACTGGACCGTGGGCGGCTTGCCAACGAACTGGACGAGTTCAGGGCGACTGTAGCCCGGCTTGAACGGGACTTGTCCACCTCTCGGGCCGAAGCTGTGGCAGCGACGGAGCGCGCGACCAAGTTCGAGGAGATCTGCGAATCCATCAAGGAGCGCGCCTTCGAGTTGCACACCGCGCTACAGGACGTGCAGGCGAAGGAAGAAAAGAATATTGCCGAGCTTGAGACCACCCGCAAGCAACTGGCCGAAGCGAGCCGCCGCGCTCAGGACGAGGGTGTGTCGCGTGTAGCAGCAGAGGAGCGGGTGAAAGAACTTGAAGCAGCGCTCAAACGCTTTGAGGCTGATGATGCAGTCATTCGCGAGCGTATGGCCAAGCTTGTCGAGGACAACAAAACGATTACCAGCCAGGTGCCGGCTTTGTTGAGTGATCGCGAGCGCCTGCAGAAGCAGTTTGCCGCATCGGAGCGCGAGAATGCCCGGCTCACAGCCGAACGCCAGACATTGTCGGACCGCGTTCGTGGCCTCGACGATGAGGTGCGAACCCTCCGTGCGGACCTCGGCTCGTTCTCGGCACCGGCACTCGCGGCAGCCCCTGCGCGCCGGGCCGAACCAGCCGCAGAAGCACCCCGGACCGAAACTCCCAAGGCCACAGCCGCACCCGCAAAGCCCGCACCGCAGCCCGAACCCGCGCCAGTGGACAGCCTGCTGACTGACGAGGATTTTGACCTGGAAGCGTCGCTTGAGCGGGTTTTCTCCGCGGAGATGGCGAACGCAGGAAAGGGTGTGAAGCACTGACAGGGATCGTCAATGCCGAAGCGTGAATGCCCGGCTCGTCCGGGCATTTTACTTTTGGGCCGAGACTTCGCTGGCTCTGCGAATACGCACAACTGGCATTTTCACGGGCTCTTCGTTTCCCTAGGATTGCGGCATTCACCAGGGAGGTTTGAATGTCATTGAAATCAATCGCCTGTGCGGCCGCACTCGGCGTCTCGCTGCTCGCAACGGGCGCATTTGCGCAGGACATCAAGATCGCAGTCGTCGGTCCGATGACCGGGCCCATCGCCAATATAGGCGACCAGTTCAGACGCGGCGCAGAAGCGGCGGCGGCCGCCATCAATGAAAAAGGCGGGGTGGACGGTCGCAAGATTGAGCTCGTCATCGAAGACGATGCCTGTGATCCGAAACAGGCCGTCGCTGTCGCCAATCGCGTCGCAGCCGAAGGCATCAGGTTTGTCGACGGCCATGCCTGCTCGGGGGCCAGCATCCCGGCCTCCGCCGTCTATGCCGAGAACTCGATCCTGATGATGAGCCCGGCATCGTCCAACCCCGAACTGACCGACGCAGCAGCCAAAAACGGTTGGCCGACCATCATGCGCCTCTACACCCGCGATGACGGCCAGGGTGAGTTCATCGGACCCTGGATCGCGCAGAAATACGCGGGCAAGAAGGTCGCCGTCATGCATGACAAGGGGGCATACGGGCAGGGCGTCGCCGAAGCGGTTAAAGCCAATATGAACAAGGCCGGTCTTCAGGAGGTGATGTTCGAAGGCATCAATGCGGGCGAAAAGGACTACAACGCCGTAGTCTCGAAGCTGAAGGAACTGGGCACGGAAGTGCTCTATTTTGGCGGCTATCACCCCGAAGCCGGGCTGATACTGCGCCAGGCTGCCGAGCAGAACTACAAGTTCCAGCTCATCATGCCCGACTCCATCGCCACGCCTGACTTCTGGCAGGTCGCCGGCCCGGCTGGCGAAGGCACGCTGTTTGCGTTCCCCGCTGATCCCCAGGCGCGCCCGGAAGCAAAGGAAGCGGTCGAGAAGATCAAGGCGGGCGGCTTCGTTCCCGAGGGCTTCACGCTGTTTGCCTACGCCACCATCGAGGCGTTTGCCCAAGGCATCCAGCGCGCAGGCTCGGACGACCCTGCCAAGGTCGCGGCAGCGTTGAAAGACGGCAAGCCCATCGACACCGTGATCGGCCAGATCACCTTCGACGAGAAGGGTGACATCAAGGACGCAAAGTACGACATCAATCAGTGGAGCGACGGCAAATACGCGCCGATCCAGCCCTGATCATCCAGCCCTGAACACCGCGGCGGCCGGGACAGCCCGGTCGCCTCAACTCATGCCGACATAGCGCCCCTTGCGGTGGTTTATCGCCACCGTCAGGTTGAGGGCTGCCGCGCCGAGGATCGACAGCAACACCTGTTGCCAGTCGAGTACGAAGAACGCAGCGACGAGGATGACGAGGTCGACGCCCAGCGTGAAATAGCCGGCGCGAATGCCGTGGTTATCTTGCAGGTAGAGCGCCAGCACCTGCAATCCGCCCAGTGCTGCGCGATGCCGGAACAGGATCAGCAATCCGGTCCCCATCAGACCGCCGCCGATGATCGCCGCATAGACCGGCTCGATTCTGGCCACCTCCACCCAGGTTGGCGTGTAGCGCGACAGGATCGAAAACAGTGCAACAGCGATAAACGTCCGGATAGTGAACGCCCACCCCATGCGTTTGATGGCAAGGTACCAGAACGGCAGATTGATCACGAAGAACACCAGCCCGAATGCCCACCCCGTTGTATAGTTCAGGAGCAGCGCCACGCCGGCCAGCGAGCCGACCATCAGCATCGCTTTCTGATAGAGCGCGAGGCCAAGCGCTACGAAGGCCGTGCCCCAGATGATGGCCAGCCCGTCTTCAAGCAGGCTGTGTTGTTCGATTGGCGTCGATTGCAAAGGTGGCCTCGTGAGCAGAGAGGTCTTTGCGCTCGAGAGGCGCGCAGGTCAATTCCGGGCTCATTGCCCAACCATTTCGGCAGTCGAATCAATGGCCGTATTCGCCGCATCTGCCGGGGTGATTCGGACTGTCTGTGTCCGCGCCAAAGTGGCTTTGTCACTTTTACCAGGGGCAACAGCAACCAACTGACATTGCAAAGGCCAGTAGAGCGGCGTTTTTGCACCCCGTCAGAGACAAAACTCAGACGTGTGCAAGCGTAAGTACTTCCCAGTCCGGTTGAGTTTTGCGACAAGGAAACTGGCTGGGACGAGCCGGGAGAAACTTATGCAAGTCTTGAATCCGGTGGGGCTGCCGGGGGAATCGGAGTCTGTGCAGACTTCAACAGACGTTGCGGAACACCTCAATCAAGTTGCCGACAAGATCCGGCGTGAGCACAATATTGGCGGCCACGAAACTCCGTCAGAAGTAACTGCTACTGAATTACAGGCCCTGCGCGCAGAGTTAAGGGCTCAGAAGCTGGAAATACATGCACTGCGCAACAAACTGGCGGCAGTCACCGATACCCAGGTCGATTTCTCCGGTGAGAACCTGGTGTTGCGGGAACAGTTGACGGTGTGCCGGCACGAACTCGAAGTGGTCTCCTTGCTCGAGCGAAAGGCGCTGGAGCGGATATCAGCTTCTGCTGCCGACGCTGCGTCGTTGCGCGAGGCGAACGCAGCGTTAACAACACTTCTGGCAGACACCGAGGCAGGGCGCGAACTGGCAGAGATAGCGCAGGCTGAACTGGCATCGCGGCTCCACAAGACAGCGCATCTCGAGCTCGAGACGCGCGCCCACGCAGAAGAGTTGACAGCAGCCAACGATCAGCTTGCCGGCCAGATCATCTCCCTGACAGCCGAACAGGACGCGCTGCGTGAATCGCTGCGTGAAGCCGAGGAAGCACGCTCAGGGCTCTATGCGCAACTTGTCAGTCGACCTGCACCCGTCGCGGTACGCGATGAAGGCGCGTCAGTCCGCCGTCAGCTGGAGGCGGAAAGAGCGAAGGTTGAAGTGCTCCGCCAGCAGATCATAGAAGGCGAGCACACCGTCGCCGACCGTTCTGTGCAGATCATGAAGCTCCAGGTCCAGCTGCAGCAATCAGAGGCGACGATCGCTGCCAACGCCGAAACTGCCGCAGAGCTGAAAAGAGAGGTTGAAGTCTTGCGCCGTGCAAATGGCGAAGCGGAGTCACGACTGTCCGCAATGCGCCTTGCGAGCATGACACAGCGCCTGGTCTCAGACACCTATCTGGAGGAAGCTGAGCGCCTTAGGCACGAGATTTCCCGCAGGGAGAGTGAAGGACGGCACAGGCAGTACAAGAGATACTGATCTCAGCCTTCCTCGACAAACCGCACCAGCACGGTGCCATCTGTCACCTGAGCGCCTTGTGCGACGATCTCCTCGATCACCCCGTCATGCGAGGCGGAGATCGTGTGCTCCATCTTCATCGCTTCGAGGATCAGCAGCGGCTGGCCCTTGGTGACCTCGGCCCCCGGTTCCACCATCACCACCTTGGCAAGTCCCGGCATCGGTGCGCGCATAGAGGCTGAGCCGCCCTCGGCTTCGGCTGCAGCGGCAAACGGGTCCGGCGCATTGAACGTGTAGGCCGCACCCCGGTCAAACACCGTAACCTTGCCGCCCCAGAGCGCTGCACCGGCATCTGCGCTCACCACTTCCACGCGTCCGTCCGGCAGCGTCACTCGCGCCCGGCCATCACGCCCATGCGCGACCTTTACGCTGATCGCTTCATCCTCGCGGGTCAGTGTCACGCGCCGCTGCACCGGATTGTAATGCGCATAGCCTGCCAGCGCGCTCCACGGATCGTCTGATGGCGCGCTCATCTCAGCGCGCGATGCGGTCACCGCTGCGCGTGCCACCACGCCATCCGAGGCGGGCAGGGGAGCGGTCAGTTCATCCTGCTTGCGCCCGATCAGCCCGGTATCAACATCGCCGCTGGCAAAGTCCACATCCTGCGCCAGCGCTGACAGGAATTGCGCATTGGTGATTGAGCCCGCGATCTGCGTGGCCTCCACTGCCTGCACGAGTGCGTTCAGCGCGGCTGGGCGGCTTGTCGAATGCACCACGATCTTCGCAATCATGGGATCGTAGAAGGGCGAAATCGCATCGCCCTGGCGCACGCCCGTCTCGATGCGCATAGAGGCGCCAGCCGGTGCTGTCTCCGGAAAGCGCAGATGGTGCAGTGTCCCAATGGCAGGCAAAAATCCCTTGGCCGGATCTTCTGCATAGAGCCG
>CAYZQP010000183.1:386-7756 GCA_964480545.1 uncultured Mesorhizobium sp. | reverse complement strand
CTCAACCAGGCGCGTGGCATCTCCTGCCCGGTGCCGGAAGGCGCGTTCTACGTCTATCCGTCCTGCGCTGACCTGATCGGCAAGACAACGCAGAGCGGCAAGCTGATCGACTCGGACGCGACCTTCTGCTCGGAGCTTCTGGAGCAGGAAGGCGTCGCGGTTGTGTTCGGCACCGCCTTCGGCCTGGGCCCCAACTTCCGCATCTCCTACGCGACTTCAGAAAAAGCCCTCGAAGAGGCCTGCATCCGCATCCAGAGGTTTACGGGAAGCTTGAGCTGATCAGCTCTTCATCGCCGCCCAGTCGTCCCAGACATTGATAACGGGGCGGCCAAGTTCGCCGGCCTTCCTGACCGCCCGCCCGGTGCCGCCTTCAATCCCGGACCACAGCGCCAGCACGACATCGCTGCGCTCGAGCACCCAGTGGTCGCGCGCGGTCCAGACACCGGCGCATTTTTCCGGCGCGTGAAGATAGACCTCGCTTGAAGCCGCAACCAGCCGCTCGAATTGCGCACGTGCAGCCGGCGGCCAATGGTCCGCCTGCGCCCTGAATGCCAGCGCCGCCACCAACGGCACACTCACCTCAACCGCAGCCTCAGCCACAGCCGTATCCCAGCCAGCGGCGAGACCCGAAATGACCTCTTTGGGCCGTCCCAGTTCAAGCCATTCGCGTGCGAATGCTGTGAGACGCTCGGCAACATCCTCGCCATAACCACCCAGAATGAAGGGCTGATGGCCGGTCACCCCGACGCGACATGACGGGATATCGAGATCAGGCGGCAGTTTCATGCCGCCCGATATCAACTGCTGGTATCAGCGGCAAGCTGGTCGCGAACGTCCATCAGCACGAAGCCGAGCAGGTTCTCGCCGCGCCATTGCGCCGGATCGAGCGCCCTGGGGTCATCCATACCAAGGCCGATGCCCCAGATCGCATCGAACGGACTGGCCTCCACAATCACCGCGTCACCAGTGCCAAGCAGGAACTCCCGCAAATCTGCATGCTGGCTGAACTTCGCCAGATTGCCCTCGGTGACGATCCGGCGCTTTTCTGAATCCCATTTTGCGGGGTCGAAGTTACGCACCTTGCGCCCAAGCGCCTTCGCCTCATTCGGCGTCGCTGCCGCGATGATCTCCGCCAGCGTCTGATCATCGCCGAACAGGCGTGCCTTGCCCGCCATCATCCAGTGCTCGTTGGTCGGGTAAACGATCCCGTCAATCTCGATGGGCGCAACAAACCACTGGCTGAAACAGGTCCTGGCAATCCGCCCGCCCTTCTTGGGTTGATGCCCCCAGAACAGCATGATCTCGGGTCGCTCACCTTTGTCCCAGGCAGATTCGATGGAGGAACGGCTATGTGTCATGGATCGACATGAGCACCGGCCAAAACTCTGGTCAAGCAGTGCAGCGCCTCCAAGAAAAAGCCTTGCCACAATTATGTCATTAACTGACACCATTATGTCAGTTAATGACATATGCAAGCCAACTGAGTCCCGCCCAGGCCACGCATCTTGCCGTCGCCCGCGCGGCCGCAAAGCTGTTCCTTGAGAAGGGCTTTACCGCGACCAGCGGCGCCGACATCGCGGCTGCCATTGGCGTGTCGGAGCGCACGATCTGGCGCTGGTTCCGCAACAAGGAGAGCTGCATCGAGCCGCTCGTCTCGCTGAACTGGAAGACCTTTGCCGGGCAGTTGCGCCGCTGGCCGCTCGATCAGTCCATCGAGCAATATCTGGCCTTCTGCTACGACCTTTCAAACCAGTCGGCAGAGGAGATCACCGATGGCGTACTGATTGTCCGTCTGATCGCCGCCCTGCCCGAGCATCCCGACCTGCGACCGGTCTGGCTGCAGACCTATCATGATGGCGAGGACGAGATGGTAGAGATCATCGGCGATCGTCTCGGCCTGTCGCACAAGGATTTCGACGTAAAGCTCTGCGCTGCCGCTGTGATGGGCGCGATCCGCACGGTCGACGAGACGATAAGCGTGGCCGCCATCCGCCACGGCCAGAAATTCGAGATGCCCGAGATCGTCACGCAGATGTCGCGCGCGATCCGCGCTGTCTCCAACCTGCCCTTCTGCGACCCCGTCACGCCAAAGCCGTTCGGCGACAGATCCTGACCCGGAGCCTCCGATGAACTTCCGCCCCTCGCTCTTTGGCGTCCTGCTTCTCGCCACCGCCGGCCCGGCGCTGGCCCAGCCAGCCCCGGAGAAATCCATGTTCAACTTCTTCTATCCCCAGACCGAGCGCGGCGATGTGGTGGACGTGTTCTTCGGCGACAAGATCGCCGACCCCTATCGCTGGCTCGAAAGCGACGCACGCAGCGATGCAAAGGTGCAGGCCTGGATCGACGAGCAGAATGCCGTCACGGAAAAGCACCTGAACGCCCTGCCCGGCCGCGAAACGTTTCGCCAACGTATGGCCGCGCTGATGAACCACGAGCGCCATTCGATCCCGTTGAAGCGCGGCGGGCGATATTTCTTCGCCCGGCAGGCCGGCGACGCCAACCAGGCCTCGCTCTATATGCGCGACATCGCAACCGGCGAGGACCGCCTGCTGATCGACCCCAACACCTGGTCGCAGGACAATGCCGATGCGCTGGGCGAATGGGGCGTCTCCGACGATGGCCGGTATCTCGCCTATGGCGTGCAGACCGGCGGTACTGACTGGCGCGCCATCAAGGTGCTCGACGTCGATACTGGCGAACTGCTCGGCGACACACTCGACTGGGCGCGCTACACCCGCATCGCCTGGGCGCCGGACAATTCCGGCTTCTTCTATTCCCGCCTGCCCGAGCCGGAAGGCGGCGTAACGTCAAGCGCCGGCGTACGCGACCACGCGGTCTGGTTCCACGCACTCGGCACGTCGCAGGAAGAGGACCGTCTGATTTTCGCCACGCCTGATCGCCCCGGCCTGCTTAATATCGCAGACCGCCCCGTGAACGGCCGTTTCCTGCACATCAGCTCGACGCCCGGCTCGAGCGAATCCGAACTGACCGTAGTTGACCTCGCAAGCGATGACTGGACGCCCCGCACCATCATCTCCGGCTTCGACACTGACTGGAGCGTGATTGCCAATGACGGCGCAAAGCTCATCGCCGCCACCACCGAGAGCGCCGAACGCCGCCGCATCGTCTCGCTGAACCTTGATGAGAAACGCCCGCAGCTGGTCGAACTGCTGCCCGAGGCTGAAGGCAGTGCCGTGCTCCATGACGCAGCACTGCTCGGCGGAAAGCTGGTGGTCGCATATCTGGTGGACGCCCAGACGGAGATCCGCCGCTTCAATCTGGACGGCACACCGGACGGCACCGTCACCCTGCCCGGCATTGGCACGGCAGCCAGTCTGACCGGCAGCGTCGATGACAACGACGCGTTCCTGCTGTTCACCAGCTACAACGCCCCGACAACGATCTATCGTTACGATGTGAAGGACAATGTGCTGGTTGCCTGGGCCGAACCGGAAACCCCGCAGAGCCTCGACAACATCACTGTCGAGCAGCGCTTCTATCCGTCGAAGGATGGCACGCAGGTGCCGATCTTCATCGTCCGCCGCAAGGATGTGACCGATGCCGCGCCGACAATGCTTTACGGCTATGGCGGCTTCGGCATCAGCCAGTTGCCCGCCTACAATCCGCTGCAGATTGCCTGGGTCGAACAAGGCGGGGTCCTTGCCGTGGCCAACATCCGCGGCGGCGGCGAATATGGCAAAGCCTGGCATCAGGCCGGCCAGCAGTTGAAGCGTCAGAACGCCTTTGATGATTTCATCGCCGCCGGTGAGTTCCTGAAGCGCGAAGGCATCACCACGCCCAACGGCCTGACCATCCAGGGCGAGTCCGGCGGCGGTCTGCTGGTTGGCGCAGTCACCAACCAGCGGCCGGACCTGATCGATGTCGCGCTCCCTGGCGTCGGCGTGCTCGACATGCTGCGCTATGACAAATTCACAGCCGGCGCGCTGTGGACACCGGAGTTTGGCAGCCCCTCGGAAGAGCAGCATTACAACAACCTGATGACCTACTCGCCCTATCACACGGTGCGTCAGAGCGGCGACTATCCGGCGATCCTCGCCACCACCGCCGACGCCGACGACCGCGTCGTGCCCGGGCATACGTTCAAATATGTTGCTGCCCTGCAGGCCGTGAACCTTGGCCGCAAGCCGCGCCTCGTGCGCATCGAGACCCGCGCCGGTCACGGTGCCGGAATGCCCGTCGACAAGATCATCGCGCACCATGCTGACATGTGGGCTTTTGCCGCCTTCTGGACCGGCCTGCATGTGAAGCCATAACGCCTCACCACGCTCGATATTGTATAGGATCGATGAGCAGCCTGATGAGACCAAACCCAAGCCAAAGTTCAACAAGCAACGCAGCAACGTTGAAGAGGATCGCGGCGATGGCCATCGGTCGATCGATCTGCTTGGCAGTCCTGATTTCCAGCACGTGTAAACCTGCTGCACCCAGCATTAGCAGGATGCCCGATGCCGTCCATGCGCGACCCAGGAAGCCGGAAAGAATTGCAAGCGGCAGGACAATGACTGGCACCAGGATCGCCACAACAAACGCGTGCATGATCCCGAAAAATTCGTTGTTGTCCTTCGCCACGCTCGATTCCTGAATTTGGAAATCAATGATCGCAGAAAAGCGTTGATCAATTGTCCTGTCGTGTTCCGAGCCAACAGGCCGCCACATTTTTTAGGAGCATAGCAATGCATCAGCAACCAATTCTCCCCAACCGCCCCGGCTGGCCTGAAATCGCCATCGGCCTTGTCGGCTATGTTGTTCTGCTGCTGGCATTCGGCGCACTGTTCCTGCAGATACCTGACGAGCAAGCATCCTTGCGCGGCATCGCTGGGCTGGCTTCCGGCGGGCTTGCCTGCACCGGCGCATTTATAGCCGCAATGATGTACCGCATCCGCAACCTGGAAACGTTCGGCTTCCGCAAAGTCGGAATGAAATGGCTGCTGATTGGGGCTGCTGCGGGCGTCATCGCCTATGGCCTCAGCTTTCTGGTTGAGCACATCTATTTCTCGTTCATCACCGAGCCGAACACACAGGCCGACTTTCAGGCTGCAGCCAAATCCGGCACCCTGGCACTTGTGATGACGCTCATTGCAGGCGCCATCATCACCCCGCTTGGCGAGGAGTTCCTGTTCCGCGGCGTCATCACCAATGCGCTGAACCGCTACGGCTTCATCGCAGGCGTGTTTGGCAGCGCAGCCATTTTTGGCGTTGCCCACGGCCTGAGTGTCATCACAATCCTGGCCTTCATGGTCGGCGCCATCGCCGCGATCCTGTATCGTCAGACGGAGTCTGTCTGGCCGGGCGTCGTCACCCATGTCGTCTATAACGGCCTGCATTTGCTCTATTACTCGACGATGTAAACGCGCCTTGATCGCGCCGGTTACATCGTCCATGTGATTGATATGACCACGCGCATCGCACTGGCCATCGCATTTCTCTGCTTGATCGGCTTCACCGCAGGCCTGCTTTACGCGCGCTCGATTGCCGTGGAAGATCACGGCTTCCTTGAATGGCGCGACGCCTCTGTCGTCACCATGGGCAACGCTCTCTACCGGACCAACTGCGCCGGCTGTCATGGCATACCGGACGGCACAATCGCACCGGCCGTGCCCGCTTCGGCACAACCGGCCACACCGCACGACGCCTCAGGCCACACCTGGCAGCATCCGGATTTCGCGCTGTTCCAGCTGGTGCGCGACGGCGTGGCGGTGGCCAACTGCACACCGGTCGATCCCGAGCTCATGCCTAAATTCAAAGGCATCGTCACCGACCGCGAACTGGTCGCGATCCTCTCCTACATCAAGTCGACCTGGCCCGAGGCAACGCGCAGCGAACACGATGCGGTCAACCGCATGTATGGTCCTTACAATCGCGCGGTCAGCGAACTGATCGGGGGTTAGCCCAAGAGTCCCTTGCCCTCGCCTCTGATCGGTGTACGATCCCACCCTAGGCCTCCGCTGGAGGAGAGCGGCGGTCGATTGCGACGGCCGTTCGACAGGCCGGCCGCCGCTTCCGTCAGCCCTGTCTGAAGAGGAGGCAAATCATGGGAAATCGCGCCGGAGGAAGATGCACGGGACCGAAATGCGTCGCCATTATCGGTCCCTTCGCAAGCGGCAAGTCCACACTTTTTGAATCCATCCTGGCCCGCACAGGCGCAATTCCAAGACAGCACGCAATCGGCTCCGGCAGCACAGTGGCCGACCATTCGCCTGAGGCAAAAGCCCACGCGATGAGCGTCGAGGCAACCGTCGCCACCACCGAATTCATGGGCGAGAGCATCACCTTCATCGACTGCCCCGGCTCGGTGGAGTTCGCATTCGAGTCGGACCCGATCCTCGCCGCCTGCGACGTCGCGATTGTGGTTGCCGAGGCGGACGAAAAGAAGATCCCCGCACTTCAGCTGGTCATGCGCCGCCTCGATGATCTCGGCGTGCCGCGCATGCTGTTCCTGAACAAGATCGATCGCATTTCATCCGGCGTCCGCGATGTGCTGAAGCTGCTCCAGCCGGCCAGCGCCAAGCCGCTGCTGCTGCGTCAGATCCCGCTGCGCAAGGATGGGTCGGTGGTCGGCTCAATCGATCTGGCGCTGGAGCGCGCCTATGTCTGGCATGACTTTGCCGACAGCGAGATCACTGAAATTCCCGGCGACGACAAGGCGCGCGAGCTGGAGGCGCGTTTCCAGATGCTGGAAACGCTGGCCGACCATGACGACCACCTGATGGAGCAATTGCTGGAGGACAAGAACCCGCCGACCGACGAGGTGTTCGATGATCTGTCCGCCGACCTGCGCGACGGCAATGTCACGCCGGTGCTCATCGGCACGGCGGAGAAGGGCAACGGGGTGCTGCGGCTGCTGAAAGCCATCCGCCATGATGCGCCGGACGTCACCGCCACCCGCCAGCGCCTCGGTCTGGCTGACACGAAAGATGCGGTCGTGCAGGTGATGAAGACGATCCACACCTCGCACGGTGGCAAGCTGTCGGTAGCGCGCATCCTGTCCGGCAGCGTGAAGGATGGCGAGGAGCTGTATCTGCCGGGCGGCGTGGCGGCGAAAATTTCCGGCGTCTACAAGCTGCTCGGTATGAACCAGGCAAAGGCGGGCGCAGCCAGTGCCGGCGACACCGTCGCGCTTGGCAAGCTGGACGATGTGCGCACCGGGCAGACGCTGACTTCCGCCAAATCGGGCCGTGCGGCGCTAATCGAACTCTCCGCGCCGCAGCCGGTCTATGCCTTTGCGCTGCGACCGCGCGAGCGCAAGGATGACGTGAAAATGTCGGCGGCGATCCAGCGCCTCGCAGACGAGGATCCGTCGCTGACCATCGCGCAGAACCAGGACACCGGCGAGACGGTGCTGTCGGGCC
>CAYZQP010000183.1:0-376 GCA_964480545.1 uncultured Mesorhizobium sp. | reverse complement strand
GCCACGGCGAGATGCACCTGCGCGTCGTGCGCGAGCGGCTTGAGGGCAAGAACCAGATCGCCATCGACAGCCGCGCGCCCTCGGTGCCCTACCGCGAGACGATCCGCAAATCGGTCACCCAGCGCGGCCGCCACAAGAAGCAGTCCGGCGGGCACGGCCAGTTCGGCGATGTCGTCATCGACATCAAGCCGCTGTCGCGCGGCGAGGGCTTTGCTTTCACCGACACCATCACCGGCGGCGTGGTGCCGAAGCAGTACATCCAGTCGGTCGAGACCGGCGCGCGTGATTTCCTGAAATCCGGGCCGCTCGGTTTCCCTGTCGTGGATGTCGCGGTGAACCTGTCGGACGGCTCGTATCACAACGTCGATTCCTCCGA
>CAYZQP010000182.1:2592-7819 GCA_964480545.1 uncultured Mesorhizobium sp. | reverse complement strand
TGGCCGCCCTTGGTGGCGATGTCGGTGGTGACGCGTTCGCGCAGCACGTTCTCCTCAAGCGTCACCCAGTTCAGCTGGATGTCGGGGTTCTTCGCGGTGAAGTCCTCGGTGAGCTTCTGCATGCGGATCATGTCGCCGTTGTTCACGGTGGCAATCGTGATGGATTCTGCATGCGCGGAAAATGCAAGAACGCTGGCGGAAGCCAGGCCCAGAACGAGCGTGGTCAATCTCATGTTTGAATTCCTCCCATGGCGGCCGAAATGAGCAAATGCCTACCTGATGGGCATTTACTCACCAGTCGAAAAATCTGTCAATCAGGATTCGTTGCTGCAGCGCAGCACGGAGCGATGCCCGGAGCAGCTAACCCAAGGGAAGATTTCAGCTTTTGGCTTGTGATTATTTCGACGGGAAGAGCAGTGCCTCGGCCGTCACCTCATCTGTGATGAGGCCATTGACCAGTCCGCCGCGTATCGCAGCACGCAGGGCCGGCAGTTTGCGCCGCCCCATGGCGCTCGCGATGACCAGCGATCTTGACGGGTCAGGGAGCGGCGAAGAGGCAACGCGATCATTGGTCAGACCGTCGATCAGCCTGCCCTCACGGTCAAATGTCCAGCCGACAATCTCGCCGACTGCACCGGCGGCATCGAGCTGCGCCAGTTCGGCCTCATTGATGAACCCGTCCGACAGAAGCGGCGCATTGCGGCCAAGCTCACCAATGCCAACGAAGGCCACATCAGCCCGCGCAGCCAGTTCCAGTGTCGCAGCAATCAGCGTCTGTCCGTGCAGCGTGGCACGCTCCTCGCGCGTCTGCGCAATGACCGGCAGCGGCATCGGAAACGACCGCGACTGCACCTTGTCGGCCATCGTGAAGACGACGTTGTAGAAGGCCGCAGACCCGTCCGGTGCGATATTACCCGTGAGCGACACCACCTTGTGTTGTGGGCACTGAATGGCCGGAAGCAGCTCGACGGCCGCCTTCAACGTGCGGCCGGTTCCCATGGCGATCACCGCAGGCTCGACGCGCTGCAACCAGCGTTCCAGCTCGGTAGCCGTGGCCAGCGCGACCCCGAGCGTCGTCGAATCCGAACCCGGATCGCTCGGCGTTACCTCACAAAACCCGAGCGCAAATTTCTCCCTGAGCTGCTTCGACAGATCGAGACAGCGCGCAATCGGATGATCAATGCGAACCTTGACCAGCCCCTCGGACATGGCCAGCGACACAAGGCGCTGCGCCGACTGGCGCGACACGCCCATCTTCGCGGCAATCTGGTCCTGCGTATTGCCTGCTACGTAGTAGAGCCAGCCTGCCCGCGCAGCGTCGTCCAGTCGATTTGATGCAGTCGCCATCGCCGCTTTTTACAAGCCCAACCCGTTTGCCGACAAGCTAGTCGACGCCGGAACCCGATGTCCAGCAGACATTACCGCCTGCAAATGCGGCCTGGTGGCTGCGCGTCGGCGCGATGCTCACATCCTTTCAACAGCCAGCGCGATGCCCTGCCCGCCGCCGATGCACATGGTCACAAGCCCGTAGCGTCCGCCGGTGCGCTCCAGGTGGTACAGCGCCTTGACCGTCAGGATTGCGCCGGTTGCACCGACCGGGTGGCCAAGCGCAATCGCACCGCCATCCGGGTTGACCCTGGCCGGGTCGAGGCCAAGCTCGCGATTGACCGCCAGCGCCTGCGAGGCAAAGGCCTCGTTGGACTCGACAATATCGAAGTCACTGATCTTCATGCCGGCGCGGTCAACCAGACTGCGCACGGCAGGCACCGGTCCCATGCCCATCAACCCCGGTTCGACGCCCGAATGTGCATAGGCGATCACCCGGCCGATTGGCTTTGCCCCGGTACGCTTCACATAGGCACCCGAGGCCAGCACCACAGCAGCCGCGCCATCATTGATGCCGGACGCGTTGCCCGGCGTTACCACGCCGTCCTTTTTGAAGGCAGGCTTCAGCGTCGACAGCGTCTCGACGGTCGTGTCAGGTTTCGGATGCTCGTCCGTGTCAAAGGTCACGCTGTTGCGCCCGACCCGCACCTCGAGCGGCAAGATCTGCGATTTGAAATGCCCGGCATTGATCGCCACAGCCGCGCGCCGCTGGCTTTCTGCGGCGAAGGCGTCCTGCTCGCCGCGCGTGATCTGATACTTCTCCGCGACATTCTCGGCCGTCACGCCCATGATGCCATTGCCGAACGGGTCGGTCAGCACGCCAGTCAGCCCGTCAACCATCGTGGCGTCGCCCATCTTCTGACCGAAGCGTCCGGTCTGCAGATAGTGCGGGGCGCGGCTCATCACCTCCGCACCGCCGGCAAGCGCCAGGTCGGCATCGCCAAGCATGATGTTCTGGGCCGCCGAGATGATTGCCTGCGCACCGCTCCCGCAGAGCCGGTTCAGCGTCATGGCAGGAGTTTCCTTCGGCACACCGGCATTGATGGCGGCGACACGGGCGAGATACGCATCGCCAGGCCCGGTCGGTATGACGTTGCCATAAACCACATGGCCGATCTCGTCCGGCTCGACACTGCCGCGCTTCATGGCCTCGACCGCTACCGCAGCGCCAAGCTCAGCCGGCGTCTGGCCAGCCAGCGCCCCGCCAAAAGTGCCAATCGCGGTGCGCGCGCCAGAGAGAATGTAAACGGTCTCGGTCATCTGCCTGCCTGTCATGTTCCGGGTTTGCGAAGCGCAGCCCGGTCGGCCTCAAGGCCCTCGAGCATGCGGAGATGGTGGGTGCGCATTTCGGCAGCAAAGGTGCCGTATGGCAGGTCGTCGAACTCTCCGATGAAGTTGACATACTCCATGTGTTCGCGGCCCTCGCGATCATACGGGTGGAAGATCGAATCCTCGCGGCCGTTGAACTCCAGCGGCAGCACGCCGTAGCGTTCGCACAGCCTGAGATCGAAGGCCGGCGTCGCCTTCACCCATTGGCCGTCGAGACAAAGTGAGGTGTAGGCGTGCCAGTGAAACACGTCGCCATCCATCAGTTCCGCCAGTCGCGGCGAGGTCATGTGGTTGCGCACATTGGCAAAGCCCAGGCGGGCCGGAATTCCTGCAGCGCGCGCTGTGGCTGCAAGCGCAATCGCTTTCGGCACACAAAACGTACCTGCAGTGCCGATCACCTTCGAGGCGACATAAAGGTCTTCATCAAGGCTGAAGCTGCGCATGTCGTAGCGAATGGAATCGCGCAGGGCGTAGTAGAGGTTCACCGCCTTCGAGATCTCGTCGCCGTCGCCGGCATGGTCGCTGACGAAGTCGCTCACGACTTCGCTGTCGCTGTCGATGTAGCGGGTTGAGCCCAGAGCTGCGTCCATGATTTCCTCCCCTACCTGGTCGTCCGCTCGATGGCCTTGCCAATCGCCTTCCACACGCCGGAACATGCGGCAACCGTCTGCCCGTTGGTCAGGCAGAGACCACGCAGAAACACCAGCGACGCTGTGGTCTTGATCACCTGCGGTTCCAGCACGACCAGGCTGCCTTCGGTTGCACCGCCGATGAACTGGCAGTCAAAGCTGATCGTCACCAGCCGCACACCGGGCCTTGCCCGCACCGCAGCCATGCCAAGCGCCTCGTCGCAGAAGGACATGATCATACCGCCATGCGCCCTGCCCTCGGTGTTGTCGTGTTTGGGCTGAACGCGAAAGCAATACTCGAGCTTGCCATCGCGCTCGCGGACATAGAATGGGCCGACCAGCTCGCGAAATGCGCCGTGGCCGGAAACCCGCCAGCCGGCATCCAGAAGCTCGGGTTCTGCCACAGCCCCGGGCATGACGGTCACGCCTTGCGCCGGGCGAAGAACTCGGCGATGCGCGCCTTCATTGGCGGCGCCCGTCCCGCAACACCCTGCAAGTCACGCTCCAGATCGAGTTGCGCATCGAGCCCGGAATCGGCAGCCTGCGCAATGAGACGCTTGGTAGCTGCAATGGCAGCCGGATCGAGTGCAGCCAGCCGCGAGCAGATCGCGGCAGCACTGGCCTGCAATTCACTGTCCTCGACGACGTCCCACAACAGCCCCCAGGCCAGCGCCCGTTCAGCCGGAATACGATCCCCCAGCATCATCATGCCTGACGCGCGCACCCGGCCCAGCATGCGCGACAGGAACTGCGTGTTGCCCGCGTCCGGAACCAGCGCAATGCCGACAAACGGCTCAAAGAAATAGGTCGAGCGCCCGGCAATCACGATGTCTGCAGCGAGCGCAATGCCAACGGCAGCGCCGGCACACGGCCCGTTGACCGCAGCGACAATCGGCAACCGCGACCGGCGCATCACCCGCACCAGCGGGTTGAAGTGCTGTTCCAGCACATCATCCAGCGCCGGGGTCTCGTCTGGCTGCACCGATGTCAGGTCATAACCGGAGCCGAAGGCGCGGCCCTCGCCGGTGAACAGCACGACGCGCACGGCTTCATCTGCATCTGCACGGGAAAAGGCGGAGCAAAGTTCGTCAGCTGTCTGGTTGCGGTAGGAGTTCAGGCTGCCGGGACGGTTCACCGCAATCCGGGCGATGCCATCGTCGAGGCTGTAGCTGACGTCCTCATATGCACTCATGCGGCTTTTCCTCCCAGAAACCAGCGCAGCTGCGGCAGCCGGTCGACGCCGAAAAAGCCTTCGCCATCGACCAGCAGATAGGGCGAGCCAACCACGCCGTCCTCTACTGCCTGCGCAACCGCACCCTCCAGCGCAGCCCGCCCGGTCTGACCTTTCATGCCTTCGGTTGCGGCCTCCGCAGAAAGGCCCGCGACGGCTGCGATGTCAGACAGGACCAGAGCATCCGAAATGTCTCTCTGTTCGGAAAAGAAGGCAAGGAATATGCGCTGCGCCAGGGTTCGTGCGGCCTGCGGATCGACTGCCACTGTCGCGTAATAGAGCCTTGCTGCAAGATGCGAGGACAGCGGCAGCTTCGGCGGCTGGCGATAGGGCATGCCATAGAAGGCAGCAGAGCGCTCCATGTCATGCAGCAGGTAGGATCGTCTGGCGGGACTATCCATTGGCGCGGCAATGTCATGCGCCTTCAGTACCGCCCACATCAGGATCGGCCGCCACTCCACCGGCCTGCCGGACTCCGCACCGACCCGGTCAATCTGCTCCGACGCAAACCAGGCGTAGGGCGAGGCGAAATCGAAGTAGAAGCGGATCGGATCGGCCATATCAGAACCTGAAAATGCCATAGCCGGGGCCGCCCAGCGGTGCGTTCAGCGAGGCCGAGATGGCAATGCCAAGCGCGTTGCGCGTATCGACC
>CAYZQP010000182.1:0-2582 GCA_964480545.1 uncultured Mesorhizobium sp. | reverse complement strand
GCCATCGTCCCAGATTTCCGAGGTCGAGTAGTAGGCAGACAACTGCTCTTCATAGGCGCTTCGCGTCTGCTCCCACAGCCGCTTCACTTCGGCCTCGTCAACCTCGCCGCCATTGCGCTTCATCTGGTTGATCTTCACCTCGGCCAGCGTGTTGGCTGCCTGGTCGCCGCCCATCACACCGATCTGGTGGTTCGGCCAGGTGAACAGGAAGCGTCCGTCATAGGCGCGCCCGCACATGCCGTAATTACCGGCACCGAACGAGCCGTTGCACATCACCGTGAATTTCGGCACCCGCGAGCAGGTCTGGGCCATGATCATCTTGGCACCATCCTTGGTGATGCCGCGCCGCTCATACTCCTTGCCGATCATGTAGCCGGTGATGTTCTGCAGGAAGACCAGCGGCGTGTTGTTCTGGTTGCACAGCTCGATGAAGTGGCCACCCTTCAGCGACGAGTCGTTGAACAGCACGCCATTATTGGCGAGTATGCCGACCTTGTAGCCCCAGATATTGGCGTAACCGCAGATCAGCGTCGTCCCGTAATTGGGCTGGTACTCGTGAAAGCGGCTGCCATCGACCATGCGCGCGATAATCTCGCGCATGTCGAACTGCTTCTTGATGTCGTCGGGCACGATCCCGTAAATCTCGGCTGGATCATAGGCCGGGTCTTCCGGCGTCTCCTGCTGGCAATCCCACTTTTTCGGCCGGTCCCACTGCGCCACGATCTCGCGGCCGATATGAATGGCCTCATCCTCGCTGGATGCCGGATAGTCAGCCGTGCCGGAAACGCTGGTGTGCATATCTGCACCGCCGAGTTCCTCAACCGTCACTTCCTCGCCGGTCGCCGCCTTCACCAGCGGCGGGCCACCAAGGAACACAGCACCAGTGCCACGCACGATCACGCTGTAATCGGAGAGGCCGGGAATATAGGCGCCACCTGCCGTGCAGTGCCCAAACACCAGAGCCAGTTGCTTGACCCCGAGTTTCGACAGAATGCACTGGTTGCGGAAAA
Source organism: uncultured Mesorhizobium sp. (assembly GCA_964480545.1). Classification (GTDB taxonomy): domain Bacteria; phylum Pseudomonadota; class Alphaproteobacteria; order Rhizobiales; family Rhizobiaceae; genus Mesorhizobium_G. The sequence goes on along the minus strand of CAYZQP010000182.1, from coordinate 1,572 downwards.
TTCGTCCGGCCATGTACTTGTCCGGGAACACCTCGGACTGCAGTTGCAGAAACCCGCCTGCAGAATCGCACAGATGGATGACCGGCAGCCGGTTCTCGATGGCGATGTCCAGTGCGCGCACCATCTTCTTGCCCGTCAGCGGATACCATGCGCCGCCCTTCACCGTCGGGTCGTCGGCGCGGATCATCACCTCGCGCCCCGACACCACGCCGATGCCGACAATGGACGAGGCCGAAGGCGAGTCGCCGTCATAGGCCATGTTGGCGGCCAGCGAGGAGAGTTCGAGAAACGGCGTGCCCGGATCGAGCAGTTTCTCGATGCGTTCGCGTGGACGCATCTTCTTCTGTTTGGCCAGCCGCTCCAGGTCGCGCGCCGGGCGGATCGAGCGGGCTGCCTCCTGCCTGGCGCGAAACTCGCCGACCATGCGGCGGTTATGCGCGTCATAGCGGCGGAAGTCGGCAGAGGACGTGCTGATCATGGACTGGATCTTGCGCATGCGTCAGGCGTCCTCGGTCTCTGGCTCGAGCTTCACGAGCGTCTCGTCCTTTTCGAAGGTCTGGCCGTCAGCCTTCATGATCGCGGCAACAATCCCGTCGCGCGGCGCAGGCAGCGCCGTCTGAAGCTTCATGCTCTCGATCGTCACCAGGATCTGTCCGCGCTTCACGGTCGCGCCAACCTCGCTGTGGATGCTGATCACCGCGCCCGGCATCGGTGCACGCAATGCATCCTGCCCGGTACCGCCACCACCGGCAGCAGAGAATTGGTCGACGATGCCAACGTCAAAGCTGCGGCCATCGAGCCGCACGATCTGCTGTGCACCGGCAGCAGCGCGCGCGAAACGGACATCTGTGCCGTCGACGGACATGGCCTTGCGGCCATCGCCCAGCCCGGGGAGATGGCTCACCTCCACCTCGATGCCATCGATCAGCAGCACCAGGTGCGGGCGGCGCCGGGCAATGCTGACCTCATGTTCCTTGCCGTCAAGCGTGAGCTTCATGCTCAGTTCCTCCAGCCGCCAATGGCGGCGTAGGGTTCAGGTGTCCCGAGCGCCAGTTGCTCAAACTCGCGCACGCCGAGCGCCGCCGCAGCCAGAACGGTCAGCCGCGCCCGGTCAGACAGCTCTGCCGGCAGAAGGGTCTCCTTGTGTTCGGTGACAAAGCCGGTGTGCAGCTTGCTGCCGCGAAACGCCTCGTGATCCAACACACGTTCGAGATAGTCGATATTCGTTTTGACCCCGAGCAGTGCGAGGTCTTCCAGCGCCTTGATCGAGCGGTTCACCGCCTCATCGCGGTCGCTTCCATGCGCCACCATCTTGGCCAGCATCGGATCAAAATCGGCGGTGATCTTCTGGCCCTGATCAAGCGCATTCTCGAAGCGCAGCCAGTCAGCGGCGGGCGGGTCAAGAACCTGCACCTGTCCGGTTTCAGGCATGAAGTCGCGCTCCGGGTCCTCGGCACAGATACGGCACTCGATGGCGTGGCCATGCGCCTTCACCTGCGACTGTTTCAGCGGCAGACCCTTGCCTGCAGCGATCTCGATCTGGGCCTGCACGAGGTCAAGCCCGGTGATCAT
>CAYZQP010000181.1:0-7906 GCA_964480545.1 uncultured Mesorhizobium sp. | reverse complement strand
CGATCCATCTGAACTTCGGCATCGACGTGATCAACCAGATCAAGATCGAGAACCCGCATTTGTGGACCAGGGCGTTCCAGGATGAGATCCGCGGCATGATCCGTGACGCGGCCGAACTCGAAGCCGCCTATGGTCGCGATACGATGCCGCGTGGTTTCCTCGGCCTGAATGCAACTCTGTGCGAGCAGTATATGCACTTCATCGCCAACCGCCGCTGCGCCCAGCTTGGCCTGCAGCCGGTGTTTGCCGAGACCGAAAACCCGTTCCCGTGGATGTCGGAAGCGATGGACCTGAAGAAGGAGAAGAACTTCTTCGAGACCCGCGTCATCGAATACCAGAATGGCGGCGCGCTCGCCTGGGATTGAGGGTTACAGGGCACAGTCTCGCCTCTCGATGACGTCATTCCGGCACGCGAAGCGGAGCCGGAATCCAGAGATGTGCGGTAGGCGATTATGCGCGCCGGCGTGGTAGTTCACACACTGAATGCGCACAATACTCAGACGTACAGCTCTGGATTCCGGGTTCCGCTTCGCGGCTCCGGAATGACGGCGATTAGGGTGCGGGCGCGTCGAGTTGGGTTGTCCACGCAGCGAAGCAGGCGTCACTCCCGCCAGCGGAAGAAGTCGATGAAAGCGCGCAGCGCCGGGCGCATCTGGCGGCGGCTGGGGTAATAGACATGGAACCCGTCGAAGGGCGGGCACCAGTCTTCCAGCAGCCGCACCAGGCGGCCATCGGCAAGCGCCTGCCCGACATAGCCCTCGAACACAAACGCAAAGCCAGCGCCATCAAGGGCCGCGCGGGTGATGAGGTTGTTGTCGTCCAGGATCAGTGAGCCGTTGACGGCAAGTTCGTGGACCTCGCCATCCTTCTCCATCTCCCAACGATAAATCACGCCGCTCGAGAAACGGAAGCGGATGCACGGATGTCTCAGGAGGTCGCGCGGATGCGCTGGCAGGGCGCCCAACGTTTTCAGAAATGACGGCGCGGCGACCAGCGCGCTACGCATCGGCGGGCTGATCGGTACGGCGATCATGTCCGGTTGCAGGCTTTCGCCCAGCCGGATGCCAGCGTCGAAACCGCCAGCCACCATGTCGGTAAAGCGGTCATCGATTGTGACGTCCAGACTGATGTCCGGCCAGGCTTTTGCGAAAGCTGCAAGGCGTGGCCCGAGCGCCAGATGGGCAGCTGTGCGCGGGACGGTCAGGCGGAGATTGCCGGCTGGCTTCTCGCGCGATTCAAACGCTGCCTCAACGGCGCGATCAATCTCGGCAAGGGCAGGGGCCAGCCGTTCCAGCAGATGCAGACCTTCCTCTGTGGGGGCAACGCTGCGCGTGGTGCGGGACAGCAGCCGCACCCCGAGGCGGCCTTCCAGCGCGGCGACCGCGTGGCTGACGGCGGAGGGCGCAATGCCGAGCTCCCGCGCCGCGCCACGAAAGCTGGCATGACGGGCGACGACGGCCAATACCGCCAGTTGTGAGAGGTTGGTTCTATCCATTCATCTGTCGGGCCATTGATCTATCAGATAGCACAGTCTGTGCGATTGTAGCGCGATTATCGAATGGAAAGCACGGGCGTATCTTCTGGCCATAGTCGCGACTTGCCAGGAGACGATGATGCGCAAGCTTGGTTCCGAACTCGAAGTTTTCCCCATTGGTCTCGGCTGCATGGGCATGAGCCACGCCTATGGCGGGCAGGATGAGGCGGAGGCCACGCGCACGCTGCGCCGCGCCGTCGATCTCGGCGTGACGCTTTTCGACACGGCGGAGGTCTACGGTCCCTATGCAAATGAGTGGCTGGTCGGCAAGGCGCTTGCGCCGGTGCGCGACGAGGTGATTATCGCGACCAAGTTCGGCTTCAGGATCGAACCTGACGCGCCGGGTGCAAAACAGCTGCCGGGCGTAGACAGCCGGCCTGAGCATGTAAGGGCGGTAGCGGAAGCCTCGCTCAAGCGGCTGGGCGTCGACCATATTGATCTGTTCTACCAACACCGTGTCGACCCCAACGTGCCGATTGAAGATACTGTGGGGGCGATGGCTGAGTTGGTGCGCGAGGGCAAGGTGCGCGCGCTTGGTCTGTCCGAGCCAAGTGCGGCGACGCTTCGGCGCGCGCATGCGGTGCACCCGATTGCCGCCGTGCAGAGTGAGTATTCGTTGTGGAGCCGCGATCCGGAGGCCGAGATTCTCGATGTCTGCCGCGAGCTCGGTATCGGGTTTGTGCCCTATTCGCCGCTCGGGCGCGGCGTGCTGGCGGGCTCGCTCACCAGTCTCGACCAGCTTGGGGAGCAGGATTTCCGGCGCACACTACCGCGCTTTGCTGTGGAGAATTTCGACGCGAACAAGGGGCTGGTTGAGCGGCTGGGCGAAATCGCCGCCGATCATGGCGCGACGCCGGCGCAGATCGCGTTGGCCTGGGTGCTGGCGCAGGGCGATCTGATTGTGCCGATCCCCGGCGCGCGCAAGATCGAACATCTGGAGCAGAATGTGGCGGCGGCTGGCATCAGGCTTTCGGTGGCGGATGCAGAGGAGATCGGCGCGGCGCTGGCGCCGGATCTTGTCGCCGGCAAGCGCTACACCGACGCCTCGCTGGCAATGGTCAACCGGTAGGCGCGCGCAGGTTGGACTCCAGCTCCTGACGTCCGCGCATGGCGCTCAATGGAAGCGTCATTCCGGCACGCGAAGCGGAGCCGGAATCCAGAGATGTGTGCCAGGTGATTGCGTACTACCATGCTGGCAACAAGCTGAATTACGAAATCTTCGGATGCACAGCTCTGGATTCGGGGTTCCGCTGCGCGGCCCCGGAATGACGGCACTAAAGGGCGGCCGCTCTGAAGCGAAGTCCGAAAAGTTGCAGGGACATGGCGCTCTGGCGACAGCGCATTTCTTGTGCTATCGGCGGATTTGAAGAGCGTGGGCGCATCGAGGTTCGCTTTGCCTAAGTAAATACCGGTCTCAATTCAGTTTCACCCGTACTCCCGGAGGCGAAAGCGTCCGGGGTATGAACCTGTCCATCGGGTGGCTGCAAGAGACCGGTCTGGCTCTGTTCGACCGCTTCCAGCGGATCGCCGCCTTCTCTTCAGCTCCCGACACATAAGCCACACCGCGCCCGCAAGGGCCAAGTCTCTGCACCTTCCTGGTGGACTTCCGAACGGAAGACCGGGACGCTATGTGCAACACCCTTCGGGTCCGCTGGACCCTTACGCCAAAAATTGCCCCTCAACCCTGGATCAACTGCAGTGGTTGCGCGGCTCCAAAAGCCTTCCAGCCAACCGGCAAGGTCCGTCTCAATGCCAATGGCCGCAGGCTCGACGCCTGGCTGATCTACACTTGCACGGACTGTGCGAAAACCTGGAACAGGCCGATCTTTGAACGGCGCGCTGTGCGCGAGATTGGGCCTGCTGTGCTGGAGGCTTTGCAGAGCAATGATCCGGACTGGATCAGGACGCAGATGTTCAACGTTGAGGCGCTGCGGCAGAAGTCGATGCGCATCGACGAGTTTGCGGAACTGGACGTCGAGAAGGCGCTCCTGCGCGAGGATCCGGACTGGGTCGAACTGGTAATCGAGTTGCGGGTCTTGCTGCCAGTCAGCATGCGCCTCGACCGCCTGCTGGCATCGGAGCTTGGCATCTCGCGGTCAAGGCTGCAGGCGCTTGAGGATGCGGGGCGGTTGCGGACGAGTGCTGACCTGCGGAAACGTGTCAGGACGGGCGCGATTGTTGCGCTCAGCGTAGATGAGAGTGCGAACTGGCGGGCGGTAGCCGTGTGTCAGCGCGCCATCGCCTACACCGCCTTCAGGCGCGAGCCGCCGAGGATGCCCATGTCCTCAAGTACCGGATAGGCCATAGAGGTCAGGAGCGAGTTGATCTGCTTCAGGTCGCGGATGGTGTCGAGGTGGATAGAGCTGGTGTCCAGGCTCCTGGCGGTGCCGTCGCGCAGGCGGTCAAAATGGCTCTTGTTGGCACGCTTTTCGGCGTCGCGCAGACGGTCCTTTTCCTGCACCAGCTGGGTGGCGGATTCGACATCGCGCGAGACCAGCGTGTTGAAGGCGAGGCGGGCATTGGACACAACCGATGAATAGAAGGCGGAGAGCTCCTGCCAGCCTTCCTGGGTAAACTCAAGCTTGCCGGCGGCCTTCTTGCGCACCAGCACCAGCAGGTTGCGCACGATGATGTCGCCAACCTGTTCCAGCTTCACGCAGGCACCAAGCAGTTCCTGGCAGCGCAGCGCCTCGTCCTTGGTCAGGTCGCGCGTGGTGAGTTTGGCAAGGTAGAGTTTGATGTCGCGGTGGCGCGCGTCGACGCGGTCATCAAGGGCAGCAAGCGCCTTGATCTTGTCGTCGTCGGGATGCTCGTAAAGCTCGAAAATGCGCTGGAGCATGATCTCGATCAGTTCGCACAGTCGCACGACCTCGCGCGTGGCATTGCCGAGCGCCTGGGTCGGTTTGTCGAGCGCGGCTTCGTCAAGCACGGAGGTTTCGACAAGATCGACCTCCTGCTCCTTCTTCACACCGGCGGTGGCGATGCGTTCGGCCAGTTTGAAGACGGGGGCGGCGATCAACATGCCGACCAGCGCGAGCGCCACGTTGAAGGCGATGTGCCAGTTCAGCATGATGGTTTCAGGTGTCGAGCCGAGCTTGTCGAAGGGCAGGGGGAAGCGGCTGATGGCGATGAGTGCGATCAGTGCGCCTGCGCCGCGCAGGATCAGGTTGCCGATCGGGATGATGCGCGAACGCGGCGTGGCTGCGCGCGACAGCATGACGGCGATCAATCCGCCGCCGATGTTTGCGCCGAGGATAAGCACGACGCCAAGATCGAGCGGGATGATGTTGCGTTGGGCGAGTGCTGCAAACAGCAGCACAGCAGCAACGCTGGAATGAAACAGCCAGGTGATCAGCGCTGCGACCAGGAAGGCCGTGACGCGGTCGCCGGCCAGATATTGCACGATGACCGGCAGCAGCTTGCTTTCGCGCAGTGGCTCGGAGGCTTCACCGATCAGGCGCAGCGACAGGATCAGCAGACCGACCCCGATGAGGATGCGGCCGATCTGCAGCGCCTTGCGGTTTTCGGTCGACATGAACAGGCCGGTGCCGATGACCAGCAGAAGCGGTGTGAGGAAGGAGAGGTTGAAAGACAGCAGTTTTGCGATGATGGCCGAACCGACATCAGCACCCAATGCTGCGAGCAGACCGGACGTGCCGCCAACAATGCCCGAACCAACGAAGGCACCGACGATCAGGCAGACTGCGGTCGCGCTCTGCAGACACATGGCGAGCACGCCGCCTGCACCTACGGCGGCTATCGGGTTCTTCAAAATGCCGCGCAGTTTATGGCGCAGCACGTCGCCCCACGCGCGCTCGACGCCGGTGCGCACCATGCGCGTGGCGAAGAGGAGCAGGGCGACTGCACCAGCCAGATTCAGGAGGACCAGCGATCCGCTCATATCTACTCAATACCTGCCGGTTTGCGGCTGTTCAGGGGAAACTCCGAAGAATCAGAACCGCGCCAATATGTCAAATTTACATTAGCCGGGTAAGTTTTGGCAGGCCCTTTGCGACGTGTTCTGGCGCAGGAGCAATTGCCGTCAGAAACGTGAGATTCTGAAGCCAAGGCCAAGATTCCATTACGCAATTGTAATGTTTTATTCAGTTTTTATTCATCCGGCGGGGCCTAGGTCTGGGGCGTGTAAAAAACGGAGACGATCCCATGAAAAAGTTCTTCCTTGCCGCTCTCGCCGCTTCGATGATGGTTGCCCCTGTGGCGAGCGTTCAGGCAGCTCCGAAGGCCCCTGTCATCAAGGCGCAGACGAATTTCGAGCAGGTGCAGTATCGCCCTGGCTACCGGCAGGTGACGCGCACCGAATGGGTTCGTGCCCCCAACGGCCGCATGGTCAAGCGTGAGGTGAAGCGTTGGGAGCCGGCCCCGCGTGTCCAGCAGCGTTATCAGGCCAAGCGCTGGAATCGCGGCGAGCGTGTCAACAACTGGCGCAACTATCAGCGCGTCGATCACCGCCGTCACGCCCAGCTGCGCACGCCTCCGCGTAACCACCAGTGGGTGAAGGTCAACAATGACTATCTGCTGATCGCAATCGGCAGTGGCCTGATCGCCAGCGTGATTGCCGGGCGGTAAGCCAGGCGAATTTCCCGGACCTGGGGTGAAGGGGCGGCTTTCGGGCCGCCCTTTTGCGTTGGGATCAACCCGCCATGTTGCATTTCAGCGTGGCGGGATCGATGTCGCCGGTTGAACCATTCGCAGTGAACTCGACACCCCACTGCCAGACCTCCTCGCCTGCCCGGCGGCGCGCGTTCACGCTGCACTGGAGCTTGTCGGCCGGGCCCTCGCACTTGGCATCTATGCCGGACAGGCCCTCAACCGGCTCAAGCTGCGAGAATACCCAGCCCATCCAGTCGCCGAGTGTCGGAGCCTCGACACTCGTCACCAGATCCTGGCATGACGGGTTGTCCTTGAGCGGCAGGTTCTGCGCCCGGAACACGAAGCGCAGGGCCTCGAAGCCGGGGTGATCGGTCCTCTGGTAGGTCTGCGCGCTGGCTGGCAGGGCGCAGGTCAGGCTGATGGCTGTGGCGAGAAGCAAGCGCATATGGTTGGTCCTTCGTTGGCCCAGACTAGCATGCATTGGTGCGCAGGAGCAGCAGGCCGCCGACTAAACATTGACTCTTTTAGTCATGTATTTAGTTTGCCGCTCGATCCACACCCGAGCCCTGCCATGAAATCGCTGAAACTTTCCGCTGCCGCACTGCTTTGCGCTACCGCTTTGCCGTCCTGGGTGTTCGCCCAGACGGCAATTGTCGAGGCGCAGGGGAGCCTGACTTACGGCGCGGTGGATGGCAGGATCGGGCTGATGGTCCCCTTCAGGCTCGACAATGGCGGTTATGCCTTCATCGATCTCAGCGGTGGTGCATCGGAGGCGGCGAACGGATTTGGATCGCTTGGCGCGGGCTACCGGACCCGCACCGCCGGCGGTCTCGTGCTCGGTGCTTACGGCTACTACGATGTGCTGCAGACGAAGCGTGGCAATACGTTCCACCAGCTCAGTTTTGGTGCGGAAGCGATTGGCGATGTGTTCGAGGCGCGCATCAATGCCTATGCGCCTGTGACCAGTGCCAAGGTCGAGGAGGCGTTCAACCACGCGTTCATTTCCGAGGGCAGTCTGTTGTTTCAGGGCGGGCAGGAGCAGGCACGTGGTGGCGCAGACGCCGAGGTTGGCGTGCGTGTGCCGGTGTTTCCGAAGGACGCCAAGGCCCAGCTCAAGCTGTTTGGCGGTGGTTACTGGCTCGACGGCAAGAACCTGGAAGACACGTTCGGGGTGAAGGCGCGCGCAGAACTGACCGTGGCCATCCTGCCGGGGCTTGGCGAGGGCTCGACGTTAGGCCTCGGTGCTTCTGTCTCCCATGATAGGGAGGAAAAGACCGAGTTTGGCCTGCGGGCACGGCTGCGCATTCCGCTTGGCGGCAGGGCACGTTCGGAAGATCCGTTTGATCCGCTGGTGCAGCCGGTGGAACGCGCCGGGATGATCCGCACGCATGTTGGCTCGACTGGTGATGTTGAGACCGCCGAGTTTGTGGAAAGCGGACGGACGGTTGGCAAGGTGGTGCAGATCGCTGCCGGTGATACGGCGGCGACAGCCAGCGCAACGCTGGCAGGAGCGGGCGCTGACGCGCTGGCGCTGGCAAATGGCGAGATAGCGCTGGCGCAGACGCTGACGCTTGGGCCGAACCAGTTGCTGCTCGGCGGTGGCGGGGCGGTGGCGATTCGCGGTGCGCAGAGCCGGCTGGAGGCAGCCTTCGTCAATGAGGGCGATGCGGCGACGCTGCGCGGGACGAACGTTGATGCCCATGTGCTTGCGATGGGTTCGGGCAGCGAGGTAGCGGCGCTGGCGATTGTGGGCGGCGATGC
>CAYZQP010000180.1:705-7939 GCA_964480545.1 uncultured Mesorhizobium sp. | reverse complement strand
CATCGAGGTGTGCATCTCGTCGCCGGTGCGATCCAGGAAGCCGGTGTTGATGAACACGACGCGATCCCTGGCAGCGCGGATGCATTCCTTGAGGTTCACCGTGGTGCGGCGCTCCTCGTCCATGATGCCCATCTTGATGGTGTTCTTCGGCATGCCCAGGAGCTTCTCGACGCGGCTGAACACCTCCACCGCAAAGGCCACTTCCTCAGGGCCGTGCATCTTTGGCTTGACCACATACATGGAGCCGGCGCGCGAGTTCTTGCGGCGGCCCTTCGTGCCGATATCGTGCAGCGAGATCAGCGCGGTGATCGCGGCATCCATGATGCCTTCGGGGACCTCGTTGCCGTCCTTGTCGTGGATTGCCGGGTTGGTCATCAAATGCCCGACATTGCGCACGAGCAGCAGCGAGCGGCAGACCAGCTCGAATTTCGAGCCATCCGGCGCGTTGTATTTCAAATCCGGGTTCAGCTTGCGGGTGAAGGTTTTGCCGCCCTTGCTGACTTCCTCGGTCAGGTCGCCCTTCATCAGGCCGAGCCAGTTGGAATAGGCCACGACCTTGTCTTCGGCATCGACAGCGGCGACTGAATCCTCGCAGTCCTGGATCGCGGTCAGTGCCGATTCCAGCCAGACATCAGAAATGCTGGCAGGGTCGGCCTTGCCGATGGTGGACTCGCCATCCACCAGAATCTCGATGCCGAGGCCATTGTTGCGCAGCAGAATGTTGCTCGGGCCGGTCTTCTTGCCGAGATAGCCCGCGAACTGTTTGGGACGCGCGAGGCCGACGACCTTGCCGTTGGTGGTCGACACGGCGAGCTTGCCGTCGCGCACGGCAAAGCCGGTGGCCTCGGTCCAGCTTGCGCCCTTCAGCGGCGTCGACTCGTCGAGGAATTTGCGCGCCCAGGCGATGACCCTGGCGCCGCGTTTGGGGTTGTAGCCCTTGCCCTTTTCCGCGCCATCTTCTTCCGAAATCGCGTCGGTGCCGTAGAGCGCGTCATAGAGCGAGCCCCAGCGCGCATTGGCGGCATTGAGCGCATAGCGCGCGTTCATCACGGGAACGACCAACTGCGGCCCCGCCAGCTTGGCGATCTCGGGATCGACATTGCGTGTGGAAACGCTGAAGGCCGGGCCTTCGGGTACGAGATAGCCGATCTTTTTCAGGAATTTCTTGTATTCAGGCAGGTCGACAGCGCCGGGATTTGCGCGGTGCCACTGGTCGATCTTTTCCTGGATCTGCTCGCGCCTGGCCAGCAGAGCCCGGTTCGTGGGGGCGAGATCGTGGACTATGTCGGCAAACCCCGCCCAGAACTCCTTCGGTTTTATGCCGGTGCCCCTGGCGGCGCGATCCACGAAGGCATGGAGTTCTTCGGCAACGGACAGGCCGTTCGTCTCGACGATCTTGCTCATGGCACCCCTCTAACGCAGACCGGTTCCGGCTAAGCCAACCGGGCTGATCAGTCAACCGATGGAGGCCGACCGTGACGAACCTTTGCCGAACGCTCCAGCAGAAGCCATCACTTGATCTACGACAATAGCCTGTCGGGGAAACTCATCGTTGAGCAGACGGATACGTCGCATGGCTCATGCGTCAGCTATGCGCGGACGGCCTGCTGCAGTCGCAACCAGCACAGCCTCGATGAACATGCGCTGCCCCTCAATTGTCGAGGTCATGACATCCCTGCCGATGTCGATCTCCACAGCATCTGCGCCTGCCTCTGCGGCGCGCTCTGCTGCGAGCTTGCGAATATGCTCTTCGGCGGCAGACATTGCCGCGTGCTCTTCAGTAAAATCGCGCAGAAGGGACCCAGCCGCCAGCCGGAACAGCCCTTCCTGTGGCTGGCTGACCCGCGCCTGCACCTGAACCCTGACCTGGCCAACGACAGCGCCAATCGCGTTGGCCACATCCGCGTCGGGCGGCGTGGTGCATTCGTTGCCGACCAGCGGCGCAAGTTTCGCATAGTGCAGCGCTGCCGATGCGCCGAGCCCGATGACCGGCCGGTCAAGCGCGACGGTGAGGCGGGCGATGCTGCTCCTGCCCTCCAGCGCCCTTTGTACAATGTCATGCGCAACCGTCGAGGCACCGTCATGGCCATCCTCGGCGAATGCCGTTTCCAGAATCGCCTCGGCTGAAGCGCGTGTCACGGCGGCCAGCACGCGGGCAGAAATCTCCTGCGCCGAAGCCGCTACAGGCTGTCCACGTCCATCCCTGCGCCGCGCCAGCAATTCTGCGCCGAGTTGCGCGGCAGCCGCGTTCCAGTTTGACTGCAGTCCCAGCACATGGGCTGCATCCGAAGGCGTGAGCCCGACGATATGCACCAGCCCGCGCACCACCAGACGGTTGAGCACAACTGCCTGCGCTGTTGATGTCAGCAGCCGGTCAAGCGGCAGGGGCACGGCCCCTATGGCATCATGCAGCTTTGCCTCGGCGGCCGAAAGTCCGGCGGCCAGTCGCTCCGGCACGCCTGTGCGCATCGCAAAACGCCCATCCAGCCTGCCAGGATTGGATGCCAGCAGTTGCCGCTCCATATCGCGAAGGACGCTGTCATGGCTGACACCTGCCAGCGACAACGGTACCAGCCGACGCGGCCCAAGCAGGATGCGTGGTATCAGCGCGCCTTCCTGCAGGGACACCTCGGAATCGCCGCCAAGGCCGAAGGTCCGCATCGCGACCGCCTCGACCATCGTTCTGTAGCCGCCGACTGTTGCACCCTCCGGGTCGAGGCGGGGACGGCCCCGGTCCAGAACTGCGACGTCAGTGGTGGTTCCGCCGATATCCGACACAACAGCATTGTCGAGACCGGTGAGATGGCGCGCACCGACCAGGCTCGCGGCAGGTCCGGAAAGGATCGTTTCTATCGGCCTGCTGCGCGCGAAGGCGGCCGAGACCAGCGCGCCGTCACCGCGGACAACCATCAGCGGGGCGGAGATCGCGCGGGACGCGAGGAAGCCTTCTGTGGCCGACACGAGACGGTCGATCATCGAGATCAGCCGCGCGTTCAGAAGGGTTGTCAGGGCGCGGCGCGGCCCGCCAAGTTTTGACGTCAGTTCGTGGCTGCCGGTGACCGGTAGCCCGGTGCGGCTGCGTATCAGTTCGGCAGCGGCCAGTTCGTGCGCCGGGTTGCGGGTGGCAAACAGTGCGCAGACCGCAAAGCCCGAGACGGAGCCGGCCAGTTCAGGCAGCGCGGCCTCCAGCGGCGCAAGATCGAGCTTGCCGGGATTGCCATGTACATCGTGTCCACCGGCGCAGAAAACGACCGGATCCTGGCCGAGCGCGGTACGCAATCCGTCGCGCGACATTTCTGCGTCGGAGAAGCCGATCAGCACCAGCGCGGCGCGACCACCCTGCCCCTCAACGAGCGCGTTTGTCGCCAGCGTTGTTGACATCGATGCCAGCCGGATATCAGAGGGTGAGGCTCCCGACGCCGCAAGCGCAGCATCAACCGCCCCGCCAATCCCGACCGAAAGATCGTGACGTGTGGTTAGCGATTTTGCCTTGGCGATCAGCCGGCCATCTGCCTCCGACCACAGGACTGCGTCGGTGTAAGTTCCACCGGTTTCGATGCCGAGAAACGGAGGGCCGGAACTGGACTCGCTTTGCGTCATACCCGCCGATATCGCATCGGCGAGAATTTATGAAGCTACACCAGTTACACCAGCGCCTCGGCTCTCACCTGGCGCTCATGCCCGCGATTTCCTCAGGAACAACCCGCGCAAGTCTCCCGAATCCCGAATGCCCTCATCAATGATGCAACGGTAGACGCCCCAATCGCCAAGGATGCCCGCTTTCTTGAGGCCTTTGACGAGAGCATCACTGAGAAAGAAGCTGTGCCAGACATTCTTGTCGATCCAGATGTCCGGTCCCTCCAGCGCCTTGCGGCCAAGGACGGTCTTGTCGTTTCCGAGCGAGACCAGGCGCGCTGCCCATGCGTTGTTGTAAGGCTCAAACTCCCTGGAACTGCCGGGCAGGAAAGCGTCCTTCAGATTGGCTATATTCAGATAAAAGTAATTTCCTGGAACTGGTGTTTTTCTGTCCGGATACCAAATTCTGGTAGGATAGAGACGGCTGTTCCCCATATCAAAGCTCGAAAGGACGGCTGCACTTTCCTCAGATACGAAAAAGAAGCCGCTACTAGCGAAGTGCAACTTTGCCAGTTTGTGGTCCCTGCAATTGCGCATCGGGTAATTGTCGCCTGGAAAAGACGACGCTTCGACTGCCTCCCCACGTTCGGCACGGCTCATGGCGCGCATCGTCTCGGGCGGCGGCATGTCGTCTGCATTGCTGTCAAACGGACGCCAGCCACGCTGGTTCCTTGACCGATACTGCGCCCTGCTTATCCAGGCGTACTTGACCAAGCTACGCCAGAGCCTCGGCTTTTACCTGGCGCTCATGTTCGGCGATCTCGTCAGGATTGACCCGGGCCAGCGTCTCAAAAGCCTCGCTGTTCATCAGCATCGCACCACTTGCGGTCGCGAAAAGGTGGTAACCCCGGTTACCCACGACGACAAAACACCTGGCAATAGGTCCGGTTTCGTGCGGATCGACAGCAACCGGCGCTGCGACCGCACCGACAGGATCGACATTCGCCCGGCGCAACGCAAGGTCCATGGCGGCCGGCACATTGTAAGTCTTGATGAGGTCGGTCATGGCCGCGACAACGGGGGCGTCGACTATTGTCAGCCGCCGCCCGACCTGCGGTCCATGCTGTCCGACAAGCCTTCCAGCCTCAATGACAGGCTTCAGCCATTCGATGTCACTGATGTCCGGTCCGCTTGCGCCTTCGATACGCTCGTGGATTGCCGCGAACTCGTCACCCAGGACGCAAAAGCGCAGCGCCTTGCTGGTTCGAATGGCGAAAGTCATGCGGCTCTCGCCGTCGACAGTCTGGTACGAACCACCGCCAACCGCCAGCTTTTGCTCGTCAATGGAGGCGCAGGCCATGCCCATCGCAGCCTGCACGACGTCGGTCAGTTGATAGGTCAGGCTGTCAATGGAACGGCGCCTGGTACGCGGCCCGCGTTTGGGGTTCAGTTCGGCGACCCTGCGCAAAGTGGCTGCGTAGTCTGATTCCTCGACGACACTCAGATCCTGCCAGGTCGAGATCCAGCGCGCCATCTGGTCACCGATCGACGACAGTCGGCTGGCGGCGAAATAATCCGAATCCAGCTTGTTCAATGGAGCGGCCTGCCACTCCTCGATTTCGCCCTGGCTATCGATGAATTCCGGATTTGCCTCCATCCAGGCGATCATCCGTTCAAAGATGTTCAGGTGGTCGTGGGCGCCCATGGCGCCAAGCCCGGTGCGGATATCGGCGAAGACCGAGGCGCGGCTGGCGCTGTTGCGGATAAACTGGCCATGCCCGTCAGTCTTCAGGGCGTTGATATAGTGATCAATCTGGTAAACCTGCATGGCGCGTGCCGGCACTTCCGAGCGCGCATAGAGGCCTTCCTGCATCATCGCGGTCACATAATTGACCACCGCCTGCACCAATGCGTAGCGATCCACGCCGGTGCTGATGGTCTGATAGGCCGAGCGGTTGATGACAATGTTCAGCGCGCCTGCGACGTTGACAACGACAGGCTTACGCTCGGGCTCCGGCCGCGGGCGATAGGCAGGATGCAGCTCCTGCAGGACCATGGTCGGCGACTTGTCGCGCTTCCCGAAACCCAATTGATACTCTCCATTCCTGGCAGATACTTAAACCCAAGGTGATTAATTCGACGTTTCTTTTAGATTATCCGCAACCTCTGGTTAGCTTACAGCACCTCCGGTCGAATCCCGGCGGCCTTCTGTGCTGCCTGCAGATGCCGGGCAACCTCGTCGGGCATGACTGTTCCCAGCACTTTCTGCGCCTGCATTTCGATCAATGTCAGCGCGCCGGCGACACAGCCGACGATGAATTGACCATGCCGGGGCGAGAAGGCGAACCACTGCATGCGGTCCTCGCCATCATCTGCCTTGTCCAGGTCGTGTGGCGTCACGACCAGTTCACTCGGGTCAAGACCGGCATTGCGGAACAAGAGGTCGACGCCGGCGGCCAGGTTGTTCTTTCCGGCGAACCCGATCATCGCATCGAGGCCCTCAAACATGATGCCGGACGTGCGTTTGTCATAGTCGAAGTCGAAGCCTTCGCCCCGCCTCGATTCGAAGATGATGCCCAGCGTCGTGGCTACCGCGACGGCAAACATGCGACCGGAAACCGCCCTGGCAAACTGACCGGGTATTTCCTGGCCGTTGATCTTCATCGGCACATGACCGAAGACTTCCTCCACATACTCGCCGACCTGCGAGCAGCAGTAGCCGGCGGTCAGGTGGTGATGGTCCGTCACCTGGTGATTGATCGAATTGATAGAGCGGTTGATCAGACGCCCCTGGCGAAGCGGGTTGAGCGCAATCAGCTTTTCCATCTGCGCCGGATAATCATCGCTCTCGACCAGCACCAGACCCGGCCAGCCCGAAATCCATAGACCGGAGTGATCCGCCAATGGCTGGCTGTTGCCCAGCGCATAGAATTGCTTGTCGAGTTCGTCGAGGATCGCTGCCCTGCCGCCATTAAAACCGGTCTGCTGCGCGGCTTCCTCCGGGTTCTCCTGCACCCAGGAGACCATGCGCTCGAAGATATCCTGATAGGCAGGGGCCTGCATGCCCGCCAGGGCGGCACGGACATCGGCGACGATCCAGGAATAGTTTGAACCGGCATTGTGAATGAACTGGCTGTGGCCGCCATTGTTCACCTGGGCCAGATAGAAGTCGGTGTGGTAGGCCTGAAGCGCACGCTGCGAGATTTCGTAGCGAATGAAATGGCCGTAGCCCTGCATATTGTTGACGAACTGAACGACGTCGAAGACGAGGTTCTCGCCCTTGCCCTCGCTGCGCATCTTGTCAAATGAGGCGCGCCTGACGATCACGGTGGTCGCCGGGTCATACCGCTCCGGCTGCGATGAGGCCGGTGGCTGCGGCGGCGGGCCTGGCGGCTCAGGGAGGACGATCGCTCGTGCGGCCTCCGTGCCCGCCTGCCCCTCAGGTCTGGACCTGTAGACCGGCGGCGACACCGTGGTTCCACCAACCGGCGCCTGCTGACGTTTACCGAACATTTCGCGATCCCCACCGCCGATTCGCGATAGAGTTAGCAGAAGCTTATTAATCAGCCGTTGAAGTCGGCTACACGTCGAGGTTGGCTACTGACAGCGCATTATCCTGGATGAACTCGCGGCGCGGCTCGACCTCGTCGCCCATCAG
>CAYZQP010000180.1:0-695 GCA_964480545.1 uncultured Mesorhizobium sp. | reverse complement strand
GTGGTTTCCCACAGCTGCTCGGCGTTCATCTCGCCAAGACCTTTGTAGCGCTGTAGCGACAGCCCCTTCTTGCCGGCCTCGAACACCGCATCAAGCAGCGCCAGCGGCCCGGCGATGGGGATCGCGGTGTCCTTGCGGCGCAGCACCGGCGGCTCGGAGTAGGTTTCACGCAGGCGCTCGGCCAGCCGGTTGAGCTGACGCGCGTCGGCCGAGTTGATCAGGCCCATGTCGATGGAGGCCGATTCCTTCACGCCGCGCACGGTGCGCTCGAAGATGAAGCCGCCGGGGCCTTCGTTGGAGGTGGAGGTGCGGCCTTCCCAGCCGCGCTCCATGTCTTCAGCAATGGCGTCGAGACGTGCCGCGATGGTCTTTGCCATCGCGTCCGCGGTTCCGAGATTGTTGAAGATGTCGGGGTTCAGGCCGCCGGCAATCGCTGCCTGCTCGACCACGTCACGATTGTAGCGCGAGTGCAGGCCGGCGAGCAGCGTGCGCACGCCCAGCGCGTCAGAAATCGCAACGCGCAGGTCAGCGCCCGAGCGCACCTCGCCCGACGACAGCGTCAGCGTTGCGTCATCCGTGCCGGTCTCGACCAGGAAGCGCTCGAAATCGGCCTGGTCCTTCAGGTACTGCGAGGACTTGCCGCGCGTCACCTTGTAGAGCGGCGGCTGCGCGATGTAGAGATGGCCGCGCTCGAT
>CAYZQP010000179.1:0-7992 GCA_964480545.1 uncultured Mesorhizobium sp. | reverse complement strand
GGCCTGTGCGGTGCGCTGCTGGGACGACAGGGCGTAGGCGTCCTGGCGCTCGCGTGAAATGCCGTAGCGTTTGGCAACGACCTCAGCCGTGTCGATCATCGCGATATAGGCATCCGGGTGCGAGGCGATCAGCTCGGGATCAGCCTGCACGCGCAACTCGTTGGTCTGCACGGTGGAGATGGATTCCACGCCACCGGCCAGCACGACATCCATGCGGTCAACGATTATCTGCTTGGCCCCGGTGGCAATCGCCATCAGGCCTGAGGCGCACTGGCGATCAATCGTCATGCCCGGCACGGTGACCGGCAGGCCGGCGCGCAGCAGCGCGTTGCGGCCAATCGTGTGCTGGCCGCCCTGCGGCAGTGCCGAGCCGATGATGCAGTCATCGATTTCAGCAGGATCAACTTTCGAACGCTCGACGGCGGCGCGCAGCGCATGCGCGGTCAGCGTTGGCGAAAGCGTTGCGTTGAACGCGCCGCGATAGGCCCGGCCAATCGGCGTGCGGGCGGTGGAAACGATGACAGCATCACGCATGAGTATCTCCCTGAAAATGCGGGGACGGGCGAGTAGCCCGCCTCCGTTGATGAGGCGCGGCTGCGCCAGAAGTTTCGTCACGTCGCCACGCCAGATGCCCGAGCAACAGGGCGAGACCTGTCAGCAAGGCCGCAAGCCACTCAAAGCTCAACGGGGTGCTTGCACCTCCGAGGCTTCCGGTCAGCCAGTATGCGAGAGCGCCCCGCGCCACCCATGATGCGATTGGCTCCAGCGGCCTGGCAGGTTCAGGAGATATGGTTGGTGGTGGCACCCAGGAAATCGGCAGCGGCCTGTTGCCAACCTGGTCGGAGATCGGCGTTGCCCGGCGTTCGGTATCCCGCCACGAAGGTACAGCAAGCTGTGCATGACTGGATTTCAGGCCGGGCATGCTGACGACCATCTCGCCGGGCCGTACTGGCACCGGCACATAATGCGCGGTGCCAAGCATCGCGCCCACGAGCGCCAAAGCCATCAGGAAGGTGAGCAGCCGCGCTAACATACATCACGCATGGAAAGGTATCCCGTCGGCTCCTCGACCGCTACGTGCCCAACTCGATACCACGATCACGCGCAGCCGTGACCGCTTCGGTCAACAGGCGCGTCAGCCGGTCCTCGCCCATCAGCACGTTCAGCGCGGCCTGGGTCGTGCCATTCGGGCTGGTCACCTGGCGGCGCAACTCACCCGGCTCGTCGGAACTGTCTTTGGCCAGGCTCGCCGCGCCATAGACTGTCTGCATGGCGAGCAGCTTGGCGGTATCCGCGGGCAGGCCGACTTGCATGCCGGCAGCAGTCAGCGCTTCGATGAAATGGAAAATGTAGGCCGGGCCAGAGCCGGATACGGCGGTCACCGCGTCCATCAGATCCTCGCCGGGGATCGATGTCACCGCTCCGCTGGCCGACAGCAGGTCGGCGATGCGCGCGGCTGCCTGCGGCGTCACAGACTCATTTGCAAAGGTGACCATCATGCCCTTGCCGATCGCAGCCGGCGTGTTCGGCATGCAGCGCAGCACCGGCGTTTGCGGTCCAAGAATGGCGAGAAAAGTCGCAATCGGCGTGCCGGCGGCGACGCTGACGAAAGTCGTCGCCCCATTGCCGAACCCGGAATAGCCCGCCAGCACGTCCTTTATTACCTGCGGCTTCACCGCAATCACGATGATCGACGGCGCGCCGCCCGGCAGTTCGGCGGCATCCGTCACGGCGGTAACGCCAAGACCTGCAGCGCGTTCGCGCAAGCCGTCATGTGGCTCGACCACGGCGACATCGGCAGCGGCGAGCTTGCCACCCTTCAGCCAGCCCGCCAGCATGGCGTAACCCATGTTTCCGCAGCCGACCAGAACGACATCCATGCGCATACTCCTGCCTGGCGCGCAGGTAAGGGTGATCGACTGTGCAAATCAAGTACCAGGGTCGTAGTTTCAGGGCGACAACAGTTTCCGTGAACCTTTTTGGCGTTGACGACACTTATGCATGGGGGCGCTGATCTTCGGGGCGCATTCCGCATTGTGCGGGTGGGGGAGAATGGATAACGTCCGCCGCCTTGGACCGAAGTGATTTGATTTTGAGGATGATCGATGAAATTGCGGACTCTTCTGGCGGCATCCGCCTTCGCCTTCACATCTACTGCCGCAATGGCAGAAGAGAGCACTATTATTGTGCTTGACGCTTCTGGCTCGATGTGGGGCCAGATCGACGGCAAACCCAAGCTTGAAATTGCGCGTGAGACACTGCGCAGCGTGCTGAAAACCGTTCCGGCCGATACTGAACTTGGCCTGATGGCTTACGGTCACCGCGAAAAGGGCAGTTGCACCGACATCGAGCTCGTCGTGCCCCCCGGCAAGGGAACCGAGGCTGCGATCTCGACCGCAGTCGACAACATGAAATTCCTCGGCAAGACGCCGCTTTCCGCCTCCGTGAAAAAGGCTGCGGAAGATCTGAAATATACCGAGAACAAGGCGACCGTAATTCTCATCACCGACGGCCTCGAAACCTGCGAGGCAGATCCTTGCGCACTCGGAAGGGAACTCGAGCAGTCCGGCGTTGACTTCACGGCCCATGTCGTCGGCTTTGGTCTGACCGCCGATGAAGGCAAGCAGGTTGCCTGCCTCGCCGACAATACCGGCGGCAAATACATCCAGGCGAGCGACGCGCAGGGCCTTGAGGACGCGCTGAAGACGACGGTTGCAATGGCTCCTGCTCCTGCACCGGAGCCCACGCCTCCACCTCCGGCCGCGCCTGAGTTCAACGTGGACCCCGCAGGTTACCTCGTCGCTGGCGGGCCAGAGGTCGATATCTCCACTTCCGGCTTTGTCTGGCACATCTTCAAGAAGAACAGCGACGGCACACAGGGTGAGCGCGTCACCACCGAGTATGATCATCGCAGCCTCAACGTCGAACCGGGTGAGTACATCATCGAGGGCAACCTTGGTCAGGCCTCCGCAAGGCAGGACCTCACCGTAAAGGCCGGAGAAGTGGCAAAGCCACAGGTCGTGCTGAACGCCGGGCGGCTGACTATCACCGCGCTGTCCGCGCCAGGTGTGCAGGCGACCAACCCGACCATCCGCTTTGATTATCCAGGCGGCAACACGACCGAGTACGACGTGAAGCGCGTTACGCTTCCGGCCGGTGATATCGAGGTGAAGGTGACGATTGGCGCGGCTGAAGTGACCGAAAAGATCGCGCTTGCCGCCGGTGCCGACATCAAGCAGGACATCCTCGCCGGCGTTGGCACTGCGACGCTTGATGCCTATTACACGACTGGCGGCGACAAGGTGGATGCCGGCGGGCTCTATACCCGCGTGTACAAGGCCGCAAAGAAGATCGACGGCACGCGCGAGCAGGTCGCCTATGACTACGGTCCCGGCAAGAAGTTCAACCTGCCGGCCGGCGACTATGTCGCTCTCGTTGAAATGCAGGCAACCACTGTCGAGCATCCGTTCTCTGTGAAGGTTGGCGAGGCGCAGGATGTGGCGGTGTCGCTGAACGCAGGCGTGGCCGCAATCGAGACGACCGGCGGCGAAGTCATGCGCATCTACGAGGCGAAGAAGGACATCCAGGGCAACCGCAAGGAAATGGCCTACGAGTACGGTGACAGGTTGCAGACCACGCTGCCGGCTGGGGACTATGTCGTCTCAAACAAGTTCAAGGCCGACAAGGCCGAGAGCGAGACGCCTTTCTCGGTAAAGGCTGGCGAACGTACGGAAGTGAAGGTGCCTTAAGTGCCAGACCAGTGATTCCGGCGGCTCAGGCCGCCGGTTTCCGTCTATCTGCGGAGGAAATCTTGAAGCGAATTCTGCTTGTTGCTGCAGCCATCTTTCTCGCCTCGCCGGCCTTCGCGGAGGGAACAAAGATCACCATTGACCTGCCGCATGACACCGATGCGACGGAGGAATCATCCTACCATCAGTGCGGCAAACTGAAGTTTGGCATTGCCATGCAGGGGTCGAAGCAGAACAGCGTTGCTGTGCTCTCCACTGCAAAGGCTGACATTGTGATGGCGTTCCAGGGGCGCGCGGGCAAGTCGGCGCTCTATTCCGGACAGGGCTACCTCTGGTCGATCGACGAGGACAACCAGAGTACGCTCTCGATCAAGGGCAAGCCGCCTGTAAAGTGCAAGCAGACGGGTTATCCCGGCGACGGCGTATCACCCGACTGGCCTTATTGAGTCCAGTCAGCAGGAGAAATCGCGCCGCTACATTCCGCTAACCATGTAGCGAGGAACAGGCGCCCGCCGTCTTTCGCGCAACGGCGTCAACATCCATCTCGGCTATGCTGATTTCGAAATGGTGGGCAGTGAATGGTGCCTTGCTCGTTGTCGCAGCGGCCTTCAACGGTATGGAGACCTGGGACGATCTGTGGATAGGATCGGTCTTTGCGGAAAGCCATACAGACATCGGCGACATCGTGTTGTTGGGGCTTTTCTATGCTGTCGTGATGCCAGCCATGCTGCTGGTTAGCTCGCCCGGCCTGATGATTGCCAACCTCTGGCGCGCCTGGAAATCGTCGGCGCGCTATGGCAGGACCGGCCTGGACGAGTTCTGATCGTCACATCCGCTTCATGATGCGTGCCGCGAGCCAGGGCGCGACGGCATTCAGCACGCGCAGCAACTTCGCCTTGCCGACATAGACGCGAGGCTTTCCGCTCTTCATCGCGGCAATGATCTCGTCCGCAGCTTTGCTGGCGGAAATCTTGCCGGAGCCTCGCCCGGCGGTCATCGGCGTATCGACCAGCGGCAGCACCACATCGACGACCCGCATACCGGGGCGCGCCTGCGCTTCCACCGCGTCGGAGAACATCCAGAGCCCCGCCTTGCTGGCACTGTAGATCGCCGACGTGCTCTTGGGGTGGATCGCCAGGCCCGAATTGACATTCACCACCACGAACGGGCCCGGCGCGGCAGGGGCCAGGATACGTGTCAGGATCGCGGGCGCGGTGAGGTTGGCGCTGATCTCGTCAGCGATTTTCTGCGGCGTATATTCAGGATCAAAGAATGTCACGTTCCACTGAACGCCGGCATTGTTGATCAGCCCGTCCGGCTTGAGGTGCGTCAGCCGTTCCGCCAGTTCCATCACGGCGGCAGTGTTGGCGAGGTCGATCTCCATCGCGACAACGCCGGATTGCTGCCGCGCCACCTCGGCCAGCCGCCCGGCGTTTCGGCCAAGCGCAATCACCTCGTTGCCGTCACGCGCAAGCTTGAGCGCAATCTCTCTGCCAATGCCGGAGCTCGCCCCGGTTACGATGTAAGTCGCCATGCCGCCTCTCTGTTTCCTGCTTTCGCGGGCAAGCCTTGGATCGAATGCTCAGGCTGCGTTTTGCTGCAACGGGCGCACAGCCGGCTGTTCATGCTGCATGGCGACCCATAGGTCATGGTTGGCCTGCAAGTTGATCCAGAACCGTGCGGTGCTGACGCCGGCCTTCTCCAGTCGCAAAGCAAGGTCCGGGCTGACCCCGGCCTTGCCATTCAGCACCCGGGATAGCGCCACCCGCGACATTGCCAACCGCTCGGCGGCCTCGGTCACCGATATCTCCAAAGGCTCAAACACCGTTTCACGGAGGATCTCGCCCGGATGAGGATGGGTATGGATCATTGTCTTGTCCTCAGAGGTAATCCTGATAGTCGACCAATTCGACGTCCGTGCCATCAAAGCGGAAGGTGACACGCCAATTGCCGTTCACCCAAACCGACCAATGTCCTTTGAGTTCACCCTTCAGCGGATGCAGACGCAAGCCTGGCTGATCGAGGTCCTGCGGTTGCGCGGCTACGTCGAGAATGGCCAGAATGACCGCAAGCTTTCGAGCATGGTCAGCTTGAATGCCTTTTGTCGTACCGGTGCGGTAAAATGCTTCAAGACCCTTGTGCCGAAAGCTGACGATCATCGCTCGGTGTAGCGCGTAACGCTACAAGTTACAAGGGTGGCGCAGCCTTGATATGGCTGTATGACAGTGTAATATCTGACCATGCGCACCAGCAAACCAATCACCGTGACCCTCGGCAAACAGCAAGCCAGCGTAGATGAGCGCCTGGCCCGGGGTGACTACTCCTCGGCCAGCGAAGTCGTTCGTGCGGGACTGCGGGCGCTCGACCGGGAAGAGAAAGCCCTTGACCGCATTCTCAGGGAGAAAGTGCAGGAGGCGCTGGATGACCCTTCGCCATGCATTCCCGCCGAGGAGGCATTCGCTCGTCTTGAGCGCAAGTTTGGTATCAAGGCGGACGATGCAGCTTGAGTTATCGTCTCGTCATTCACCGCTTGGCGGATCGAGACATTAACGACATCGGTGATTTCATTGCACAGGATAAACCAGCTGCGGCATCGCGCTGGGTTGCACGCATGATCGCACATTGCTGGAAGTTGGCGCAGATGCCTCAACGGGGCGCTCCGCGTCCTGACATCGGTGACCGCATTCGGATTCTGCCGTTCGAGAAGAGCGCTACGATTGTCTATCGTGTAGATGACGAGGTGGTTACGATCCTGCGGGTTCTCTACGCAGGTCGCGACTATCCGGACGACTGGCCGGAGTGACCTTCGTCACCCAAACACGCTCGCACCTTCATCCGCCCGGCCGGCGACCTGACGGAACGCCCGGAACAGCTCGCGGCCCATGCCGAACTCGTTTGCCGAGAGGTCGGCGGTGGCCTTCGCCCGCGCATGCAGTTCTTCAGCGGAGAGCAGCACCTCCAGCGTGCCTGCTTCGCCGTCGAGACGGATGATGTCGCCGGTGCGGATCTTCGAGATCGGCCCGCCGTCGAGCGCCTCGGGCGTCACGTGGATCGCCGCAGGCACCTTGCCGGACGCGCCGGACATGCGGCCGTCAGTGACCAGCGCCACCTTCTGGCCACGGTCCTGCAGAATGCCAAGGATGGTCGTTAGCTTGTGCAACTCGGGCATGCCATTGGCCTTCGGGCCCTGGAAGCGCACCACAGCGATGAAGTCGCCTTCCAACTCGCCAGCCTTGAACGCGTCGTTCAGCTCCTGCTGGCTGGAGAGCACCAGCGCCGGTGCCTCGACAAAGCGCTTCCCGGGCTTCACCGCCGAAGTCTTGATGATCGCATGGCCGAGATTGCCGGTGAGAACCTTCAGGCCACCGGTCGGCTGGAACGGCGCGGATGCGGGCGCGAGCACCTTGTCATTGCCGGAGAGCTTTGGCGCGGGCTCACGCACCACCGAGCCGTCAGCGCCCAGCTTCGCCTCGACCGTATAGGCGCGCAGGCCTTCGCCCCAGATCGTGCGCACGTCCTCGTGCAGATAACCGGCATCGAGCAACTCGCGGATCAGAAAACCCATGCCGCCAGCCGCCTGGAAGTAGTTCACGTCAGCGAGCCCGTTCGGATAGACGCGCGCCAGCAGCGGCACGGCCTCCGACAGGTCGGAAATGTCCTGCCAGGTGATGCGGATGTTTGCTGCCGCAGCCATCGCCACGAGATGCATCGTGTGGTTGGTCGAGCCGCCGGTGGCGTGCAGGCCGATAATGCCGTTCACGACCGACTTCTCGTCGATCATTTTGCCAACGGGGATGTACTCATTGCCGAGCTGGGTGATCGCCAGCGCGCGCCTGGCGGCTTCGCGGGTCAGCGCGTCGCGCAGCGGCGTGTTCGGATTGACGAAGGACGCGCCAGGCGAATGCAGGCCCATGATTTCCATCAACATCTGGTTGGAATTTGCGGTGCCGTAGAAGGTGCAGGTTCCCGGTCCGTGATAGGACTTGGACTCGGCTTCCAGCAGTTCCGCGCGGCCAACCTTGCCCTCGGCAAAGAGCTGGCGCACGCGCGCCTTCTCGTCATTCGGCAGGCCGGACGTCATCGGCCCGGCTGGCACAAACACCGCAGGCAAATGGCCGAAGGCCAGCGCGCCAATCACCAGACCCGGCACGATCTTGTCGCAGACGCCGAGATAGACAGCGGCATCGAACATGTTGTGCGACAGGCCGATCGCCGTCGACATCGCGATCACATCGCGCGAGAA